>NZ_WKZF01000001.1:0-496134 GCF_009678325.1 Finegoldia sp. BIOML-A1
TTTTTTATTCTCACCGAATTATTGTTTGGTTTGTACTTCTCTCAAAGTATTTACTTTATTTAATTTATTAAGGTTCTATAGTTTGTTGTCTTAATGACAACTTTCTTCGCACTTTCGTAACGACTTTGTTAGTATATCATACCAACTTTTCTTTGTCAACACTTTTTCGAAATATTTTTCTTTCAAAATGTGTTTTCTTGAAATGTTACTTTAGTGAACTATTATAGTTTACTATCATCATTTCATTTTGTCAAGTGTTTTGTAAAACTTTTTTTATTTTCGTTTTACATGCATTACTTTCTTTTAAGTAATTTAAAAAGCACTTAACTCAAAGTGCTTATTTATAATATCAAGGTTTTTATTTTTTGTCAAGTGTTTTTTTGTTTTTTATTTTAAAAATCGAATTTGTTTGTAAATGCTCTATTGTATTATGCTTAATCGACTTAGATGATAAGGATGCTACAAGTATTCCAAGAGCTATACTGGCGGCAAATAACATAGCATTTCTCGCATGTGAAAAAGCTAGTTTAGAATTTTGCTGAATTGTGTAATACATTGTGTAATACATATCTGCCCCTGGAACTAAAGAAATTATTCCTGGTATTACAAAAACTGTAACTGGCATGTGAACTTTTCTTGAAGCTATCTCTCCTATTATTCCTACAGCAATTGATGCAAACAGAGCTGCGATAAATTTATTGTCTAAAATCATTGTTAAATATTTGTAAACAAACCACGCTACAAATCCAGATACCATAACTATTTTATAAGACCTTTTTGGTGAATCGTAAAATAGCGAAAATCCTAATGTGGCAAATGATGAAATGATTGATTCTATAATTATATATATCATTAAATCGCCTCCATCATAACCGCAAAATACAATATACTACCAACACCTAGAGCTATACTCAACGCTGTAATCACAGCGTTAATCATAGAACTTATCCCAGATAATAAGTCCCCACTAAGTACATCTCTTACAGAGTTTGTAATGGAAACGCCAGGAACAAACGGCATGATACATCCAACGATAATACTGTTCATATCCAAAGCCACACTAAACATTCCAAAAATTTTCAATGTAACTAAAGTTAGAAATGTCATAAACGCAACTGTAATATATGTATTAACAAATTGTGGGTTTTCTTTTCGTTGAAAAAATCTAAAAACTAGCATTTCTAATATAGATATAAAGAAAGCTACGACAGGTTCAATAATGCCACCTACTAATAAATGTGCAAATAATCCTGAAGCTGCGGATGCCCCTAGGATGTACAATTTTTTATCTACAGCTCTATTATCTATTTTGTTTATTATTTCTATTGATTCATCCAAAGTGTACACATCTTTTACAAAATTTCTGGAAAAATTATTGATTTGATGAATTTTCCACAAATTTGTCGCCTTTGGAATTGTTCTTCTCATAGTAACAAGATCTCCAAAATCAAAACTCAAACATATAATTATACATGTATAAGATACGAATACATTTATTTTATTAACTTTTTGAATACTTTTACTCATTCTAAAAGCTGTATCTTCTACACGATATGTTTCTGCACCACTCTCGAGCAAAATTCTTGCAGTGTCAGCGACGACATCCATTAGATTTTGGCAATCTTCTTTTGTTTTAACAAATTGCAAAATATCTCCTCCAGTATTAAAATTATAACATATAGGAGGCAATTATGGATATTATCAAAAACAGAAGATCGAGAAGAAAATTTACATCTAAAAAAGTATCAATAGAAGATATGAAAAAAATCGTAGAAGCTGGAACCTATGCTCCAACCGGTATGAATAAACAAGACAACATAATCGTCGCTATTTCTGATGATAGTACAATGGAAAGCTTATTAAAATACATCAGAAAGCACTTAAACAATGAAAACTACAACGGATTTTATAATTGCAAAAATATGATTTTGATTTTGAGTCCACACGATAACAGAAATAGAAAATTCGACTGTGGATGTATAATGCAAAATATGATGTTAAAAGCTTGTGAACTAAATGTAGCAAATGTATGGATTAATCAATTTTATGATTCTTATGATAGCGAACACATTAGAAAATTCTTACAATCTATAGACATCGATGAAGATTATGAAATAACTTGTGCACTTGCTTTAGGTCACAGCGAAGAAACACCAAAAATCAAACCAAACAAATTTAGAACTAAATTTATCTAAAAAAAGATCGATTGAATTCTGACTCACAATCAGTTTTCAATCGATCTTTGTATTTTAGAAGTTATCGTAATAAATTCTGTCGTCAGTTACTCCAACTTCGTTCAATGCTTTTGTCAAAGACTCTATCATTCTTGGTGAACCGCATAGGTAAGCTGAGCTGTTCTTACCAGTTTCTTTGCAATATTTCTTGATTGCATCGTCAGCATGTCCAGTTTCTCCTTCCCAATTCATTTCAGGAGTTGTTCTTGACAATACTGGGATAAATTTGAAATCGTACAAATCTTCTTCAAATTCTTTCAATTCATCTAACAAGAATAAATCATCTGGAGTTTTGGCCCCAAAGTAGAATCTTGCTTTTCTCTTAACATCATGATCTCTCATATGGTTAAGGATAGATCTTATTGGTGCGAAGCCAGTTCCAGCTGCTCCCAATATAATTTCAGTATCTTCATCATGATAGTAGAAATCACCATAAGGACCATTAATAGTAACCTTATCGCCTTCTTTAAGAACTTTGTGGCAATAAGTTGTACAGATACCCTTGGTATAACCAATTAACAATTCTATATGTTTTTCATCTCTAATACTAGATGCAATAGAATATGCTCTGAATACTTCTTCATCTGATCCTTCATATCCATCGCCTTTTGGATATTCTTCTGCTTTTAATTGTACATATTGACCTGGCTTAAATTTGATTGTTTCTCCTTCTGGAAGTTCAAATCTAAACTTAGTTATTCTATCAGTCAAAGGTAACTTTTCAACAAGAGTTGTTTCGTATTCTTTTACATTAAATAATTCTTCTGGAATTTGAATCGAAATATCTTTTTTAACTTTTACCTGACAAGATAATCTAACGCTATCGTTAAGTTCATCTTCTGTTAACATTGGTTTTTCTGTAGCAAGTACAGGACCTGCTCCATCCAAAACTTTCACCTTACAATAACCACATGATCCCTTCCCCCCACAAGCTGAAGGAATGAATACTTTTTGGTTTCTAAGTGTAGATAATAAACTATCTCCACCATCTACCGTAAATTCTTTATCGTTATTAATAGTTAGTTTTACTTCACCATAATCTGCAATGTATTTATCTGCAAATGAAAGCAACAATGCAAATAATGCACACAACACAGACACTACAATTGTTGTAATAATTATTTGTCCCATGATTCCTCCTTATGATATTTGAACTATACCAGAGAATCCGATGAATGCCATCGCCATGATTCCAGTTATAATTAAAGTTAGAGGAGATCCTTGGAGACCTTTTGGCACAGATGAATCTTTGATTTTGGATCTAATTCCTGCCATTGATACAATTGCTAGCATCCAACCAAGTCCACTTCCTATTGCAAATCCAACTGTTTGCAAGAAATTGTAGTTTCTGATTACCATGAACAAACTTACCCCTAAAATCGCACAGTTTACTGTGATAAGTGGCAAGAATATTCCCAATGCGTAATACAAGTTCGGAATGTATTTTTCCAAAATCATTTCCAATAATTGAACAAATGCTGCTATCGATATAATAAATATTATATATCTCAAATATTCTATATTAAATCTAACAACTAATTTGTATAAGAAAAAGTTGATTATAGTTGTGATTGTCAATACGAATGTTACAGCTATTCCCAATCCTGTTGCAGTTTCAATTTCTTTACTTACTGCTATGAATGAACACATCCCCAAAAAGTTTGAGAAAATCATGTTCGAAGTAAAGATTGATGCAAAAAATATAACTAAAGGACTAATTGTCATTACTTAGCATCTCCTTCCTTTTTAAGATGAGCATTAGCAATCCACATAACAATAGGTAAAATGAAGAATGCTGCCGGTGGCATAACCATCATTGTCCAAGGCACAAAACTTTCAGGCATTATTCTGAATCCAAATACACTACCGAATCCCAACAATTCTCTGACTAAAGCTATAAGCACAAGAACTACAGTATAACCCAAACCTGATGCCACACCATCTACAAAACTACTTACAGGATCGTTACTAATAGCAAATGCTTCTGCACGTCCCATTATTATACAGTTGGTAATAATCAATCCAACATAAGGTCCTAATGTTTTACTCATTTCTGGCATGTAAGCCTTTAAGAAAATATCAACTATTATTACGAAGAACGAAATAATAAATACTTGAACCATCATACGAATGTGTTTTGGAGTTACTTTTCTAAGTAAACTAATCAAAAACGATGAACATCCTGTAACAAACGCTAGGGCGAGTCCCATAACCAAGGAGTTCATACACAAGTTTGTTACTGCTAATGTGGAACAAATTCCAATAACTTGAATAAGAACAGGGTTGTCATCAAGCAATCCATTTTTCAATAATTTAGTATATTTATTTGAATTAGCCATTATTTACCTCCATTCTCAATAAACTCATTCACATCTTCATTAATCATATTAACAACAAATGTAGATGTTTGAGTTGCACCACTTATAGCATCAATGTTACCGCCGTTTGCTGGTTTATTGATTACAATTTTACCGTCAACTGGCTTTGAAATATCCAAATCTCTATATTGGTTTTTGTATTCATCTTCTGTAATACGTCCACCCAAACCAGGAGTTTCGTCTTGTTTAATGAATTCTATTCCAACAAGTTTTTTCATATCTTTAGTTATTCCTACATATCCACTGATTGAACCCCAAAGACCAGGTCCGTTGATAGGAACTGCATAAGCTTTTTCTTCGCCATCTTGTTTTAAAATGTAAAGTTTATTGCCTTTATAGTCTTCTTCTTCGACATTGTCTTTAAAAGTCTTGTCAATGTTTGATGCAGAAGTATCTTCAGGTAAGATATTAAATACATTTAAAATTTTTTGTTTTAATTCGATATCTTGATTGAATTCTATTGTAGGAGTTGTAACATGATTTAACAAAGCCAACGCTAATGTCAAAACTAGTGTTAATCCCAACATAAAAATTACTGGATATACGACTGATTTTTTCTTAGCCATTAACCTTGACCTCCTTATTTGCTTTTGCTTTTTTATTAGCTTTAACTTTATTTACACAATAATCAATTATTGGTGCAAAAGTATTGCCAATAAGAACTGCAAACATAACACCACCTGCAAATAGTGCAAATCCTCTTATAATTACAGTTACAATTCCTATTATGAAACCATAAATCCATTTACCAATTGGAGTCTTAGCTGCAGATACTGGATCTGTCGCCATGAACACTGTACCGAATAAGAATCCTCCCATTAACATTCCGTAAATAGGATTAGGAACAGAGGTTACACCTACTGCGTTAAAAATTAAACTTAATGCGCAAAAACCAAGTACACTTCCTGCCATAATTTGCCAACTTGCAACTTTTTTATAAATCAAGTAAATTGCCCCAATTATAATTAAAACTTTACAAGTTTCACCGATAACGCCGGGAATTTGTCCCATGATTAACGTTGGGATTGTTTCAAATGCTGAGTTAACTTTGAAAGCTGTCATTGGAGTTGGTTGTGTCATAGAATCCAATGATTGAGTTAAATAAGTTCCAAATCCTCCAGGAAAACCTCCTACAGCTTTGTTCCAATAAATAGTCATTTGTTGAGGAAAATTAACATAAATAAATACACGAGCCACTAAGGCTGGATTGAAAACATTTTTTGCAAATCCTCCAAAAACCATCTTCCCGAAAAATATACCAAACGCTATACCAACCGCTGAAATCCAAAAAGGAATAGATGGTGGTAATGTCATTGTATACAAACAGGATGTGACAATAGCTGCTTCAGATATTTTGTTTCTTTTGAATATCTTCGCGTTAGATAAATATTCAACAAGGCATGCAACAATTATGTTTAGCAAAAACAAAGCTAACACTCTTAGCCCATAAAAATATATCGCCACTACAGCAATCGGCAAAAGAGCAAACATAACAGGATGCATCATTTTTTGTTTCATAAAATACTTATTATAAAACTCTTTCAAACCTTTCACCCCTTATAAAATTTTTTATATATAAAATCCATAAAATACGGATTTGTTTTCATAAATAAAAGCTTTTCATTATGTACTTAAAAAAATATTTCTTTTATTTATCATATCATAAGCCCTCTCAAAATCAATGATAAAATTTGTTATTTTTAATAAGTACAATATCATGCACCAAATATATTGACCATATATAATATACCCATTTGATTAAAAAAATATTTAACACGTATCATTTTTTAATAAAAAAATCGATCTAAATTAATAGATCGATCTACTGTTCTTGATTCAGTTTTATAAGACTGTTGTTTTTCTGATAATTTTTACGATTAGTCTTCACTAATAAAAAGTATAGCCCTGCAAAAGGAACCGCTAAGTAAAATGTAACAAATCTATTGATTGCCATAATACTAAATGCCAATGATTTTGGCATAAAAGAAGAATACACAAGCATCATGCTACCTTCGATAACTCCTACACCTCCAGGAATGTGAACACTTTCGAATGAAATTGTAACCACAGCTTGGATCAGAACCAGAGTCATAAAATTATATGAATTTAGTCCAAATGATTTGTATAAGATTGCAGGAATTGCAAATGAAAACAAAAGCATCGGAATCGAAATGCACAATAATTTCGCAAAAACTTTTTTGTTATTTATCAAAAATTTTCCGAAATTTTTGTGTTCTTCAATTGTTTTTGTAATATCTTCTTCTGATTTACTGAAACGTCTCAAAAGTTTAAATTTAGAAAATACCGTGTTAAAAAATCTAATTACTCTAGCCGCCAATTCACTATCAAACATCAAAAATCCTATACCGATTACCAAGACCAATTGACACACTATTCCATACATAACCAAGTATTTAAATTCAGAAATCGCCGCAATTTTACCTACTAATCCAAAAATCATTGCTACAAAGAAAATAATTACCATAGACAAATGATAAATCCAATTAAAAGAAAGTAGTGAATTAATTGTAGTCAATGAATCAATGTTATCCGTCCTCATTGTGTGATATTGTAACGGTTGTCCAAGGCTACCACCTGGAGATATCATACTGAAAAAATAATCAGTAAATGTATATCCGAAACACCTTGTAAATGATACATCATAACCTTGTATACTTAGAAGATATTTGTATGATATAGCTTCCAATAGAAAAAACATAAACATAGTCAGAACACATGCTGCTATGAAAACTGGTCCTATCTTTTTTATTACATCAAAAGCATCATCTGCTCCAATTTTGTTTTTTATGAAAAAAATTACTACTACACTAAATGCAAATACTAAAATCGCTCTTAAAATCGTGTTTTTGTTTTTCATGTTGCACCTCATCTGATAAAAGTATACCATTAGTGTAGTACAGTTTCAATTAGTTTTTTCACTTGTTGACTTTTTGTATACTTTTGAGTGCAAAAAAGCCTACCGAAATTAATCAGTAGGCTAATTCGTTATTTTCTTATAACTTCAATTCTAACATTTTCTCCATTCAAATCAACATCTTCACCATCTACATTTTCATCAATAATTATATCGACAGTCAATGTTTCATCTTTTATGAAGTCTTCATATTGTTCAATTGCTTTTTTAATATCATCTGTAGGATTGATTTTGATGATGATATTATCTAAAACATCAAAGTCATTTGATTTTCTCATTTGTTGAACTTTACTTACAAGTTCACGCGCATATCCTTCCATCAATAATTCATCAGTGATTTCTGTGTCCAAGATTACAAAATAATCTCCTTGCATTGTCACATCGAATCCTTCTTTGGAATTAATTCTTACATCAACGTAATCTCTCTTGATATCAATGTCTTCATCGTCTAATTTAATATTCAAATCTGATTTGTCTAGTTTTGATACGAAATCCTTGGCGTTTATATCTTTCAAATAATTTCCAAAAGATTTGATGTGTTTACCAAGAATACTACCTGCAACTTTGAAGTTAGGTTTTAGTTCGTAATTCATGAATTCTGATAAATCCTTCTTGTATTCGATATCTTTTAAGTTGATTTCTTCTTTGATTAAATCCTTGAACTCTTCAATCTTATCCTTAAATCTTTCATCTAGGACGATTTTCTTCAATGGTTGACGAACTTTAATATTCACTTCTTCACGAGAAGCTCTTGCAAGAGTTACAAAAGTTCTTACCATTTCCATCTTTTCTTCTAATTTATTGTCGATTAAATCTTCATTTACCTTATCGAAATAAGCTAAGTGAACTGATTTTTCGCCTGTTAAATCGTGATACATTTCTTCTGCTATAAATGGAGTAAATGGAGCAATTAATTTTGTAAGTCCAACTAATATTTCGTAAGTTGTGTTGTAAACAGCTTTTTTGTCATCATCCATTTCTGTTTTCCAGAATCTTCTTCTGTTACGTCTGATGTACCAGTTTGATAAATCTTCTATTACAAAGTTAGAAATTTCTCTTGCAACTTTTGTATATTCAAATTGATCCATATTTTCAAAGTAGAATTTTTGTAGATTTGTAAACTTAGACAAAATCCATTTGTCAATTACAGCTCTGTCTTCGTATTCTACAAAATATTCTGTAGGGTCTGTTTCATCAGTTGTTGCATACATTTGGAAGAAGTTATAAGTGTTTCTGAATGATCTGAAGAATTTACTTTCAACTTCTTGTAAACCACTTACATCAAATTTTGTTGGAATCCATGGTGGAGATACATAAAGTGAGTAGAATCTAACAACGTCTGCTCCGTATTTGTCGAATAGTTCAATCGGATCAATTGTGTTTCCTCTCGATTTACTCATCTTCTTTCCATCTTTATCCAAGATTAAATCATTTACCAAAACATTTTTGTATGGTACTTTTCCTGTAATCATTGTAGAAATAGCTAACAATGAATAGAACCATCCACGTGTTTGGTCAATTCCTTCGTTGATAAAATCTGCTGGGAACACTTTATCAAAATCATCTGTATGTTCAAATGGCCAGTGTTGTTGTGCAAAAGGCATAGCTCCAGAGTCAAACCAAACGTCAATGACGTCTTTTTCTCTAGTCATTATTTCGCCACATTCTGGACATCTAATGTGAACATCGTCAACGTATGGTCTGTGAAGTTCGATATTTTCATCTATATCTTCGATAGCTAACTCTTTTAATTCTTTTCTTGAACCAACAGAAAGTGTATGATTACATTTATCACATTTCCAAATATTTAATGGAGTTCCCCAGTATCTGTTTCTAGAAATTGCCCAGTCTTTAATATTTTCTAGCCAATTTCCAAATCTTCCTTCTCCAACATGATCTGGATACCAGTTCACACCGTTATTGTTTTCAACTAATTTATCTTTTAATTTGCTAACTTCAATGTACCATGATGGTTTTGAATAATAGATAAGTGGTGTGTGGCATCTCCAGCAGTGAGGATAATTGTGTTCAATTTTTTGTTTCCTAAATAATTTGTTTTCTTCTTTTAATCTTTGTAAAACTTCTGGATCTGTATCCATAACTTGTTGACCATCCCATGGACCGCCAACGAATTTTCCTTCTTCATCAACAGGATTGATTAATGGCAAATCGTATCTTCTTCCTGTTTGATAGTCGTCTTCCCCAAAAGCTGGCGCTGTGTGAACAATTCCTGTACCATCTTCAACAGTTACATAATCTGCCAAAGTCACATAAAATGCTTTTTTGTTAACATCATAAATAGGTAAAAGTTGTTCGTATTCCATATACTCCATGTCTTTACCTTTTAATTCTTTGATTAAAGTGTAGTCTTCGCCTTCGTGACCCAACAAATCGTGTGCTTTGTTTTTTGCAAGATATATTTTTTCTCCGTCTTTTTCTGCCAAAATATAGTCAATATCAGGATGTACTGTCAAACAAACATTTGATGGCAATGTCCAAGGAGTTGTAGTCCATGCCAAGAAATATTCATCTGCATCTTTTCTTTTGAATTTAACATATCCTGTTGTAGTTTTGATATTTTCATATCCTTGGGCAACTTCGTGTGATGCAAGACCAGTACCACATCTCGGACAATATGGAAGAATTTTCGCTCCTTCATAAATCAATCCGTCCTTGTACATTTTATCAAGCAATGCCCATACTGATTCAATGTAATTATTGTCCAAAGTAATATATGGATCATCCATATCTACATTGTATGCCATTCTATCTGACATTTCTTGCCATTTTTCTCTGTAAGAAAATACAGATTTCTTACATTCTTCGTTGAACTTTTCTACTCCGTAATTTTCGATTTCTTTTTTATCGTGAAGACCAAGTTTCTTTTCAACTTCGATCTCAACTGGAAGACCATGAGTATCCCAACCAGCTTTTTTATAAACTTTGTATCCTTGCATAGTTTTGTATCTGCAAGTCATATCTTTTAAAGTTCTACTTATAACGTGATGAATTCCTGGTTTCCCATTTGCAGTTGGAGGGCCATCGTAAAATACATATCTATTTTCTTCATCTCTACTGTTGTAAGTTTCATTCAAAAGATCAATCTCTTTCCAATACTTACTAGTAGCCTGTTCACGTTCCTTAACAGGTTTCTTAGAAAGCTCCTTAAACTTTTTCATAAACAAATCTCCTTATAAAATAATTAAAAAATCCCTTGGAAAATTAATTCCAAGGGACGAATAAACCGCGGTACCACCCTAATTGTGTAAACCTCTCATTTCTTGTAACGTCAAGTAATACGCACAAACCTATTAGATCTGTGAGCTTCTTTCAGATGATTCGAATATTTCTTAATTTATCCCTCTCACCATACAGGATTCTCTGTAAAATCAATCAAAATATTCCGTTCTGATCACAGCTTTTAATAGAATTATAATAATATATTTTTAATAATTTGTCAAATATTTATAAAAATTATACAAAATTTCTCACGCTAATGCCAATAAATTGTTTTAAAAATGCTATAATAATATAAAGGAGTGATTAAAGTGATTACAACAACAATTGTATTATTTTTATATGTAATAAATGCAATAGGATTGTGGAAAATGTTTGAAAAAGCTGGAATATTTGGACTGTGGAGTTTTGTACCATTATTAAATATCTGGCTATTGTTCAAAATAGTTTATGGAACAGGAATCGCATCCCTGGCACTACTAATTCCAATAATAAATTTCTTTGTAATTTTGCATCTAAACTACTCACAAGTAAGAGTCTACGGACAAGAGGATTTGCTTTTCAAAATAATTTCAGTATTCTTTCCTCATCTTACAAGAGTATATATTGGATGGAGTGAGCTTGAATATATCGGACCCCTTAGATCTTTAGGTTAGGAGTTAAAAATGAAAAACTTTAAAAATTTTAAAATCGTTGTATTGGCATTTATATTAGCACTTTCAATATCAACGCCAACATTTTCAAAAAAGCAAATCGAAAAAGTATCAATAGAGGGTGAAAATAGATACGAAACAGCCCTACAAATATCAAAGATTTCGCATCCTAAAACATCCACCACAGCAATAATAGTAAATTCAGAAAAAATTGCAGATTCGTTGTCAGTAGGAGTGTTGGCACATAAAATAAATAGCCCGATACTTTTAACAGATTTTGCTAAAATTAACCAATCTACATTAAAAGAAATCCAAAGACTTAAATCTACAAATATTATACTTGTAGGTGGCACTCAAAGTATTTCCAAATCACAAGAAACAAATCTAATAAAACAAGGTTATAATGTAAGAAGAATATCTGGAAAAGACAGAATTGATACATCATTTGAAATAGCAAAAGAACTTTCTAATCTCAACCAAACAAAACAGTTCGACAATGCATTTTTAGTTCACTCTACCAAATCAATCGTAGATTCAGCAAGTGTCAGTGCAGCTGCATGTCGTATGAATAGTCCAATTTTATTCGTAGGAAATGATATAAAATCATTTAAAGAAAAACATGGAAACTATACATTCAATAACACATATCTAATAGGCGGAGCTACAGCAAAATTATCCAAAAATTTCCCAAATCCAATAATCATTTATGGAAAAAACAGAAATGATACAAGTATGAAAATAGCCGACACATTTTTCAAAAATTCAAAATCTATTTTCTTAGCCAAAAACGGCGATCAAAGATTTTCTGAATTGATAGATTGCGTTACAGTGGCACCATTTGCAGCAAATGAAAAAAGTCCGATAATATTTGCATCAACAAAAAACAATCTAACAATAACAGAGAAAAATTTCTTCAATAAATTAAATCCAAATAAAATAACATTAATCGGTGGTGGACTTCATCATAAATATAATGAAATAATCGGAAAAACTCCACCTAAAAAAGACTACGTATTATTAAATGTATCTCAAATCAACCAAAACAAAGCAGGTTTGCCAATGGGATGCGAAGCAGCATCATTACTTCAATGTCTCCACTACAAAAACATTAAAACTAACACGAATATTAACCAATTTATAAAAGAAATGCCACTAGCAAAAGACAACAACCCGAATAACGGATTTGCGGGTTCTCCTTTTAATATCGATGAAAGAATTTACCAATCAATACTTCCAGAACCTTTAACAAAATGGGCTAACAAATACGCAAACGCAGAAAATATTTCTAGCAAATCTTCAGAATATATAAGAGAAGAAATCTCAAAAGGAAACCCTGTAATATTCTTTGCTACGTATAAATTCAGAAATCCAACATTCAAAGATTATTTCTGGGGCAAAAATGCACTTTACAACGCACACGTAATGGTAGTAGATGGCTACGACAAAAACAGAATGCACATAGTAGATCCAGCAGAAGATAAACCAGACGGATATTGGATATCCCGCTCACTTTTTGATAGCAGATACAACATCAAAAAATACGCCGTCGTTGTTAGATAGTTTTGTAATTTTACTAAAAAGAAGATGCTCATCTAATCTCTGATAAGCATCTTCTTTAATTTAAAAATATTAAACATCTTAATAATTTGTTATAATCAATTCATCAATTTTCCCTCTTTTTGAGGATACTGAGTTGATCATTCTCTTTGCACCTACAACTTTTATCTTATCTGAATAGTCTTTATATAGTTCATAAACTTTTGGAGAAGCTGAATTGGATAGCATTACAAAAACTCCCTTCTTATCAAGTTCTATAAAAGTATCTCTTAACTTAATTTGATCTTCTAAATTAAATCCATCTTTTGTATATGATGTAAATGAACTACTTTTTGAAATTGGTATATATGGAGGATCGAAATACACAAAATCTCCTTCATTTGCAGAATTTACAGCCTCAGTAAAATCAACGTTAAGTATTTCTATTGATGACGAATTTAAGTATTTGCTTATATTTTCTAGTAACTCATGATTAACTATCTTTGGTTTCTTATATTTACCATAAGGAACATTAAATTGTCCTTTACTATTTACCCTATATAATCCATTAAAATCTACCCTGAGCATATACATCATTCTAGCTGCTTTTTCAACATCCGATAAACATTCGTATTCTAATTTTCTGTCAAGCTCCCTGATTTTTAAATAGTATTCCTTGTTGTTTTTTTCCGAATGTTCTTTTAATAAACTAATCAATTCATAAGGGTTATCTCTTATTGACGTATAGCATCTTATCAAATCTGAATTAATATCATTGATGATTGCATTATTTGGCTTAATTTCAAAAAATAATGCTCCACCACCTACAAATGGCTCATAATAATTGTTATATGCTTTTGGCATATTTTTTCTTAACTCTGGTATTAACTGTCTTTTTCCTCCCGTCCATTTTGTAAATGGTATTAATTTATTATTTGTCAATCATATCTCCTTGCTTTTTTCTAGTACACACTCTAAATAGTCATCTTCAATCATTTTCAAATTATAAATATGTTCAATACTTTCCATAGCTTCTTCCATAGGAATCTTCGAAGTTTTCCATCCTTGACCATCTGTTATCCAAATAAAAGTTACATCATCAACAGAGCTTTCAATCAAATTATTTAATGTTCTAAATTCACCTGCAACAGATTTTAATTTAGAACCTCCTCCTCCATAATAATTAGTTTCAAATACATAAACTTTGTTTTTAAATGGATTAAACAGTGCTCCATCAAATCTTCTTGCTGATTTATCAACAGGGACTTTAATACCCCAAGAATCATAAATTTTACTAGATGTAGCTTGTTCTAAATGTTCAAACCCATATTTATCTGCAATATCTTTTAAAATTTTTGTTAAAATTGACTCCATTGTTTTACCAGATCTGTTTTTCCTAGCATTAGAATCAATTCCTGTTTCCACTCCGTAAACATAGTCAACTAAACTTCTATTTGCATGATATTTCATAAACTTAAAAAGTCCAGATTCATTGATAAAATCTATATATCTTTCAATATTTGTAATGTCAATATTATTGAAGTCTATTCCTTCAATATTCATTTCATTTTCGTTAATAAAAAGAACATTAATATATCTATCTCTACACCCTAATAAAATAGGTATTGTCCTTAATAAATCAGGTTGTTTATTAAATAAATTTCTAGCTTCATTTAATATATCATCTTTTCCAATTAAGTAATTTAATGTATTTAATTCAATTTCAAATTCTCTAGTATTTGTTGTAACCTTTTTCCAATTAACATAATATTCTGGAGTTCTATTAGTTAAACTAAGTGTATCTAAAAAATAATTAATTTTATTATGCGTATCTATTTTTTTAAATTCATAATAATCCATAACTATTCACCTTTACTTTCTCAACGCATTCAATAATCTTTTTCTTGCTATTTCGTAATATTCTTCTTCATATTCTATTCCGATACCTTTTCTATTTAAATTAATGCAAGCTTCTAAAGTTGTGCCGGAACCCATAAAACAATCAAGTACAGTGTCTCCTTTTTTTGATGAAGCTAATAAAATTCTTTCAATTATTTTAATTGGTTTTTGAGTAGGATGATTACCAAATACTTTCTCACTCTTTTTTATTACTGGTGTAATCCATACATCCTTCATTTGCTTACCACCGTTAATTTTTTTCATCAAGTCATAGTTAAAGTAATGTTTACTAGAGTATTCTCTTCTAGCCCAAATAATATTTTCTGTTGAGTGAGTAAACATCCTACAGGACATATTTGGTGGCGGATTTGATTTTTCCCAAGTTATATTGTTTAAAATTTTAAAATTCAATTTTTGCAAAAAATATCCTATACAATAAATATTATGCATGCTTCCAAAAACCCATATAGTACCATTTGGCTTTAAAATCCTCTTGGCTTGTATAAGAAATTCTTCATAAAATGTTTCAATTGGTATTTTAGGTTTATCCCAATTTCCTTTGTCAACAGAAGCTATCTTACCACCTTTACAGGTTATTCCTCCATTTGATAAAAAATATGGTGGATCCGTCAGAATTACATCTACACTTTCATCTTTTAATTTCGGCAAAATTTCAAATGCATCAGCTTTGAATATAGTGATATCTTGACTTAAGTTTTCCACTTCTTATCCCCTCTAGTAATTAATTTAAGTTTACAGATTACTATAATATTATAATTTAAACTTATTAATAAATCCAATTTTACTTATGACAAAAATAAAAATGGATGTTTCATTTATAATGAGGAACATCCATTTTAGTTTATTTTTCTAATCTTAATAAATTTTATTCATAGTAAGATTGGAATTGTTGTACTAATTGAGCTGCAATAACACTTGATGGTCTGATTTTTGCCAATTCTTGTTTTGCACGGTCAATTGCTTTACCAACTTCAACTCTCTTGTCGCCATGTCTTCTAGCTCTTATAGCTTTGTTCATAGCTTCTTTTAATGTTTCGATTTCTGTTTTTGTAGCTCTGTAATCTTCACTGTTTAATGCTTCGAATACTGCTTGGTCTAATCTATCGCCTAATTGGTAAATTTCAGCTACAGTTGCTTGTGGTCTTAATCTTAAAGCTGTAATTTCACTGATTTCAGCGTTTAATTTTTTGATTACTGCATCAGACATATTTTTCAATTCGTGATATTTTAATGATCTAGCTTTTGCTAATTTGTGATCCAAATCAGATCTTACATAGATGTTTGCAGTATCATTCAATCCAGCATCTGGGTAGCTAAGTAATTTTTGTGATAATGCTTCGAATTGTGCCATGTAAACTTTCATGTCTTCAACTGTGTGGAATGGAGATGCTGCGATTACAAATCCTCCGAAGATATATTCAGCGATTTCTGCATGTGCTGCATCTACTTTGTATCTTAATTGAGTTGTAGCGAATCTGATTGCTCTTCCCATTCTTCCCAATAACAATAATCTTTGTGGAATAGATGATAAATCATAAATATCTGCTACTCCCATTCCTACTGCTGTTTGGTCTATTTTGTCGCTGATTTCAAGAGAAGTTTCGTTGAATTTGTCAACCATTTCTTGTTCGTCTTCTCTTTTAACTTGGATTGAGTTAACTTCGTTTTGAATTGATTTGATTTGTCTTTTGTAAACTTCTGCTTCATCAATTCCTAATTTTTCAGTTTCTTCTGCGCCTTGAACGATTTCAAGTTTATCTTCTTGTGCATAAGATACTGCTGGTGCTACTGTTCCCAATAACATACTAGATAGTAATACTACTGATAATGCTTTTTTTAACATATTTTTCATCTCCTAATAATTTAGTTCAAATGTTTTTACTTGGTCTTTTAATTCGATTTTAACGTTGAAATCTTTAACCCATGTTCCAAATTCAAATCCGTTGTATTTAACTGATGCAACTCCGTTGTTGAAGTAAACTTCTCTTTCAATTGCTTTTTTAGTGTTTGACACTGTTACTTTTGCTGGTCCGTTGTACTTTTTACCATTTTTAGTTGCTTTGAATTCGATTGAGAATATTCCAGCTTTTCTTTCTGAAGGGTTGATTTCTGTTATTTGATATTCGTCTTTGTCAACTTTTTTGATTACGTTTAGTTTGAATTTATTAGTTACTCCGTTTTTTGTAGTTGCCGTTATTGTAGTTGATCCTTCTGCAACTGCTTCGATTGTTCCTTTTTCATTAACTGTTGCGATAGCTTCGTTGTCTGATTTGTAAGAAACTTCTTTTTCTAATGCATTTTCAGGGAATACAAATGTCTTTGATGCTAAATCAAATGTATCTCCAATTTTTAATGTAGTAGATTTTACTGAGAAACCAATATTTTTAACTTCATAAAGATCTTTTCCAACTGAAGAGTTATCTCCAACTACCCCGCCACCATTTGTATTAGTGTTAAGGTATTCTGAGTTTTCTCCTGTAGCTTGTAAGAATGGAATTCCTTCCACGCTGTGACCAGGTTCTACGATGTGAAGTTCAAAGTTTGATTTTGCATATCCATCTTTTGAAACTACTGTAATCATAACAGTTCCAGTTCTTAGTGGAATGATTGTTTTTCCAACGACTCTTGCCATGAATGCATTTGATGAGTAGATGAATACTTCTTTGTCTTTAACTTCGTTAGGTCTTACTATTGGGCTGATTGTTGTTGTTTTGTTGATTGAGATGGCTCCCATGTTGCCTTCTTTAAATTCAATTTTTTCAGCCTTGATTTTTGGTCCAGTAATTTTTTCCATTGCTTCGTGAAGTTTCTTAACTTGTTCGTCTAATTCACCACATTTTACTGTGATTCTGAATTGCAATCCTACTGTTTTTGAAATTTCTTCACTTAATTCTCTTACGATAAATGAATTACCAAATCTTGTTCTTGAAGCACGTACTTTTTTAGCTTCTCTGATTTCTCTCCAAACTGCAGCTTTTTTGTAGATAGTGGCTATATCATTTGGCCCTAAATCAGGATAAGCTAACAATTCTTGTTCCAATTGATCAAATTTTTGGATGTAATCCATAATTTGAGCTTCACTAGCAAAAGGATTAACAGCATATAATAAACCAGTTATTATATATTCTGTTATTTTAGTGTGAGCTGCTACAACTTTGTTAGATAATTCAGTAGTTGCAAATCTGATTGCTCTACCAATTCTAATCATCAATTGTACTCTTACTGGAATTGTAGATAAATCATAGATTGTGTTTTCTAATGCTCCTACAGCTTCTGCACTTCCTACTGCTTGGCGTTGTTTCATTTCAGCTACTTTGATTTCTTTGTCTAAGAAATCATGTGCTTCATAAAACTGATCCATAACTTCCTTGTACTTTTCATCAGCTGGTTCTATGTCTTCAACTGATTTTACAGCTTGTGTCAAACCTTCTTTTAATTCTGAGATTTCAAGTTTAGGTTCTTCTTGTTGTACTTCCAAAGAATCTGCGAAAACTTCACTCAAAGGTGCAACAGCTATAAAAGTCATAGCGAACACTAAAATCATTGCTAATGATTTCTTTAAATGTTTCATATTTCCCTCCTATGAACTAAATATTTTGTTTAACAATCGGCACTACCCGTTATTGATTAAAACCCAAATTTTATGGTCTCTTCGTGATTTCTAATAGTTATAGTCGCTTCGAAATCTTTTCTCCACACTCCAAATTGACCTCCGTGGAATTTAGATTGTGCATGACCTGAGTTGAAATATATTGTCCTAGTTAATTTTCTATTGCCACTTTTTACTGTTAATTTTGCTGGACCAGAATATCCTCTGTCTCCTTCTTTTACATCTATAAATACAGTGAATATACCAGCGTGTCTTTTAGATGGTGCAAACTTTTCAACAGTAATTTCGCCTTTTTCTTTTGGTATTACAATTATTGTAATGCTTGTTTGTAATCCTTCTTTTGTTTTTATATCTACCTTTGTTCTTCCAATTTTTTTAGCAGTAATCACTGATTTTGAATCAATGTCAATTATGTCAGTGTTACTTATACTAAAATCAAAATTTCTTGTAGCAGTTTGTGGATAAGTTAAAATTTTTGGATCCAAATTAAACTTATCGCCTTGTTTGATAGTCACTGATGGAACTGATACTCCCAAACTTCTAACAACTTTAGGATCTAATTCTTGATTATCTATTGGTGGTTTAGGTGGTATAACTGGGATTTCTGTATTATCCGGATCTGTTTTTGGATCGTAATCATTATCCCCTATTACTTCAATCATTTTTCTATCAGGAACTCTAATTCCTTCTGGAGCTACCAATAGATTAAATCTTTGTGTAATTTTTCCATCGACTGTTTTTATCAAAATATTTGCATTTCCAACATTTACTGGATATACTGTTCCGTCGTTCTTTACAACTGCAACATTTTTATCCAATGATTCAAAAACAACTGGATCGTTGTTAAATTTTTCTGGTTGAACTGTCGCGTGAAGTTTTCCTTTCTTCTTAACGCTTATGAATCCTTGGCTACCTTCTTTTACAGTGATTGAAGTTGGTTCTTCGATTACTTCATCCGGATCAACTTCTGGAACTGTATCTCTTGGAAGAACTTCTCCAGTAGTTCCGATAGCTTTGATACAAGCATTTGCGTTTTTAACTTCTTTAGTCAAATCAGTCCATTTTTCACCTTGTGATGAAACATAGGATTGACCTTCTTGTGCTTTTGCTTTTGAAGCATAATCTGCAATCGGCATTTCAATAGGCATTGGATATTTGTAATTAGCAGCTGATGAATCCATGTACGCTACTATTGCAAACTTTTCTCCCTTTTTTACTTTGATTTGTGTAGTATCCAATGTGTAATATCCAGGATATTCAATTACACCGCTGCCGATTTCTTCTCTTTTGGCTGCCAAATCATCTGTAGATTGCAAATCTCTTACAATGTACAATTTGTATTGTGTATTCATCGCAACTGTGAACAAACCTGCTTGATAAATTGTTTGATCTTCATCAGAAGTAAATACATTCGCAATGTAGCCTTGCATATTGTATCCAACACTTCTTGTTGCTCCGAAATCGTCGTATTGTGAAATTACAGCATTAGGATCTTTTCTTTGAGGAATGAAGACTGCATTGGACTTACCACAGAAACCATCGTAATATGATACGTAATAGTAACCGCCATCCATGAAGCTTGTTCCCCAACTATTTTTTACAATCCATGCTCCATCTCCAGGAGCCTTTGCTTGGAATAAATTTTTTGAAAAATTATCATCCCATCCTACAATTGTTCCTGCGTGATCTGCTTTTCCACTTCCTGGATTGTAATAACTTTTAGTCTCTTTCTTTTCGTAATATTTTTGAGAACTTAAAGTTGTGTACACTCCACCGTATTCCATAATAGCTTGTTTGATAACATTTGTTTCATTTGCATTGTGAACATCTGGAAGATATATAACTTTATCAAGATCAAAAGCTCTTTTGACATTTGTAGGTGAAACATTGATGTAAGCATCGTAAGGATCGTCCTTTTCTAGAATCGGACCAGTTCCTCTCGCAAGATATGAAGTTGCAATATCTCTGTTACCTCCATCATTTGGACCCCAATCGAACCCATGCATGTTTCTCATGTGTTTTTCACTAAAATCAAATTCTTTTCCAAATAATTTTAAATAAGACTCCATGGAACCATATGTAGCAAATGTCCAGCAGGAACCATTTTGTCCTTGATTTTTGACTGAAGAAACTCTGTTAGTTTTTCTCAAATCATATTTTGCTGGTAATGCTGCTCTAGATGCTGAACGAACTGAATCGTAAGATGTCTTCAATGGAGAGATTAACAATTCGTCATCCTTGGAATTTTCTTCAAAACTATTTTCAACAGGACTTAATTCTAGTTTAGAATTTTTGTTTTCATCTGCAAACGTTGGACCAGTAACTAACATCGATGAAACTAGAACTGTTCCTAGTAGTAGACTCAGAATTTTTTTGATTTTCATAACGACCTCCTATTGAAATATACTACTAAATTAATAGCCTTAATAAATATGCTCTAATTTTAAAAGTTATTTTAAGTCTAGATATTTATTAATTTAGTTTTTGGTATTTGTTGAGTTTATTATATCACATAATTTCAAAAAATCTATATTATTAAGGAAATTTTACGTTAATTATTTAAAAAATTACATTTTTTAAAATGGATTTTAACATACTACAGTATTAAAAGATTGAAAATCACAATATCCCGCTTTTTTATGAATTTGTTCGAGATGTATATTTATTCTTCCAAAAGTAGTATAATATAGTTGTTAATTCTTAATAGTGTTATGTATACTATTTTAGTCCTGAATTAATATTTAAAATCATTGCAAGGAGTTGAATATGAAAAGAAAAAATTTATTGCTTTTTATTGCGGTTTTTACGTTGCAATCACTGTTTTCTACAAGTTTTGCAGAAAGTCAAAACAAATTCAAATTAAACGATGATTTAACTGTAAAAGAAATCGATTTTTCTGAAGCGCCTCGTAATCCCGCATTTAGCAGGCAAATGAGTAGTCCTAAGACTACTAAAAACTACGGCTCAAACGAAGATCCTTTCTTGGTTAATACAAACTACGATTTGTTTAATCAAAAGGAAGACATTCCAAGACAAAAGGCTTATGGAATTCCTGCAAACTACGATTTGCGTCAGCACAACAGAGTTACTCCCGTAAAAGCTCAGGGACCAAACGGATCATGTTGGGCGTTTGCTACTTATGGTTCTGCAGAATCGAATATGCTCACGAATGGTCAATTCACAGATTTTTCTGAAAAACATTTGAGAAACACTCATGGTTTTGACTGGGGTCCTGATCAAGGTGGTACAAGAGCAGTCGCTGCAGCTTATCTATCAAGATGGTCTGGACCAATTTGGGAAAAAGACGATCCTTATTCTGCTTACGATTTTAGCTCTCCATATAATTTACTTCCAGCAAAGGAATTGAAGGAAGCTTTGTACATTCCAGATGTAAACAATAATCAAGATCGTGATAGATTAAAAAGAGCAATAATGAGATACGGTGCATCTTACACAACTGTAAATGGTGACACAAATTATACTAATTTCTATACTATGAGTCATTACAATCCTGGTTATGGTTGGCAAAATCACGCTGTAACTATTATAGGATGGGACGATGATTATTCAAGATACAATTTCGGGCTAACCCCACCTGGAGACGGCGCTTGGCTTGTAAAAAATAGTTGGGGCGATCGTTGGGGAAATCAAGGTGGATATTATCACGTATCCTATTATGATGCTCACATTTCCAAGGGAAACTGCATTTTTGTTTTAAAGGAAAAAGATAGAAATAAATCCATATGGTATTATGACGATTTAGGAATGACAGATAGCATCGGCTACAATCAAACTGGTTGGTTTTCAAATATTTTTGGTCCTGTTAGTAGAACTAGCCAAATCGACGAGGTTGGTTTCTTCGTTCCATCAAACGGTGCCCAATACGAAATTTATGTAAATACAAATATCGGTGGAAATAGTGGTTTCAATGATAAAGTTTTGGTTGCACGTGGAACTGTGGAAAACGCAGGATATACAACTGTCAAATTCAATCCACAAAAAATAAATGCAGGAGCTTATTTTGCACCAATTGTAAAACTTACAACTCCTGGTTACAGCTACCCTATTCCAATTGAATCTATGATTTACGGATATTCTTCAAGAGCAAGATCTGGATACAATCAATCATTTATTTCTAACGATGGATATAATTGGTCTGATTTGGCGAGAAACAGAGCAAACGCAAATGTATGCTTAAAAGCTTTCACAAAACCATATTCAGGAACCAATATCGATCCAACACCAGACCCTGATCCAGTGGATCCTACTCCACAACCAGATGTTCCTGAACCCGATCAAGAAATTAGAGTAAATAAAATCACAGTGTCAGAAGATAATATTTCTTTAAGAGAAGGAGAAGACACACAAATCAATGCAAAAGTTTATCCAGAAAATGTTACAAACAAGGAATTGATGTGGTCATCCTCTAACACAAATGTGTGTGCTGTAGATAATTCTGGATTAATAAGAGCTTTAAATCCTGGACAATGCTATGTAACTGTTAAGTCTGCAGACAATCCTAGAATTTTGCAATACATCAGAGTTAACGTACTAGAAAATGAAAAGCCAAATATTGATGATAGTGTTGACAAAGATGTTAAAGTACAAAGTATTATTATGTATCCTTCCTATAAAAAAGCAAAAGTCGGAGACAAATTCAGAATTGATACTAGAATATTACCTGCAAATGCCAAAAATCACGATATAACTTGGGAAAGTTCAGATGAAAACATCGCATCAGTAGATAATGCTATGGTTGTGTGCAACAATCCAGGTAAAGTTAAAATATTTGCCAAAGCAAAAGACGGTTCAAATGTTTCAAACTTTGCTGTAATTTATGTAGAGGGTGACAGCCCTGAAAGCAATATGGCAGTAAATATTAAGTCCAATGTCTACAGAAATTCAATATCTATCGGTAATACTAATAATATTTCCGCTGTAGTAACAGATTCAAACAAACGAAATATAAAAGGTGCAAAAGTCAAATTCACAATTACCAAACCATCTAAGAAATTAATAGAAAAAGAATTGACTACAAACTACCGTGGACAATCTATACTATATTTAAAAGCCGACGAATTGGATGAAGCTGGAACTTACGATGTAAATATCACTGCGACAGATTCAAAAGGCAATACTAACGAAGATAATGTAAGTTTTGAAGTAAAAGATAACAGAATAGCTTTTGAAACTAAAGTTGATTTGGACAATACAGAAATCAAATTGAACCAAAATTCTATGATAACTGTAACTTCTAAGACTAATACAAGAAGAATTTCAGGTGCAGATGTAGTATTAAGCATCACTGATGAAAATGATAATAAACAAGAAAAAAGATTTAGAACTGATAGCTACGGTAATTGTTACTACACATTCAGACCAGAAAAACCAGGAAGATATTATATTGAAGCCACAGTTTCAAAAACCGGCTACAAAAATTCTTCAGCAAACACAACACTTATTGTTAAAGAATCAGAAAACAAACCTGAAACAAAACAAACTGTAAATTTGAAGTTCGTAACAGACAAAAAGTCATACAATCTTAATGATACAGCGAACATTAAAATATTTGCTACAGATGAAAACAACAAGAAAATTGCTAATTTAAAATTAAATATTAGAATTAGAAATCAAAAAGGATTCGATCAAACAATTACAAAAACAACTGATTCAAATGGTGTCGCAACAATGTTTATAAAACAACAAACTGCAACATCACCAACAGATTTCACTGTAAAAGCTTGGTGTGAATCAAATCCAAACACTTCATTTGATTTCAAGGTTTCATTTGGTAGTTCAGATAAACTTCAAATCAATTCAATCTACAGTCCTTATAATTTGTACAGCAAATATAACAACAACTATGTAATTCACAATTATATTAGAAATATCAGATAAAATTAACGCCCTTTATCATGTGTGATAAAGGGTGTCTATTTTAGTTATTCAAATAATTTTTCAAGAATTCTTTTACTCTTTCGTGTTTTGGATTTGTGAACATTGTTTTTGGATCTGTATCTTCAATGATGTAACCTTCATTCATGAAACAAACTCTTGTGGACACATCTCTTGCGAATTGCATTTCATGTGTTACCACAACCATTGTCATTCCAGATTCTGCAAGTTTTGACATTACTTGCAATACGTCGTTAACCATTTCAGGATCTAGTGCAGATGTTGGTTCGTCGAACAATAAAACTTCTGGATTCATACACAATGCTCTAGCAATGGCAACTCTTTGTTTTTGTCCACCTGATAGCATGCTAGGTTTTTTGTGTGCATGATCTATCATTCCTACAAGTTCCAAATATTTTTTAGCTTCTTTGACTGCAGATTCCTTGTCTCTATTTAAAACTTTGATTTGAGCGACAGTGCAATTATCCAAGACACTCATATTTTCAAACAAATAAAATTGTTGAAATACCATGCCTACTTTGGATCTGAATTTATTTTGATTAAATTTGGAAGAAAGTATGGATTCTCCATGATACAAAATATCTCCACCTGTTGGTTTTTCAAGTAAATTGATGCATCTTAACATAGTAGACTTACCAGAACCTGATGATCCGATTATAGATAGAACTTCTCCTTTTGATATCGTAAAGTTGATATCTTTTAGAACTTCTACTCCGTCGTAGCTTTTTTTCAAATGCTGTAATTCTATTATTTTATTTTCCATTGAACATTCCTCCAGTAGTAGCTTCCATTACGTATTCTCTGTTATTTGATTTCTTTTCAATAAATAATAAAAGTCTTGTTAAAGAGAATGTCAACACGAAATATATAATGCAAGTAACTGCATAAGTTTCAAATATATTATAAGTTGAGCCTGCAATTGATTTAGATACGAAGAATAATTCTGTAACACTGATTACGTTCAATACTGATGTATCCTTAATGTTGATTACAAACTCATTTCCTATAGATGGCAAAATGTTTTTGATTGCTTGTGGCAATATTACATTAATCATGGATTGACCGTGGGTCATTCCCAAAGCCTTACAAGCTTCCATTTGTCCGACATCGACAGAATTAATTCCACCACGTACAACTTCTGACAAATAAGCTCCTGTGTTGACACTAACAATGAACAAAGCTGCACTAATTGGCGCCATATCAATTCCAAGATATAATTTGGCTCCAAAATAAATCAACATTGATTGTACCATCATTGGTGTTCCTCTGAATATTTCAACATAGCAAGCTAAAATAAAATTGATAACTTTGTGAAGATAATAAGTAAATTTGTTTTTATCTTTATCTAGTTTCATATTTCTAATAACTGCAACAAGTATTCCGATTAGAAATCCAATAATTGTCGAAACACTGGCTATAAACAATGTCATCAAAGCCCCTTTTAAGAAAAGTGATCCGTATTCATTAAAAATGCTTTTTACTTTTGATAAGAATCCTTGTGGTTGGTCTTTTTCCACGTTCAATCTTACCATTTCCTGCATCAACTTATCTCTTTCTTCTGGACTTATTTTCTTCAAAGCTTCGTTGATTTTTTCTGTCAAATCAGAATTTTTCTTCACACCGATTGCAATTGATGTATCTTCAGCTGATGTTTCAAATCCCGAACCTTTTTCAAATTCAATGTATGAAAGCTCAGCATTAGATGCTTCTGCACTTAATGCTTGTGGTTTTTCGGCCACATATCCATCTATCTTCTCCGCCAAAACTGCAGACAGCATTGATGGAAAACTTTCCATTGCTGGTAGTTTGTCGCAATCTTTGATTTGATCAATTACTGTATAGTGGAATGTGTTCAATTGACCAGTAATTTTAAAATCTTTTAAATCATTTAATGATTTTGCTTTGATATATTTACTGTCTTTTTTTGTTACAATTACCAAATCAGAACTGTAATAAGTATCTGAAAAATCAATTTGTTCTTTTCTTTCTTTTGTTGGACTCATTCCTGCAATTATCGCATCAACTTTTCCGCTCATAACTGCCGGTGCAAGTCCGTCCCACTCCATTTTTACTACAACTAATTTCTTGCCCAAACTGTCGGAGATTTTTTTAGCTATTTGCAAGTCGTATCCGTTTGCATATTCACCTTTGCTGTTTTCAATAGGATAGGCTCCATTTTCATCTGTCGATTGTGACCAGTTAAACGGTGCGTAGTTCGCCTCCATTCCTATTACAAATGTATCTTTTTCTGCAAAAGATTCGGTGTCAATGAAAACAAACATCATCATTAGTATCATAAGTACGCTGATGAGTTTTCTGGTAAAGTTTTTCATTTACTCCCCCTTTTAATATTCGATATCCATTAAATACAATCCACAAGGTTCAATCGTAATTCCTGCAGACTGTCTGTCTTTATTTTCCAAAGCATTTTTAAGCCATTCTATGCTTTTTCTCCCTCTGGCTACATCAACCATGCTTCCAACCAAAATTCTAACCATATTCCTAAGAAAGCTTTCCGCCTTAAATGTAAATACAATATCGTTGTCTATTCTTTCGATTGTAATTTCATCAATAGTTCTAATTGGATTGGTATCTTCTTCCAAATCATTAACGAATGATGTAAAATCATGTTTTCCAATGAGCATATCTCTGCATTTTAGCAACAAATCAAAATCTAAGTAGTATTTTCTATGACCCTTATAGTCATTAAACCAAGGCTCCATATAGTATTTGTTGCATAAAATGTATTTATATGTCTTTGATTTTGCACTAAATCTCGCATGAAAATCCAAATCCACTTCTTCTGATTTTACTATGACAATTGAATCACTCGTGAAGTGGTTGACTCCCATTAGAAATTGGTTTGCCGAAATATCAGTGTCAACAATGAAGTTACATACTTGACCTTTTGCATGAACTCCTTTGTCAGTTCTTCCAGCTCCATTTATTTTGACTGGTTGATTAACCATTTTTGTCACTGCTTTTTCTATTTCTAATTGTACGGATGGCAAATCATTCAACTTCTGCCATCCGTAAAATTTTGAACCATCATATTGAACTGTCAGTTTTATATTTTTCATATTATTCTACTCACAATAATTAAAATGAATAATAAAATAATAACAGCATAAGCTATGAAATCTCGCTTTTGATAGGATAATTCATTCAGCCTTGTCCTTCCTTCTCCTCCACGATAACACCTAGCTTCCATGGCTACTGCAAGTTCTCCTGCTATTTTTAACGCATTTATAAACAATGGAACTAGAAGTGGTACGAGGTTTTTAGCTCTCTTGATTATATTTCCCGATTCAAAATCTGCGCCTCTAGCCATTTGAGCTTTCATTATTTTGTCTGTTTCTTCAAATAACGTCGGAATAAATCTAAGAGCTATCGTCATCATCATTGCAAATTGATGAGCAGGAAATCCTATTTTAGCAAAGGGATGAAGCATTTTTTCCATAGCATCTGTCAATTCGATTGGTGATGTTGTCAAGGTCAATAAACTCGTACCTAAAACCAAGAATATCAATCTAAATGCCATAAAAAATCCCAAGTTCAATCCTGATTTTGTAACAGTAAATATTTTCCATTTCCACACAACTTCACCTGGTGTCATCAATACGTTAAGTATAAAAGTCAACAAAATAATTGGAAGAAGTGGTTTAACTCCTTTGAATACAAAATTTGGTTTTATTTTTGAAATTTTGATTATAGCTATTAGGAACACCAATACAGGTGCGTATACCCAAAGTTTACTTATAAGAAATATCGCAATAATATATAAAAATACAAATGTTACCTTTACTCTTGGATCAAGCTTGTGAATAATACTATCAGATGCAAAATATTGACCAATTGTTATATCTTTTATCATGATTTTGCCTCCATAGCATTTTTGATGCTTTCATAGGCTTGCTCAACATTCAAGCAATCCGTTTTTAAATCTATTCCCTTTTCTTTCAATCTTCTCACAACTTGTGTAGATTGTGGAATGCTAAGTCCTATTTCTTGTAGCTCTTTTTCTTTACTAAACACAACTTCTGGTGTATCGTCCATAAAGATCTGACTTTTGTCGATAACAATTACTCTGTTGCAAAGTTTTGCGATATCTTCCATGCTATGACTTACCAAAATAACTGTCATGTCTTCTCTTTCAAAAAGTTGTTTTATTTGATTTAAAATCATATCGCGTCCCAATGGATCGAGCCCTGCAGTTGGTTCATCTAGTACTAAAAATTTTGGTTTCATCGCCAAAACACCTGCAATTGCAACTCTTCTTTTTTGTCCTCCGGATAATTCGAATGGTGATTTTTCTTTCATGTGTTCTACATCCAAACCAACAGCATCACAAGCCCACTCTACACGTTCTTTGATTTCTTTATCTGTAAGTCCCAAATTCTTCGGTCCAAATTCAATGTCTTTGTAGCAAGTTTCTTCAAATAGTTGATACTCTGGATATTGAAATACTAATCCAACATTTTTTCTTATATCTGTTTTTACTTTTGTCTTTGTTGATATCCCGTCAACCAAAACATCGCCACCTGTTGGTTCCAATAATCCATTTAAATGTTGTGCTAGTGTTGATTTGCCGCTTCCAGTGTGTCCTATAATTCCAATAAATTCTCCAAGATTTATCTCTAAATTGATATCTTTGAGGGCTACTTTTTCAAATGGATTTGATTTGTTATAAATATGTTCTAAATTTTTGCATTCTATCTTCATATCTATCACCTAACACTCTCCAAAGCTTCAACGAGTTCGTCTACAGTAAGGACATCAGCTCTCACATTTATATTTGATTTATTTAAAAGGTAGCTGATTTCAGTAGGCTCTGGAACATCAAGACCAATTTCTTTCATTTGTTCGACATTTGAGAAAACTTCCCTTGGAGTTCCTTCAAGCACTACATCACCCTCATTAATCACGATTATTCTGTCGGCATTTACACATTCTTCCATGTAATGGGTAATGTGGATTATAGTTTTGCCCATTTCTCTTAGTTTCAAAACAGTATTTAAGATGTCTTTTCGTCCTTGTGGATCGAGCATTGCTGTCGGCTCATCCATTAGCAAACACTTTGGATTCATTGCTAGTATACCTGCAATTGCAATTCTTTGTTTTTGACCGCCAGATAATAGCGCCGGTGAATGTCTCTTGTACTCACTCATTCCCACAAGTTCGAGGCATTCATCTACTCTTTTTCTAAGTTCTTCTCTTGGTACTCCCAAGTTTTCGGGACCAAATGCAACATCCTCTTCGACGATTGTCGCTACCAATTGATTGTCAGGATTTTGGAACACCATCCCGCACATTTCACGAATATTCCACAAATTATCGTCATCTTTTGTATTCATATTCCCAACTAAGATATCCCCTTCTGTTGGAATATATTGAGCATTAATGAGTTTTGCTAATGTAGACTTTCCAGACCCATTATGACCTAATACGCAGATGAATTCTCCCTCTTTAATATCTATGTTTAAGTTTTTTAATACTTTTTTTGATGAACCTTCATATTGAAAACTTAAGTTTTTTATTTCTATGATGTTTGTATCCTTTTTCATCAAAACTCCTCAATTTTATAAAAAAAGGGATGCGAATTCACATCCCTTAATTCTTAAATATTATTTATCTTCATCTTGTAATGATTCGTAATTTCCAGATTTTACTGTAGATTCTTCCTCTACTTCAGATTCATTTATTTCTTGTGCTTTTTCAGCTTCAATCATATCTTCTTCAGCTTTACCGTCATAATCTACTTCAATTCTGTCATATTTTGCTATTCCTGTACCGGCAGGTATTAGTTTACCAATTATTACATTTTCTTTTAAGCCTATTAAGTGATCAACTTTTCCTTTAATAGATGTTTCTGTTAATACTCTTGTAGTTTCTTGGAATGATGCTGCAGATAAGAAACTTTCAGTTGCAAGTGATGCTTTTGTGATACCCATTAACGAATGAGTTCCTGTTGCAGGAGTTTTGCCTTCTTTGACAAGTTGTTCATTAGTCATCTTGAAATCTCTCGCATCTACTACACTGCCTGATAAGAATCCTGAATCTCCGCTTTCTTCAATTTTAATTTTGCTCATCATTTGTCTGATTATAATTTCAATGTGCTTATCGTCAATGTCTACACCTTGTAATCTATAAACTTTTTGAACTTCTCTTATTATATAATCACGAACGCCTTCAGCCCCGTTAACTCTAAGAATATCTTGTGGATTGATTGAACCTTCTGTTAATGGTTCTCCCTTTTCAACATGATCTCCTTCGTTAACTCTAATGTGAGCGCCGTATGGAATTTGATAAACTTTTTCTTCACCGTCTTCAGCAGTTACGATAACATCATTTCTCTTTTTGTTTTCTTGGATTTTTACAGTACCTTCTATTTCAGTAATGTATGCAAGTCCTTTTGGTTTACGAGCTTCAAATAATTCTTCAACTCTAGGAAGACCGGATGTGATTCCTACTCCAGCTATACCACCTGAGTGGAAAGTTCTCATTGTCAATTGTGTACCCGGTTCACCTATTGATTGTGCTGCGATTATTCCAACTGCTTCACCAATGTTTACAGGCTTACCAGTAGCTAAGTTTCTACCGTAACATTTAGCACAAACACCGTGCTTCATCTTACATCCAAGAACACTTCTTACCTTAACTTCTTTGATACCTTTTGATTCTATTCTTTCAGCAATAGCTTCATTAATCATATCATTTTTATGAACGATGATTTCTCCAGTATCTAAATCGAGAATATCTTCGAATGCGTATCTACCGATAATTCTAGATTTCAAATCTTCAACTTGTCTGTTGCCGTCTTTGATTTCTTTTGCAACAATATATTCATCAGTACCACAATCATCTTCAGTTATTATTACATCTTGTGATACATCTACAAGCCTTCTTGTCAAATATCCTGAGTCTGCAGTTCTAAGAGCGGTATCTGATAGACCTTTTCTTGAACCGTGTGTTGAAATAAAGAATTCTTGTACTGAAAGACCTTCACGGAAATTTGATGTGATAGGAATTTCGATAGTGTTACCAGCAGTATCGGACATAAGACCACGCATACCACCTAATTGTCTGATTTGGTTTTCACTACCACGGGCTCCAGAAACGGCCATTATATTCAAGTTGTTATCAGCAGGAAGGTTTGTCATCAACGCTTTAGTTACATCTTTAATACATTGTTCCCAAATTTCGATAACTTTCTTATATCTTTCTTCGTTTGTAATATCCCCTTGAAGGTATATATCTTGAACCATATCAATTCTTTGTTCAGCTTGTTCGATGATAACTTTTTTCGAATCAGGAATTGTAATATCTCCCATTGATATTGTCAAAGCACCAATTGTAGAATACTTGTATCCCATAGATTTGATGTAGTCTAACAATTCAGCAGTTCTGATATTTCCATATTTTCTGAAAGTTAAATCGATGATTTTAGATAGCATTTTCTTGTCAACTTGCAAATCAACTTCAAGTGAATATGGGTCTTCTTCTCTATTTACCATACCCAAATCTTGAGGGATTCCTTCGTTGAAGATAAATCTACCAACAGTGCTTTCTACAATTTTGCTTGTTCCATCGTTATTCACACTGTCACGTTTAACTTTTACTATTGTTTGTAACGTTACATAATGCATTGCATAAGCTAGCATCATTTCATCTATATCTTTGAAGATTAAGCCTTCACCTTTTTGACCTTCTTTTCTAGTAGTCATGTAGAATGAACCCAATACCATATCTTGTGAAGGAGTTGTAATTGGCTTACCATCTTTTGGTGCAAGAATGTTATTCGTACTTAACATCAAAAGTCTAGCTTCTGCTTGAGCTTCTGGTGAAAGTGGTAAATGGACTGCCATTTGGTCACCGTCAAAGTCCGCATTATATGCTGTACATACTAATGGGTGAAGTTTGATAGCTTTTCCTTCAACTAATATTGGTTCAAATGCTTGAATACCAAGTCTGTGCAATGTCGGTGCACGGTTTAATAATACTGGATGATCGACTATAATATCTTCCAAAACATCCCACACTCTGTCGTTTTCTCTTTCTACTAATTTCTTAGCATTTTTAACGTTATGTGAAATTTCTCTTTTAACTAATTCTCTAATTACAAATGGTTTGAATAATTCAAGAGCCATTTTCTTAGGAAGACCGCATTGATAGAATTTCAAGTTTGGTCCGATAACTATTACTGAACGACCAGAATAGTCAACTCTCTTACCTAACAAGTTTTGTCTGAAACGACCAGATTTACCTTTAAGCATATCTGACAAACTCTTTAATGGTCTATTACCAGGTCCTGTTACAGGTTTACCACGTCTACCATTGTCGATAAGAGCATCTACTGCTTCTTGAAGCATTCTTTTTTCGTTTCTTACAATGATTTCAGGAGATCCAATGTCCAATAATCTTTTTAGACGATTGTTTCTATTAATTACTCTTCTATATAAATCATTCAAATCACTTGTAGCAAATCTTCCACCTTCAAGTTGTACCATTGGTCTGATATCTGGTGGAATTACTGGAATTACATCCATAATCATCCATGAAGGATCATTTTTTGATTCGATGAATGCTTCTACAACTTCAAGTCTTCTTAAAATTCTAACTTTCTTTTGTCCAGTTGCCTCATCGAAAGTTTCAGTTAAATTTTTGTATTCTTCTTGTAAGTCTATTTTTTGAAGAAGTTCTTTGATTGCTTCAGCTCCCATTTTGGCTCTGAAATCAACATCTTCTTCGTACTTATCACAGTATTCTTCATATTCTTGTTCAGTTAATAATTGTTTTTCGTATAAATCAGTTTTACCTGGATCTATTACTACAAATGATGCAAAATAAAGAACTTTTTCAAGTGCTCTAGGACTCATATCCAATAACAATCCCATACGTGATGGAATTCCTTTGAAATACCAGATATGACTTACAGGAGTCGCAAGTTCAATGTGGCCCATTCTTTCACGTCTAACTTTTGATTTAGTAACTTCTACACCACATTTTTCGCATACAATACCCTTGTATCTTATTCTTTTGTATTTACCACAATTACATTCGTAATCTTTTGTAGGTCCAAATATTTTTTCACAGAATAAACCTTCTTTTTCAGGTTTTAGTGTTCTATAATTTATAGTTTCTGGTTTTTTAACTTCTCCCCAAGACCATTGTCTGATTTTGTCTGGTGAAGCCAAACCAATTTTCATAGCTTCAAAAGTATTTTTTTGTACCAAGGAGCCCTCTCCTTTCTTATAGTCTATCATCGCTGCCGAATTCTGTAGAATCATCTTCTTCTTCTATCAATTCGACTTCTTCATTATTTTCATCAAGTAATTTAACATCCAAAGATAATGATTGAAGTTCTTTAATTAAAACTTTGAATGATTCTGGAATTCCTGGTTCAGGAATGTTTTCGCCCTTAATAATAGCTTCGTAAGTTTTAACACGACCTACAACATCATCTGATTTTACTGTTAAAATTTCTTGAAGAGTATGAGCTGCACCATATGCTTCTAACGCCCAAACTTCCATTTCTCCAAATCTTTGACCACCAAATTGAGCTTTACCACCCAATGGTTGTTGAGTTACAAGAGAGTATGGTCCAGTTGATCTAGCGTGGATTTTTTCTGCAACCATGTGATGCAGTTTCAACATATACATGTATCCTACAGTTACTGGGTTGTCGAAGTATTCTCCACTTCTACCATCTCTTAACCAAATCTTTCCTGTCTTTGGATATCCTGCTTCTTCCAAAGCATCTTCTATTTCAATGTCACTTGCACCATCAAATACTGGTGTAGCAACTTTCCAACCTAATTTACTAGCTGCAAGTCCCAAGTGAACTTCAAGTACTTGTCCGATGTTCATACGACTTGGTACCCCTAATGGGTTAAGAACTACTTGAACTGGTGTACCATCTGGTAAGTATGGCATGTCTTCTTCTGGCATAATTCTTGAAACGACACCTTTGTTACCATGACGACCACACATTTTGTCCCCTACCATGATTTTTCTCTTAGTAGCTACGAATACTCTAACTACCTTGTTAACACCAGGAGATAATTCATCGCCGTTTGCTCTTGAATAAGTTTTAACATCAACAACAACACCTGATTCACCATGAGGAACTCTCAATGAAGTATCTCTTACTTCTCTAGCTTTTTCGCCAAATATAGCTCTCAATAATCTTTCTTCAGCAGATAATTCTGTTTCTCCTTTTGGAGTAACTTTACCAACTAAAATATCTCCTGATTTTACTTCAGCACCAATTCTAATAATTCCTTCATCATCAAGATTCTTTCTCATATCTTCTCCGACATTTGGAATATCTTTAGTGATTTCTTCAGCGCCTAATTTTGTTTCACGAGCTTCTGATTCGTGTTCTTCTATATGAACTGATGTCAATACATCATCAACAACTAATTTTTCGTTTAATAACATCGCATCTTCGTAGTTGTATCCTTCCCAAGTCATGAATGCAATAAGAATGTTCTTACCTAAAGCCATTTCTCCCATGTTTGTACTTGGACCGTCTGCGATTATATCATCAACATCAACCTTGTCACCTTTATTTACGATAGGTCTTTGGTTGAAAGTTGTACCTTGGTTTGCCTTTTTAAACTTACGAATAGTGTATTTGTCAACTTTTCTATCTTCATCACGAGTAATTTCAATCATATCCGAAGATACCTTAGTAACTGTACCTTTGTGTTTTGCTTTAACTACTACACCAGAGTCCTTAGCAGCTTTGTGTTCAATTCCAGTACCGATAATTGGTGCTTGAGTTGCCAACAATGGAACTGCTTGTCTTTGCATGTTTGAGCCCATCAACGCACGAGTAGCATCGTCGTTTTCCAAGAAAGGAATCATAGCTGTACCTACAGATACGATTTGTTGCGGACTAACGTCCATGTAGTCGATAAGTTCTCTTGGATAAATATCATTTTCGCCGCTGATACCACGACCAGAAACTCTTTCATTTATAAATCTAGAATTTTCATCCAATGGTTCGTTCGCTTGTGCAATTATATATTTATCTTCTTCATCAGCAGTCAAATAAACAATATCTTCAGTAACTTCTCCAGTTTCTTTGTCAACACGTCTGTATGGAGTTTCTAAGAATCCATATTCATTAGTAGTAGAATAAGTTGTCATAGAAGTTATAAGACCGATGTTTGGTCCTTCTGGTGTTTCTATTGGACAGATTCTACCGTAGTGAGAATCGTGAACGTCACGAACTTCAACGCCTGCTCTGTCTCTTGACAAACCACCTGGTCCTAAAGCTGACAATCTTCTCTTGTGAGTAAGTTCTGCCAATGGATTTGTTTGTTCCATGAATTGTGACAACTGACTTGAACCAAAGAACTCTTTGATTGCTGCAGTAACTGGACGAACGTTGATTAATGATTGTGGAGTTGCCAAGTCTGGGTCTTGTGTACTCATTCTTTCTCTTACAACTCTTTCCATTCTTGATAGACCAATTCTAAATTGATTTTGTAACAATTCACCAATAGTTCTTACACGTCTGTTACCTAAATGGTCGATATCATCAGTTGAACCAATTCCAAAGAATAAATTGAATTCGTAGTTAATGGATGCCAAAATATCTGAATGGATTATATGAATTGGAGATAATTGATGAACATTTTCTTCAATTGCTCTTCTGATTGATTTTTCGTCATCATTTTCTTCCAAGATTTTTTCCATAATAGGATAATAAACTTTTTCTGACAAATTCAAATCAGATAAATCCATATCCAAACCAAAACTATCCAAATCAACAAAGTGGTTACCAATAACACGAACACTTTGACCTTCGTGTCCGATAACATCAACAACATTGATACCTGCATTTTCGATTTCGATTGCCATTTCTTCAGTAATCAAATCTCCTGCAGTAGCTAATATTTCTCCTGTTGATGTATCCACAACATCTTCTTTTGCTTTTTGATTAGTAATTCTATCTCTCAAAGATAATTTTTTATTGAATTTGTAACGTCCTACCTTTGCTAAGTCATATCTTCTACTGTCGAAGAACATGTTGTTTATCAAAGGTTCTGCGCTTTCTAAAGATGCAGGATCTCCTGGTTTTAATTTCTTATAAATTTCAATTAAAGCACTTTCTCTGTCTTTTGAAATTTCTTTTTCGAGAGTTTTTCTTAAAATTTCAGAATCTCCCATAGCTTCAATTATTTCATCATCAGTATCAAATAATAAAGCTCTAAGTAATGTAGTAACAGGTAATTTTCTAGTTCTGTCGATTCTAATATTCACTACACCACTTGCATCAGTATCCATTTCAAGCCAAGCACCTCTGTTTGGAATAACTGTAGATGCGAAGTTGCTGTTACCTGATTTATCAATTTCTTCGGCGAAGTAAACACCAGGACTTCTTACAAGTTGGCTTACAATTACCCTTTCAGCACCATTGATGATAAATGTACCGCTGTCTGTCATCAAAGGGAAATCACCCATAAAAACTTCTTGTTCTTTTACTTCTTCTGTGTCGGTGTTAATTAATCTTACTTTCACTTTTAACGGGCAAGAATAGTTAGTATCTCTGTCTTTTGCCTCTTGGATTGTATATTTTGGATTTTCCTCAAAATAATAATCCACAAATTCCAAAACAAGACTACCCGCATAATCTTTTATAGGACTAATATCTTCAAAAACTTCCTTAATACCTTTTTTTACAAACCAATCGAAACTATCAGTTTGAATACCAATAAGATTTGGAAGTCCCAAAACATTTTCGTTCCTAGAAAAACTAACTCTGTCCGTTACTCCATACTTTTCAGTATGCATATACTTCACCCCTTATACTATCTTAAACTCCTAAATAATCTACTTTATAGCATAATTATCCATTTTTATACTGTATCTTAGAATTATATAACAACAGTTTTATTTTGTCAATTATTTTTTTGCGAAATTTTAGCTATTACCTAAAATTCATAATAAAAAAACTCACAAAACAAAAAATTCATTTTGTGAGCTAAATTTATTTCGTAATTTTTATAATTGTTTTCAAAACTCCATCAGAAATTAATTTGAAATAAACGACGGAATCTTCAACTAATCTATAAATCTCCACACTTTCATCTAATTTAAGTTCTTTTTTATATAAAACTTCCACTTTTTTAATCGTGTCATCATCCAGATAATTTTCAATCCATTCTATATATCGAGCATTATTCGCGTGATAATTATAATCTATATCTGTTTTTCTTACTGTGTATTCGCCACACTTTTCATAATCTCCGTCTATTAGTTTCAAATCCTTTTGAACAATATCATAACCATCTTCTCTTCCGTAAATCACTCCAAGTTCATCATCTATTCTCATAGGAAGCTTCTTTTCAGGATTAACAAGCAACCATTTTGTTTTAGCTCGTACAATTAGTTTTCCGTTTCTGAAAACATCATAGTTACGAAAAGCGTAGAATTTTCTTGTATAAGTGTGGTAAGTTTGTATTGTCAAATCGTCAAACTTTTCGGGCATTTCAGTTATATCAACATCCCATTGATATATAATCCAACTTCCATTCAAATCTTTTAGCTCTTCTTTTAGAATTTCTTCCTGTTTAATGGAACATTCAAGCATATAATCGAATAACTTGTTCAATCTTATTTTTGAATTTGTACCACAAAAAACGTTCATAACTTTCGTATTTAAACTAACTTTCATATTATTCCTCTTTTAAAAAGTAACTTTCTCCCATGATAGATTTTTTCTTGGTAATATATCCATCATTGCTAAGTTTATTTAACTTGTCTTCCAATTCACTAACACTCAGTTTTACATTATGTCTTTCTTCGATTATCTTACAAATCCTAAATAAATCAAGAGTTATTGGAAATACGTTATCTTCTTTCAACATTTTAAATAATTCCATATCCGATTCATTTTTCTTTTGAACATTTATTTCCAACATTCGATACATTTCATCAAAAGGATTTTTGAATTTTGGTTGTGTAGTATAAGCCAATCTAATTCTGGCAAACAATGTTTTTCCGATTTGAGCTTGAGAGATAAATACATCACCATTTGATAGATATGGAAGTCTTCGTATTTCTTCAGATGACAAATCAGTTTCTTTTCTGATAACTTCAAGGTCTTTTTCAGTTGATATTCTGAAAATAAACTTTGTTGACAACTGTGCAATTGTAGTCTGTTCGATTGCAGCCATTCTTTGCGATGCTAATATTAGGAACACTCCGTATTTTCTACCTTCTTGGGCGATCTCTTTAATTATTCTTCTTGTAACAGATACTTGATCGCTGCCACAGAAGTTGTGAGCTTCATCAAAAACCATGCATATAATCGGAAAATATTCGTTTGTCATAGCATCAACATATCTTCTTCTTTTTCTGTAACAAGAATTCACCGCGTACGATGCGTACAAATTTAGCATCTTTTGCGTACCCTGTATGATAACTGTTTTACCGTCTCTTAGTGCTTCGAAAAGTTTTTGCGAAGTGTTCAAGAATATATCTGTGTTCAGTAATCTATTAAATCTTCTGATAACAGCTTGAAGTGAATCCACGTTTACAAGTTGTGAAAATCTTTCATAGTATCCCGTCGTGTCATCTTCCTTATCAGACAAGGCTGTGGATATGGTTGTCAAATAATCCAAAAAAGCATTTGCACTCGATTGTGTTATTGAGTCTTTGTCGAGGATAGCTTCATAAGCAGATTTCATGGATTCTGTGAGTTCTCCTTGTGTTTCTATCAAACTTATAAGCTCATATCTGTTCAAATCGGGAAAATTAATCCCCAAATCTTCCCCAACTTTTAAAACTTCAAATTTGTCAGAAAAATCTATCCCGTAATTTTCCATAGTTCTATCTTTAAAAACCATTTGATTATGTGGATCAAACACTATCGTAGGAACAGATTTTTTCATTAGCTCTTCGATAACTACTCGCAACCCGTATGATTTACCAGAACCCGATCCTCCAAAAATACCAATATGCGGATATTCAATCATGTTGTAGTAGTTAAATAAATAAACCAATTCTTCTTGATTGTGGACTTTTTGATTAGAATCCATGATTTTCAACAAATTTTTGTATTCAACGGGACATGTTTTATAAATCTCTTCTGTGTTTTTTATAATTCCTATTTCAAGCGATTTGTCAATTGTACCAGAATAAAATAAATGTTTAATCTCATCAAATTTCGGTTTTCTAACTGTAGATCCTGCTTCAATCGCAAATGCTGGATCGTCCATCACTCTGAATTTGTAAATGTATTTGATTCCTTCAGAAATGTTGTATCCTACTGCTTGAAGTTTTAGAATTTGTTCTTTGGTTATATAAGAATCGGCGGTGTTTGACTCCATAAATTCATTAACACTGTGAGTTTCTGTGACTTGACACAAAATATCCCCTTGTTTGATATCTTCCACAATCATATACTCATTGACTCTAAGTCTATCGTATTTACTAGCTACAAAACATTCGATTTGATCGGTCATTCCGACTACTCTAAAATCTAAATCATTCATTATATAACTCTTTTACTCCTTTGAGATCTAAATATCGATTGGTACATTTCAGTATCCAAGTATTTCTTAGCCAATATTTCAGCTTGTTTGTTGTCAATCCTAGTTTTCTTGTCAACCAAATCCAACAAAAATGGCACTCCTCTTGTATTTTCATCGGACATTGTAAGTACAAAAGAAATTATTTCATCAAAATCATTCATGTTTTGTGAGGGAATGTCGATAGCTATTACGCAAGGATCCTTGGAAGTTCTGATGAAAGCTTGTTCTATATTGTACTCTTTTTTTCTGGATTTATGTTCATTTACTACAAAACCTTCATTCATATCTAATACATTGAACAAAGCTTCTCTGTCGAAAAGCATACCTACATTTTTTCCGTTTTCGTGAAATGTGTTCATGATAATCTTCGTGCTGATTTCCTCGACAACTCCAACTAGTAAAACATGTTCCTCATAACAAAGATCGACCAAATCTTCATATAAATCTTCCGCTTCAAGTGCATATCTCATTAGAGTTCCATCCATCATAAGTATTTTTATACCATGATTTTTTACAGCTTCAATCGCTACCTCAAGTTCTGTAGCACACAATGTTTGTTTGGAGATTTGAAACTGGTCATGTTCTGAAAACTCATCCACCAATGGACACAAAATATCCGCCTTAACCAACGGCTCTTGGTCAGAACTTAGAAGGGCCATAGACTGAAAAAACTCCACATAATTAGGATAATTTGCACCGATTCTATTAACTGAGCCGTCTACAACGCAAATACTACCTGATTTTTTAATTTCTTTTAACTTATTAACATCAAATCTATCATAAACTTTGATGTCCCCAATCTCATCTGTAATTAAATTTCTGATATTTTCTCTGCTTAATTTAGAGATATTTTTCCTATTTTTAAGTCTTTTATTCAAATAGGATACTTCATCCATCAAATCTTTTGAAATCATAATTCTAAGCTCTCTTTGTAGACATCGTTCTTTTTCAATCCGTACATATCGCTAACAATCTTCACTGCTTGCTTCTTCGATATTCCATCGTTTATAAGTTCTGTAAGTTTTTCTTTTACATCTATCTCTTCATTTTCTTCGATGAGTTTGTCGATTACAATTACGAATTCACCTTTTACAGTTTCGTTCTTCAACATTTCGATAACTTCAGCACAAGTCCCTTTCATAACGGACTCGTGAATTTTAGTAAGTTCTCTTAAAACACAAATTTTTCTATCTCCCAAAAACTCACTGAGTTCTTCGACTGTCGCTTCAACTCTGTGAACCGATTCGTATATTATTGTAGTCATAGTCGCGTTTTTGATTTGTTCGTAAAACTTGTTTTTGTCAGCATTTTTCCTAGGTACGAATCCCAAGAACGCAAATTGTAAACTATCAAATCCGCTCCTCACTAAAGCAGTTATCGCAGCACTCGCACCTGGCAGCACTTCAATATCGACATCACGATCTATAGCTTTTTCCAGTAAAATTTGTCCCGGATCACTGATAGAAGGCATCCCCGCATCACTTACTACCGCACAATTTATATTTTCCAATAAAATTTTATCGATAATCTCCTCTGATCTACTTTGCTCGTTGTGTTTATGATAACTTACAAGAGGAGTTTTAATGTCATAATAATTCAGTAGTTTCGATGTGTTTCTGGTATCTTCACAATAAATCACATCCACATTTTTCAAAACATCTAACGACCTCAAAGTCATATCAGCCAAGTTCCCAATAGGAGTAGGCACGACGTAAATTTTAGACTTTTGTAATTCCATATATATTCATCACTTCTTCCGTGTAGTCTTCACCATTGTAAATAATCAGATTTTTCTCAAAAGTCAAGAAAGGTTTCTGATTTTTCACAAATTGTATCATAACGAGATTGGGCTTATCGTAAATTCTCGATTGCACAAACCTAATTCTCTTTGCTTCCATATTATGTTTTCTACTAATACTTAACAAATCGACCAATCTCTCACATCTATTTATCATAAATAAAGACCTATTAGATTTGAGTTTCAACTTTGCAAATTCAAATAAATCTTCCAATTTCATCTCATTATCGTATCTCGATGTATGAAAATTAGTATTTTTGTTAGAAATACCATGACCATTTTTTTGATAAGGAGGGTTAACTATTATATTGTCGATTGAATCATTTTTGATGTAGACATTTTTAAAATCATCATTGATAATATCGACATTTTCCAAATTATTAATCGCGATTGTTTCTTTCAACATATCTGCAACATCTTTTTGAATTTCAATTCCGATGCATTTTGACAAATTATACATTGCATTACATCTCAACATCAATATTCCTGTCCCACAGCCAATATCAATTAGATTGGTGCCTTTTTTCATTTTTGCAAAATCTGTGAGTAAAATTGAATCAATCGTAAAAGAAAATTTCTCATCATCAGCAATTATTTTTAAATCTGTTTTTGGTATAAAATGTTCTCTTTTCATATTAAAAAAATAGACCACTCAAAAATGAGTAGTCTAATTCTCCCCTAAAATTAGCAGTCTTGATGTGGAGCATCTACTGGACATACGTCAGCACAAGAACCACAATCGATACATGCGTCTTGATCAATTGTATAAATGTCCCCTTCAGAAATACAATCTACTGGACATTCAGGTTTACATTGTCCGCAAGCGATACAATCGTCAGAAATTTTATAAGCCATATTGCTTTACCCCCTTGTAATTTTAGAGCGTATTATGTATTTATGCTCTACAATCATTATTACACAATATTTAAATAAATGCAAGTGCTTAATGACATTTATGATTACATCCACCGCATTTATTAAAATCAATTAATTCGTCGACATTCACTTGAACTAATTCTTCAGTTTGATCCTCTGTCATCACTTTTACTTTCACAGATTCCAAAAGAGTATTAGTTTCAGTCACAACTCCTTCTCCCATCTCAGTAGTAACTTTTTGACCAACATGTGGCATTTTCTTTAATTTGCACTCATAACCTTCTTGCTCATAATTCAAGCAACACATAAGTCTTCCACAAAGCCCACTGATTTTTGAAGGATTGAGAGATAATGATTGGTCTTTTGCCATTTTGATACTAACTGGATTGAAATTTCTCATATATCTGTTGCAGCAGCATCTTTGACCACAAGGACCAATTCCTCCTGCAATCTTCGCTTGATCCCTCACTCCAATTTGTCTCAATTCTATTCTGATTCTGAAAATTCTCGCTAATTCTTTTACTAATTCCCTGAAATCAACTCTTTCATCTGAAGTAAAATAAAAAATAACCTTATTGTTATCAAATGTATATTCACAGTCCACTAATTTCATATCCAAACCGAATTCTTTTACTTTTTCTTTGCAGACTTCGATAGATTCCTTAGCTTTCTTTTTATTTTCCATATAAATATAATCATCTGCACTATCAGCCAATCTTATGATTGGTTTAAGATCAGACGATAATTCTTTTTCATTAATTTCAAAATTTTCTTTTACAACAACTCCATACTCAATACCACGAGCAGTCTCTACAATTACGTGATCTCCTAGTTTATATTGAAGATTATTGGAGTCGAAGTAATACACTTTACCAGCTTGTCTAAAACTAACACCAGTTACATCAAGCATAGTTTTCCTCCATTATATACAATAAAAGCTCTTCCATAGAAAGCTCAAAATTCGCATTAACTTTAAAATATCCTCTTACAGACTCAATCTTGTCCAAAGTATCCACGATAATTCTCTCATTAGCCTTTGGATATTTCTTGTACAATTTCACAAAATCTTTATTCAAAGAAGACTCGTCCTTAGTCTTCACAAATTTCAAAAACGACGAATAAAACTCCATCAAAAAATCAAACAATACATCTGTGTCTTTTTGAAAATCTGACAAATATTCCTTAGAATCTAACATTGTAAGAAGATTTTGCCCCATAGATTTATCCAAAATGTCCAAAGCTGTGGTATAATCAAATTCTTCATTTTCTCTTTCACTTAGATAATTAATTACTTGACATCTTGAAATAATAGTTTTGAGAAGTTTATTCTTATTGTCTGTAAGTAGTATAAAATACACAAAAGGCTTTGGCTCTTCCAAATTTTTTAAAAGAGCGTTAGAAGCCTCTGTCCTCATCAAATCAGCCTGTTTTATCAACACGACCTTGTTATTAGATTCAAAAGGCTTTGTGGATACAAATTTTGAAATATCTCTGATTTTGTCTATGGTTATAGAATTTTTCTCAGGTTCTATAACCAACAGATCGGATAACTTATCTCTGTCAAACTTCAACTTCAAATTTGAGTTACTAACAAGTAAATTGTATATCAAAGCCTCAGCATCATAATTTATTTCGTTTAAATTCTCACCATATAGTAAATATTGGTTAGAAATTTTATTATTCTTGACTTGATTTATCAAAGTTTTGTTTTTCGGTAACATTAAAACTTTTTAAAATCCTCTAAATCCATAACGAAAATATTAGCCTTTGATTCATTATCAGACTCAATATCATTTTCGTCACATACTTTTTTAATCAAATCTAAAATAGATTGTTCTTTTTCCACATCAGTACCTATCAACATTGTAGTATTTCCTTTTTTCAAAAAACCACCTGTTGATGATAATTTAGTAGAAGAAATTTTGTTCTCCAACAATTCTTTTGAAAGAATATGGCTCAAGTCATCTTCCATAATTACAACTATAAGTTTCATAAAATCACCTAAAATCTCAAATACTTATCTACTTCTAGTAAAAATACAGTAGCTCCACCTACCATAACCTCTACAGGATATGATATGTAGTTAGTTCCTGGCATACTAACAGAAAGCATTGAAGTTGTAGTTTCTCTTGATTTGCAATCATTTTCAATGATTTCCAAACATTTATCTACATTTTCATCTTCAGTACCTATTAACAAAGTGCTGTTTCCTGTCTTCAAAAATCCGCCAGTTGAAGCCAACTTTGTAATTCTAAAACCAGCTTCAGTAAGATCTGCATTTAAATTATATACATCTTGATCTTGAACAATTGCAACAACTAGTTTCATAAAACATTTCTCCTTTTTAAAACTTTTATACATTGATTAAATACGTCTTCTACAGATTGAGTTGCATCAATAATTTCTATATTCTTTTCAGAATTTAGAATCTCTTTATATCCATTATATACCCTTTCATGGAAATTATTACCCTCTTTTTCAAGTCTATCTGCTGTATCCAAGGAAGATTTTCTCTTCAAAGTAGTAATAGGATCAACATCGAAAAACAAAACGAAATCAGGAAACACTCCATTTATACCAAATTCATTAATTTTTCTAACATTTTCAATTCCCAAATCTCTTCCTACACCTTGGTATGCGAGGGAAGATATAAGAAATCTATCACACAAAACAATTTTATTCTCGTTTAATGCAGGTAGAATTGTTTCTTCAACATGTTGTGCCCTAGAAGCTGCATATAACAAGGCTTCTGTTCTATAACCCATTTCGGTGTTTTCAGTATCAAGTATCAAATTCCTGATCTTTTCAGCAATGGGACTTCCACCAGGCTCTCTAGTTTTAATTACATCGTAATTATTCTCGATTAAATAATCGTAAACTTTTTGAATTATGGTTGATTTCCCACTGCCGTCAGGACCTTCAAAAGTAATAAACATAATTTATCCTATAAAAAAAGCGAGTTAACTCGCTTTATTTTTTCTATTTATTATTCTGCGTCTTCTTCTTCAGTTTCACCAACTGTTGGAACATCTGCAGATACTTCTTCATCTTCATCATCAATTACTTCTTCTTTTGGTTCAGATAATGAACATACTGCTTCTGTTTCATCTTCAAGAACTTTTATATCAGCATTTTTGAATACATCCAAGTCTTTTACTTCGAAAGTATCACCAATTTGCATATCTACAACTGATACAACAGCTTCGTTTGGTAAGTTCTTTGGTAAACATTCGATTTCGATTTCTTCCAAGAATTGCATCAATACAGATGGTTGAACTCTGATTTCATCTCTTCCTTCTAATACAACTGGAATAGTAAAGTTTGCAACTTCTCCCATTTTGATTGCTTTGAAATCAACGTGAACATATTGATTTTTAAATGGATGCTTTTGAACTTCTCTTATGATTACAGTGTGATCTTCACCATCAACTTTAACATCGATTAAGCTTGAAGTTCCTGCCATTAAGTGAACTTTTCTTAATTCTTTTTCATCAACACATACATTAATTGGTTCTAAGTCTTTTCCGTAAATAACTCCTGGAACCATTTCTTTTACTCTTAATTTTCTAACTGCATTAGAGCCAACTTTGTCTCTTTTTTGCATATCTAATTTATAGTTAGTCATTTATTTTCCTCCTAAGTAATCTAAAATCTCTATTAATTATACCAAATAAGTGATTTCTTCGCAACAAATTTAATATTTTAGTTGATAATTTCTTGTTAGATAACAAAATAATATAAAAATAAAACAATCAATCCCGGAACTCCAAAAATACCGACAATCAACATATCAATCAAATTATATGGAATATGCATATTAAAAAAACTTAAGAAAATATTTAAAATAAAAATTCCTACAAAACCAGAAAGTGCATGCATCCCCAATTTAAAAGAAATCTTAAAGAATAACGCCAAAATCGCAACGCTAATTAATACAATAATAATTGTAGCTGTGCTCATTAAAATCAACTCCTCTTGTTTATTTAAATAATTTTTTGGGTATAAACCATTTGAATGAAAATGAAATTATAAGGAGGTCTATAACATGGACAAAAGACAAGAAACAACATTTGGAAACAACCCTGTAACATTATTAGGAACTAAAGTAAACGTAGGAGATAAAGCGCAAGATTTCACTTGCTTAAACGCAGAATTAAAACCAGTAAAATTATCTGATTACGATGGAAAGAAAAAATTAATTTCTGTAGTACCATCAATTGATACTGGTGTTTGCGAATTCCAAACAAAAGAATTCAACAAAAAAGCTAGTGAATTTGACAACACAATTATATTTACAATTAGCTGTGATTTACCATTTGCACAATCAAGATTCTGTGCAGCTGAAGGAATCGACAACCTATTAGTCCTAAGCGATCACAAAGATTTAGATTTTGGTTTGAAGTATGGTTTCGTTATGGAAGAATTCCGTCTTCTTAACAGAGGTATTGTAATTTTAGATGAAAACAACGAAGTTAAATACGTTGAATACGTAAAAGAAAATACAAATCACCCTGATTACGATAAAGCTATAGAAGCCTTAAAATCACTTTAATCAATTATATCATACAAAAAATTGATAATACTTTCGAAAAGTATACAAAATATTAAAGATTAATAAACAAAAATCTCGTAACCGATTTTGTACTGCCTCCTTATTTCCGTGTCCGGATTTAAAGAGGCATTACTTTTGTCGATTACGAGATTTTTTTATTTAAATTATATTTTGTATTTATTCATATTTCTACCGGCAATCATAACCGTTGATAAATTGTGAAGGAGTGCCGATGAAGTATTGGTCAATATTCCCATAACTCCTAATATTATCAAAGTTGAATTGAATCCTACGATTTGTCTATAATCAGAATCGATTCTTTTTTTCATTGCTTTTGATAATTTTACAACATCAACAAGCCCTTCTAAGCTGTCTGATCCAATCGAAATATCCGAGATTTCCTTCGCAATATCTGCTCCTTGATGCATTGAAATTCCCACATCTGCGCTAGATAATGCAACAGAATCGTTAATACCATCGCCAATCATTACAACCTTATTTCCCTTTTCTTTTTCTTGCAAAATATAGTTTTGCTTATCTTCAGGTAAAACTTGTGATTGATAATAATCCAAATCCAATAGTGAAGCAACACCGTGAGCAGAATTTTCTGCATCGCCAGTTAACATCGTGATGTTTGTAAACGACAAATCTCTCAATGATTTTACAACATCACAAGCCTCATCTCTTAGAGGATCTTCAATACAAATTACAGCGATTAATCTACCGGCAAATGCCAAGTACAATAGCGAATAATCTTCTTTTAATTTATCTATAATTTGTTTTGTTTCATCATTAATTTTTATTCCCTCATCATCAAGAATAAAATGTTCAGATCCAATCAAGGCATCCTTGTCAACAATCTTAGTTCTGATTCCATGAGCAACAATGTACTCTGGTTTAGAGTGCATTTCTTCGTGCTTCAAATTTTTATGCTTTGCGTGTTCAACCACAGCTTTAGCAATCGAATGTGGAAAATGTTCTTCAAGACAAGCCGCTATTCTTAAGCACTCATCTTCCGAAATTTTATCGAGAGCTATTACTTTTGCTACTCTTGGCTCAGATTTTGTCAACGTACCAGTTTTGTCAAACACAATCGTATTTGCTTCAGACAAGTTTTCCAAATATTTTCCGCCCTTTACAAGGATTGTTTCTTCAGATGCTTGACTAATCGCCTTCATTACGGCAATTGGAATAGTTAATTTTAATGCACATGAGAAATCCACCATTAAGAACGACTTAGCTTTTTGAAGATTTCTTGTGAACAAATAAGTCAATGCTGTGCCTATAAATGAATACTTCACAAGACTATCAGCCGTGTTCTCAGCTTTCTTTTGAGCGAGTGACTTGTTCTTTTCACTTTCTGAAATCAAACTGATAATATGAGATAATCTTGAATCATCGTGTTTTTTCGCCGTTTCGATTAGAATAGAACCTTCTTCAATTGCAGTTCCAGCAAATACAACACTACCCGACGTTTTCTTGACAGGATTTGATTCTCCAGTGAATGAAGATTCGTTAACCATGGCAACACCCTTAATGACTTTTCCATCAACAGGAATACTATTACCCATTTCAACTTCGACAATATCTCCAATTTCAACATCTTTAATATTTTTAATGATTTTTTCGTCATTTTCAATGACAAATACATTATCTATATTCAATGCCAAAGAATGTGCCAAATTTTCTTGAGATTTTTTCATTGTATAATCTTCTATTTCTTCACCTAATCCCAACAAGAACATAATATTCGCAGCATCTGCAAACTGTCTTGTTGCAAGAGATACAGAAATAGCTGTTGCATCCAACAATTCAACATTTAGTTTTCTATTGAGTAAAGATTTAATTCCATTTTTTATAAACGGATAAGCTCTAAAGAACAATGCAACTGTTCCTATTGGAGCAGGAAGCATATATTTGAAAAAGATTCTTCGATACATCGCATTTCTCAGAATATTAAACAAATCATTTTCTGATTGTGCTTGAAAATCTACATTATCTATTGATGTATTCTCAATTGTATCCATATCTAAATCAAGAATAAACTTCGCCAATTTCGAAACACAGTTTTCATCATAACTAACAGTAATAGAATTAGTAAGAAGTGAAATCTTACATGATCTCACTCCACTAACTTCTTCTATACAATATTTAAGTTTATTAAGATTTTCTTTTTTTAAATTATCTTCATAAACAAAACGGCATCTGCCCTTTATTCTGTGGGCTATTGACGCTCTCATTATTTATTTTCTTCCTCTTTTTTATCTTCAACTTTTTCTTCAGTTTTTTCTTCTTGTTCTTCAGCTACTTTTTCGATGTCCATTTCATCGTTTTTCTTAGCTTCTTCTTTTTCTTCTCTTTCTTTTACATCTTTTGCTTCTGCAATAACATCTTCTGCAGAAACTCTAATATTTTCAACAGTTTTATCGATAGATTCTTTAACTTTTAATCCTCCAACAACTGTACTAACAGCAGCTTTTTTAGCTAGCTTTGAATTTAAAACTTTTCCACCAATAGCTCCTGCTATTATTCCTGCACCTACGCTAATTATTTTTTTGTTTATCATATTATACCTCCATAATTTTATACCTTAGAATATTTGTAAATTTTTACATAAAATTTACAATTTCTTTATATTCTATCTCACCTTTATTATACAATGTTTTTCGTAAAAATATAAGCCCCCTTTTATTTTTTTAACTTTTTATTAAAAAAGAACTAATCTCAAAATTTTTTCGCGCAAAAAAGTCTAACCCCATTTTAGATTAGACTTATTATAAGTTATTTGATTTTACTTAACCTCTTCAATTTTTCCTGTTTCTATGTTTATGTGGTATTCCTTTAAAAGAGTACCTCCAAATAATTTATCTGCATCATGCTCTTCTTTGTCAACGTAATCATGTATTGCAACATCTAACATATTCCCAATAACTGATATTCTAGTAGTGGTTTTATTGTAAAAATTTACTATAGCATGTATTTCATCGTCCTTTTTAAAGTTATCTTTATAATACTTTAAGGCATAATTTTGAATTTCAATATCTTCTGATATAGTAGCAATTCTCCATCTTCCAGTTTTATCATTTCGTACTTTTGTAACCGTAAAAGTTACATCTTTTTCTTGTTTAGAACTAGTTTTTTCATTATCTTTATCTGAATCCGAAGCCTTTATAGACTGTTTTTCGTTATTTTTGCTACTATTCTCATTTCCTTGACTTCCTATAATTCCCATCAGGGCTATAATTACTATGATCCAAAACCACCATTTTTTATAAATAGGTTTTTTTACTCCATTCTTTGATGATTTTCTTTTCATGTTAAACCTCCAATATAAACAATAATTAATAAGTCTAACCCCTTTTTGAGATTAGACTTATCGCAAGCTATTAGATTTGTTATTTAAGCATATCCAAAATATATTCTTTTTCTACCAAACCAACTGTAGATTTTACGATTTCTCCATCTTCAAATACCAAAATTGTAGGAATACTCATAACTTTGTATTTTCTAGAGATTTCTTGTGCTCCATCTACATTTAATTTGCAGATTTTGATGTTTTCGTCTTTGTTTTCTTCATCAATTTCTTCAATTATTGGAGCAAGTCCTTGGCATGGTCCACACCAATCTGCATAGAAATCTACCAAAATTTTTCCTTTTGCTTGGATTACTTCTTCATCAAAGTTTTCATTGTTTAAATAAATCATATTTCACCTCTAATTATTGTTATCATTGTTGTCGTTATTTCTGTCGTTTTTATTATTATCTTGTCCATCATCTTCAGAATTTTGATTGTTTCTCTTTTTGTCTGAATTTTCTGAGTTTTCGTTATCAGAGTTATCTCTGTTATTATTTGAGTTTTCACTATCCGATTTTCTCTCAGAGTTTTCTACAGAGTTTGATGGTTCTTTTTCTTCGTTGTCTTGTTTGTCGCTATCTTCTTTGTTGTTGTCTGTCTTTGTTACATTTTCATCAGCAACTTTAAGGTATTCTTCCAATGTCAAATTTTGGTCGTGAAGGATTTTCGCCAAATCAATTCCAACATATCTGAAGTGCCATGGAGCAAAGCTTAAGCCTGTTATATCTTTCTTATCTTCAGGATATCTTAATACGAACCCGTATTTATAAGCATTATCCATCAACCACTTGTATTCTTTTGATTTTGAGAAATCTAATTTGTATTTAAGTGTGTAATCTTCTCCTATCAAATCATATGCTAGACCTGTTTGATGTTCAGAAGTACCAGCTTTTACGAATTTTACATCTTCTACATCTTCTAACTTAGATTGTTGTTCGAATGATCTATAATCACTTACGCTTCTTAATATTACACCGTCTTTGTTTGCATCATTAACCATTAAAGTAAATGATTTACGAGCATCTTCATCAATTCCTGGATCGTAATCTGATGGCAATGTGTAGTCACTATTTACAATCAATACGCCTTTTATTACTTTGAATTGATTTTTGTTTTCTATATCTGACAAATCAGATTTTAAAATGTATCCTTTTTTGCCATTATACACAACGTATGAAAAATCTCCTTGATCTGAATAATACTTTACATAAGCATTGTTAGGAATTTGTTCAAGAACTGTGGATACTTTTTCGCTCTTTTCATACAAATTAGTCATTTTATTTGTCTTTGAGAACTTAACTAATGATTGAACAACTGGTTGTGGTTTTACTGGTGTTTGGTTAGTGATCGTTGTTTGTTGTTTTGGTTTTGCGTTATTTTTATTTGTAATCTTCTTAACAGCAAAAATAATTAAAAGTATCAAAACTATTGCCACTATTGCGGAAATAATTCTTCTTCTTCTCAACTTTTTCTTTCTAGCTATTCTTTTTTGTCTAGCTATTCTTTTTCTTTCCATTTCAACCATTTCTGGAGTCAAAACTATTGTTTTGCCCATGTCTTGTTCATGATTGTAACTATTTCTTTGTCGTCTCATTTCTCTACGATTTTTCTCGGCGTTTTTCTTTCTGCGCCTCATTTCGCTTTCTGAAACTCTGCCGCTTGAAAAATCGTATTTTTTATTAATATCACTGTAGCTTGATTTTCTTTTCTTGTCAGCCATATTCCACCTCTTTTATTGATGTTCTACATCCGGAGTATAATTTGGTACGATCTTTTGCAATTGTTCTACAATTACTAACTTAGAGTTTTGTTCTGTAGTTTTCTTCAAATCTACTAAGTCGTCAGATAATTTTTCTATATCGTGAACCACCGGTTCTTCTACAAATATCATATCATATTTTGTCTTACTTATATTATTAGCTTCAATCAAAGTTTCTTCGTAAAGTTTCTCTCCAGGTCTAAGTCCTGTAAATTCTATCTTGATGTCTTTGTCCAATTCCAAACCTGATAACTTTATCAATTTTTTAGCCAAATCTACTATTTTAACAGGATCCCCCATATCTAACACAAATATTTCTCCACCTTCTGCCATTGCTCCAGCTTGCATAACAAGTTGACAAGCTTCAGGAATTGTCATGAAATATCTAATGATATCCTTGTGGGTAACAGTAACTGGTCCACCTTCTTGAATTTGCTTTTTGAATAGTGGAATTACTGAACCATTTGATCCAAGCACATTTCCAAATCGAACTGCCACATACTCTGTTTTAGAAATTTGATTTTTAGATTGTACTAATAGCTCACAAATTCTCTTTGTGCAACCCATTACAGATGTCGGATTAACCGCCTTATCTGTAGATATTAATACGAATTTCTTGACGTTATGAATATCGCAGCAATCTATTATATTTTTCGTTCCAAATACATTGTTCAAAACAGCTGCTTGTGGTGAATGTTCCATCAAAGGAACATGTTTGTGAGCTGCAGCGTGGAACACAACATCTGGTTTGTGAATTCCAAAAATCGCATTCATTCTATCGAAGTTTCTTATAGATTCTATAATAACATCAATTGGTGCATCAGGATCATTTCTCAAAATTTCATTTTGTATATCATAAGTAGTGTTTTCATAGATATCAATCATCACCAATTTTTTTGGTTTATATTTTAATATTTGTCTACAAAGCTCACTACCTATTGATCCACCTGCGCCAGTTACCATTACGACTTTATTGTTCAAAAATTCATTAAGAATTTCTTTATCCAATACTACTTGGTCACGTCCAAGCAAGTCTTCGATTTGAACATCTCTTAAATCTTTCAAATCAACCTTGGAATCTATAAATTCATAATAACCAGGCATTATTTTAACTTTTGCATTAAGTTTTTCGCATTCATTAAGAATTTGTTTCTTACGATCTGAATCTATAGTTGGTATCGCTAAAACAATTTCTTCAACGTTGTACTCATGTGCCTTTTTAACAATATCACTTGTGTCACCAACAACCGGAACTGAAGATATGCTTTTGTTTATTTTCGTATTATCATCGTCAAGTATACACACAGGTTTAGATTTCATTTCAGGATGATTTAGCATCTCACGAACAATCAAAACCCCAGCTGCACCTGCTCCTATTACCATTGAATTAACTTGTCCTTCGATAGTTTGTTCGACAGCTGATTTTTTATCAGTTTGAGTTCTTGCAATCATACGAACTATTAAAATCAATACAACTTCAAAAACAAGGGCAATCAAAAAGCTTGATCTTGGAAGAGTTGATTTTACCAAAATCAAAAACAATGAAGAACCAACACTTGCAATAGCAGTGTACACACCAGCTTTTAAGTAGTCTTCAAATGTTGCATATCTCCACATTACCTTGTACATTTTGAAAATAAAAAGTATCAAAATTTGTATTATTGTAACTGCTGCTGCATATTTAAGATAGTAACTCATGTATCTTGAAGGTACTTGTCCGTCAAATCTTAAAAGCAATCCTACAACATACGATATATTAATGATTATAGCATCTAAAATTCCCAATACTATGTTTCTGTATTTATTCATTTTAACTCCTCTGACAAATATTACTTATCGTATTCATTATACCATAAATACAAGATAAAATTATTTGGAATATGACTTTTAACGTTTAAATCTCAACTCTCCAATTAAAGTTATCTTCAATCTTTCCAAATTGTAAATTAGTTAATGTTTCATAAACGTGAAGGCTAGTTTTTCCAATTTGACCATCGTTAATAATCATTTCATATTCATCATACAATAGCTTTCCAACTGGACTGATAACAGCTGCAGTTCCGGTTCCAAATATTTCTAGAAGCTCTCCATTTTTGTAATAATCTACGATATCGTCAATGGAAATTCTTTCTTCTGAAACTTCCATACCTTCGTATCTTAGTAATTCGATAACAGATTTTCTAGTTATTCCTTCCAAAATACTTCCATTAATCATTGGCGTTATAACTTTGTCTTTTAGCACAAAGAATATATTCATCGCACCTACTTCTTCGATGTATTTTCTTTCCACACCGTCTAGCCATAAAACTTGTGAATAACCTCTGTCGTGAGCAATATCTTGGCTTTTCATGCTAGCTGCATAATTTCCACCAGTTTTTGCCATTCCCATTCCGCCTCTTACAGCTCTTACATAATCTTTTTCTACATAAATACTAACGGGGCTCAAACCATTTTTGTAATAAGATCCGCTTGGAGAAGCTATTATGATAAGTTTATATTCATTACTAACTTTTACTCCTAATTGTGCATCAGTTGCAATGATAAAAGGTCTGATATACAATGAGCAACCTTCTTCTTCAGGTATCCAATCTCTTTCCAAATCGACAAATTCGTATAAATATTCCAAAACTTTTTCTTCATCGATTTGTGGAATACACAATCTATCATTGCTTTTATTTAATCTTTTTAAATTTTCTAATGGTCTAAACAAATATACTTTGTCGTCATTTTTATAAGCTTTCATCCCTTCAAAAACAGTTTGTCCGTAATGAAAAACCATAGAAGAAGGATCAAGACAAATATTTTGATATGGAATTATCCTTTCATCGTGCCAACCATTTTCTTTGTCATAATCTATTACTAACATATGATCTGTAAATATTTTTCCAAATCCCAATTCTTCACTATTAGAGTATTTTTGTTTTGGTGTTGTTGTTTTTTCGATTTTTAAACTCATTTATATCTCCTTATATGTAAAAAAAGCTACCATCAAGGTAGCTTAATTTTTTCTTATTCAGCACTGTATGGTAATAGTGCAACTTGTCTAGCTTTTTTGATAGCATCAGTTATTTGTCTTTGATGTTTTGCGTTTAATCCAGTTACTCTTCTTGGTAAAATCTTACCTCTTTCGCTGATATAGTTTTTAAGCATATTTACATCTTTATAATCAATAACTTTTGTTTTATCCTTTTGGAATGGATCTATCTTTTTTCTAGGTCTAAATCTTCTTTGCATATCTTTAAAACCTCCTACTATTAGAATGGAAGTTCGTCAATATCAGTCGGAACTGCATTGTCTCCCATTCCGAAATCGTCATTACTCTTATGAATATCGTTTGAATTTTGGAAATTATTGTTTTGGAAAGAATTATTGTTGAATGATTGGTTATTGTTGTAACCTTGATAGTTACCTGAATTTGGTTGTGAATTACTTGATTCAACAAAATCAAATTGATCGACAATTACATCAGTTGTATAAATTCTTTGTCCTTGTTGGTTTTCATAAGATCCCGTTTGAATGTGACCTGTAATCGCAATTCTATTTCCTTTGTGGAAATATTGTCCAATAACTTCTGCAGTCCTTCCAAAAGCAACGCAATTGATAAAATCCGCAGTTGGTTGATTGTTGTTTTCAGCTTCCATTCTTTTTTCTTTAGATAATCTTCTATCTACAGCAACACTAAATCTAGCGTTAGCTAATTGAGTATTCGCTGAATATCTCACTTCAGGGTCTCTTGTCAATCTACCCATCAAACTAACATTATTCAAAACATTTCCTCCTCTTACGATTATTGTTCGTCTACTCTAACAACCATGTATCTAATGATTTGGTCGAATAATCTACATCTTCTTTCGATTTCCTTAACAAATTGTGGATCTAAATCGAAGTTTACAATATAATAGTATCCTTCTTTAATGTAGTTAATTTCATAAGCTAATTTTCTTTTTCCCCAATCGTGAACTTCTTCAAGTTTACCATTTTCGTCAATTACTTGTTGAATTCTTGAGAATACAGTATTTCTGTCTTCTTCTGATAATTCTGGCTTAAAGATTAGCACTAATTCATATTTATTCATATGACACCTCCTTGTGGTCTATTTGGCCCCTATCCGGAGCAAGGATTTACCTATATATATTACCATAATCTTCTAAGAATTACAACAATTCTCCAAAATATTTTTTAGTTTTTTTGATTTGCTAGAATGGCTTTATCTATTATAATATAAATATGAAATTCATTTTAAGGAGGCATCTTATGGAAAAGAAATTTATACCAGAAGTAAAATCTAATTTGAGACACAGAATGGTACATATTCCAGAAGCTATGTACAAAGCATCTGGCATAACAGTTTTAGGTAAAAGAATAAAAACTCTTGTCTTCACAACAGACATTGCAATAATTAATAATACAAATGGCCACGCAATAATGGCAGTATATCCTTTCACCCCAACATTATCAATCACAAATGCTATTATAATGTCTTCAAGTCTTCCAGTTTTTGCTGGAGTAGGCGGTGGAATTACATCTGGAATTAGAAGTGTAAATATGGCATTACAAGCAGAGATGTTAGGAGCTTACGGAGTAATCGTAAATGCCCCAATGAAAAACGAAACTATTGTTCAGATGAAAAAAGTTTTAGACATACCTATCGTCGCTACAATAGTATCTGCATATGATGATATCGAAGGAAAAATCAATTCTGGTGCAGATATTTTAAATGTATCTGGTGGAAAGAAAACTGCATTTTTAGTTGAAGAAATCAGGAAAAAAGTTGGATATGAATTTCCAATAATTGCAACAGGCGGTGATAATGAGCAAAATGTTATCGATACGATCAATGCTGGAGCAAATGCTTTAAGTTATACTCCACCAACATCAGCAGAAATTTTCCACGAAGTAATGGCAAATTACAGACAAGACATGAGAGAAAAGCAAGATGACTAATAAATCAAATACAAAAGAACTTATAAAAATCGCTTTATTTAGCGCTCTAATAATAATTGGATCATATATAATTATCCCTCTATTTCCAGTTCCTATATCACTACAAAGTTTGTTCGCAATATCATCTGGATATTATTTAAGTAAAAAATACGCAAATATGTCAGTTTTATTATATATTATACTTGGTCTTATAGGTCTTCCTGTTTTTGCTGGAGGAAAAGGTGGAATGCAGGCAATATTCTCACCAAGCTTTGGTTATATACTTGGCTTTTTAGCACAAACTTTTTATGTTAAATACAAAAAACGAAACTTATCTAAGATAAATCTTTTTATTATGTTCATGGTGTCATCAATTATAATTTATGCTTTTGGTGTCGCATACATGGGAATATTTTTCAAATTATCCAACAAACAATTTGATTTGTGGAAATTATTGTTTACTGGTATGATAGTTTTCTTACCTGGAGATATGCTAAAAGCATTGGTTTTTAGTTTCGTAACAAAAAGAATAGAAAAATACATTTAAAAAAGTCACACAAATTTGATATTAAAATCAAATTTGTATGACTTTTTTTATTCTGTAATTTCTTTTAATTTTCCAAATATTTTGTAGTCCACATTTTTAAGCTCATTGATGTTTTTTGCTCCGAGCATTACCATAAGCATTTTTAATTTATAAATCAAGCTATCCAAAAATTCCTTAGCAAATTCATAACCACCATGCATTAAATAAGATAATACTTCGCCACTCATCGCTGTCATATCTGCACCAAGGACTAATGCTTTTACGATATCAATTGATGTTTTTATCCCACCACTTGCAATCAAAAACAAATCGTCAGGTTTATCTTGCATGTCCAATAAAATCTTCGCCGTAGGAATTCCCCAACAGTAAAATTCAGAAAATTCCATATCGAATCTTCTATTATCTTCTATTTCAGAAAAATTTGTTCCACCAAAACCAGCAATATCAATGTATCTAACACCCAAATTGTATAAATCATAGATTGTTTTTTTGTTCATTCCGTAACCTACTTCTTTTACGATTATAGGTACATCTACATTTTCTACTATATTTTTAATGTTATCTTTAATTCCAGAAAATTCTCTGTCTCCTTCTTCCATAATCAATTCCTGAATTGGATTTAAGTGAAGGCCAAACATATCAGAATCTATCATTTCAATTGCTTTTTTAACTGATTCCAAGCTTTCTCTTGCAGAAAGATTTCCTATTACGATATTTTCATTTTTTATCAAATTTTCTCGTACAAGTTCGAAACTTTCAATCGCTTCTGGTTCAACAAGAGCTATTTTTTGACTACCAACAGCCATTGGAATGTTGAATGTCTTACACAATCTAGCCAAATCCTCATTGATGTCACAGCAGGAATCTCCGCCCCCAGTCATGGCGTTTATCATGAAAGGATAGTCAATTTTCTTGCCGTTAAATTCCATCGACAAATCGACATCATTCAAATCTATTTCAGGTAGTGATGTATGCTCCAAATACACACAATCAAATAAGTTATTGCCCCTGTATTCTGATTTTAAATAATTTTCAATGTGTTCTTGCTTTCTTTCCACAAAAATACCTCCCAAAAACAAAACCGCTAATTATTTTGAGATTCTTCCTCATCTTCTTTTCTGTCATTATCATTAGTGGTTTGATCATCCAGTTTGTATTCAGCAAATAACCTGTCTACAATTTCTGGTAATTGTTCTTCATCAGCCATATACCAACTAATTCCATCGTCTTTGTAATCTCCAGGTAGTATATAGCTATGTATTTTACTAGATGAAAAGTTAGGAAGTTTTGTAAGATAAGCCGTCATATCTCCCAATGGAATATTTGTCTTTACATCTCTTTTGAATATTTCAACCATCTTTGGCATTTTTGTAATATTTGCAGGACTCAATAATTGATCCATCAATGTTTTTATAAAATAGTGTTGATTTTCAATTCTAGCGTCATCAGATCCGCCGAATGGATGACGTGCTCTTACATACTGTAATGCTTCAGGGCCATTTAATTTGGATTTTCCTTTTGGAATATGCATATTTATTGTAGGAAGATTAATTTCCACTGGTGAATCAACTTCAACTCCACCCATAGCATCTACGATGTGTTCTACACTATCAAAATCAACTTCAACGTAATAATCCAAATCTATTCCCAATAAATCTCTCAACGCTTTTAAAGATCCCTTCGCTCCTTCATAAGCATGGGCAGCATTTACTTTGTGGATATTTCCATTCAATCTAATCTGAGTATCTCTTGGCACAGACAGTATGTCCACATTACCAGAATTAAAGTTAACTTTGCAAACCATTATAGTATCAGATCTTTGATGATCTGTTGTACTTACTTCCTTGTCAATTCCTAATAGGACAAACAAAAATTCATCCGGTATATTTTGTTCAATTACGTTATTTTTTCCTAATTCATCGCCTTTAATATCAGAGCCAGTTGTTTTTAAGCTTCCCAAAAATTTACCAGCACCAAAATACACTCCCAAAAATAGTGCTAGCGAAATAAAAAAGACAATAACAGCTCTTTTTTTCATTCTTTCCTCCAATTACTTTCTTAATGAACAAAGCACTCGGATTCACCGGTGCTTTGGCTTAACACTTATTTAATTATATCAAAAACAATGAAAATTTACATTAAATTTGATTTTTTGTAAGTTTTAATTATTAATTTTCTCCTTTGCTTGTGAAAGCATAAGTTTAATTCTATTAATTTGGTTTACTTCACTTGCGCCAGGATCGTAGTCAATTGGAATTATGTTTGCTTGTGGATATAATTGTCTAATTCTCTTAATGACTCCTTTTCCTGTGATATGGTTAGGAAGGCAACCAAATGGTTGGATACATACAATGTTGTTAGCGTTTATATGAATTAATTCTATCATTTCTGCAGTTAACAACCATCCTTCACCATATTGATTTCCTAGCGATACAACTTCTTGTGCGTAATCTTCCAGTTCTTGTATCTTAAGTGGATGAGTAAACTTCGATTTGATTAATTGGTTTCTGATGTATTTTCTGTAATGTTCAATCAAATTTACTCCCATATTGCACATGAATCCTGTGAACTTTGATTTGGATAAGAAGTTTCCCTTATGGTATTCATTTCTCAAGCAATAAAGTACAAAATCTGTCAAATCAGGCATTACTACTTCGCAGCCTTCTTTTTCCAATAAATCTTGCAAATTATTATTGGCTTGAGGAAGATATTTTACGAGAATTTCTCCTACAATACCAACTTTTGGTTTTTGTATATCTAATAATTCTATTTTTGAAAAATCTTCAATAATTTCATCGACAGTTTGTCTAAATAGTTTTGAACTTGATTTCAAAACTCTCTTTTGACATTCTTCAATCCATTTTTGTTTTAAAGTATCAGTTTCTTTTTCCTTTTCGTAGGCTCTTGTGAAGTTTGATAATCTCATTATCAAGTCCCCATATAATACTGCAACTATCATTTTTTGTAATACTAATGGAGAAAGGTTAAAGCCTTCGTTTGTTTCGATATTTTGCCAAGAAATAGCAATTACAGGAATATTTTCATATCCTGCTTCTTTTAATGCTTTTCTTATGAAACCAACATAGTTACTTGCTCTGCATGCTCCACCAGTTTGACTCATTAACAAAGCTAGTTTGTCAGTGTCATATCTACCAGAATTTATAGCTTCCATCATTTGTCCAACAACAGTTATAGATGGATAACAAGCGTCGTTGTTTACATATTTTAATCCCTCGTCGATTACTTTTGAATTAACATCTTTCAAAAATTCCACTTTATAGCCATTATCTTTGAATAAAGATTCCATTATTTCAAAGTGATCCGGCGCCATTTGCGGTGCTAGGATTGTGTATTCTTCTTTCATTTTCTTAGTGAATTCAACTTTTTCAACGTGATATGATTTTTTCACATTTGGAACGAAGTTTTTCTTTTCAAGCGCTTGTATCAATGATCTTATTCTGATTTTAACGGCACCTAAGTTACTAATTTCATCGATTTTTAATACAGTGTAGATTTTTCCTTTAGCAGACAATATTTCATTAACTTGATCTGTAGTTACAGCATCAATTCCACAACCGAATGAATTAAGTTGAACCATTTCCAAATCTTCACTGTTTCCAACAATTTCTGCTGCTCTGTAAAGTCTAGAGTGATATACCCATTGATCCAATACTCTCAAATCGCTATCAACGTCATCATCATAATCAATTATAGAATCTTCTGATAAAACTCCAAGACCTAATGAAGTAATCAGTTCAGGAATTCCATGATTTATTTCTGAATCAACGTGATAAGGTCTACCAGCTAACACAATTGCTTTTTTGCCCATTTCACGAATCTTGGATAAAGCTTTCTTCCCTTCAACCTTTACATCTTTTCTGTATTTTTCAAGTTCATCCCACGCTCTATCAACGCTGTTTGAAATGTCCTTATCAGAAAGTCCTAGCTCTTTTAATTCGTCGATAAGCCTTGTTTTTAATTTATTTTTATCTTGGAATGAAATAAATGGGTTGAAATACTTCGTGTTTTTCAATCCATCGACATTATTTTTAATAACTTCCGGATATCCAGTAACTACTGGACAGTTAATGTGATTATTCGCCTTATCGTATTCTTGTTTTTCAAAAAATACCGAAGGATAGAATATCATATAGACATTTTTTTCTAACAAATCTTCTATGTGACCGTGAACTAATTTTGCTGGATAGCAACATGTTTCACTTGTAATAGAAGAAATTCCTTTTTCGTAAATTTTTCTTGATGATTTAGAAGACAATACAACTCTGTATCCTAAATTCGTGAAGAATGTATGCCAGAACGGATAATTTTCGTACATATTCAACACTCTAGGAATTCCTACAGTCGCTCTTGCTTTATCTTCTGGAATGCTCTTATATCCAAATAATCTCTTGTTTTTATAATCGTACATATTTGGAAGCTTGTCTTTTTTATCCAGACTAATTCCAGCTCCTCTTTCGCATCTATTTCCAGTAACAAACTTTTTGCCATTTGCAAATTTATTTATCGTCAATTTGCAATGGTTAGAACAATATTTACATTCTGCTTGTTCTTGAGTATATTCAAATTTTTCAAGTTCATCCTCAGATAAAATCGTAGAATATCCTGTTGATTTTTCTTTTGCAATCAAAGCCATTCCCATAGCTCCCATAAGTCCCGAAATATTTGGCCTTGTAGGAACTTTACCTGTAATTTTTTCGAACGCTCTTAGTATCGCATCCCCGTAGAATGTACCACCTTGAACTACGATATGTTCACCTAATTTTGATGGATCTCTAAGTTTAATAACTTTTTGGATTGCGTTTTTGATTACTGAATAACATAAACCCGCTGCAATATCACTGACACTGGCGCCTTCTTTTTGTGCTTGTTTCACTTTCGAATTCATAAAAACTGTACATCTTGAACCTAAATCCACAGGATTATTTGATTCAAGTGCTTTTTGTTGAAATTCTTGTACGGATAAATTCAAACTGTGAGCAAATGTTTCAATAAATGATCCGCAACCAGAAGAACACGCTTCATTTAATTGAATAGAATCAATTATTCCATCATTTACATGCATAGCTTTCATGTCTTGACCGCCAATATCCAAAACAAAATCAACATCTGGATCAAAATATCTTGCAGCAGTCAAATGCGCTATTGTCTCTACTTCACCAAAATCGACCGACAAAGCTTGTTTTATAAAATCTTCACCATAACCTGTTATCCCACTACTTGCAATTTTTTGGTTATCATTTAGTTTAGAATAAATTACAGATAATTGTTCCTTAACTAAATCAAGTGGATTTCCTTGGTTATTCGCATAAAAATCGTAAACAATGTTGCAATCTTCATCAATTACTACAATTTTACTAGTAGTTGAGCCCGCATCAATCCCCAAATACAAGTTTCCTTGTACTTCGTCAAGATTTTTGAATTTCACGTTTGATTTCTTGTGATTTTCGTAAAATTCTTCTTTTTCTTTCTCATTTTTAAATAACGGCTCAAGTATTAACTCATCACTAATTTCTTGTTTTTTGTCATAAGATCTGTTCAACAAATCCTCGTATTTTACAGACTCTTCATCCATTGATGCAATAGCTGCTCCCAATGCCACAAATACTTGAGCATTTTCAGGACTGTAGAATGTGTTCACACCATCATCTAGTGTTGTGATGAATCTATTTCTTAATTCTGATAAGAAATAAAGTGGTCCACCTAAAAATACAATATTTCCTTCAATAGGTCTGCCACAAGCAAGATTTGATATTGTTTGATTGACAACAGATTGGAATACACTAACTGCCATGTCTTCTTTTGTTGCGCCTTGGTTGATCAAAGCTTGAATGTCAGTTTTTGCATATACTCCGCATCTACTTGCAATCGAAAATATTTTCTTGTAATCTTTGGCTAATTCGTTAAGACCAGATGCATCTGTCTTTAACAAAGCTGCCATTTGGTCTATGAATGCTCCAGTTCCACCTGCGCAGATGGAATTCATTCTTTGTTCTACGTTTCCTTTTAAATAAGTTATCTTACTGTCTTCTCCCCCAAGCTCAATACACACATCGGCATTAGGGATATATTTTTTAATAGCTGTAGTTCCAGCCACAACTTCTTGTATAAATTCGATATTTAGATTATCTTCAACATACATTCCGCCACTTCCAGTGACCATAATTGTACAATCGCTGTTTTTGAACTCTGGATGTGAATCGTATGCTTGTTTAAGAACATTTTTGGTAGTTTCTTCTATGTCAGAACGATGTCTAGTATATTCTTGGAATAAAATTTCGTAGTTTTCATTTATAATGACAAGTTTGACAGTAGTTGACCCTACATCTAACCCCATGTGGATTTTCATTTTTGTTATTCCCTCCATATTCCTATACTAAGTTAGTATATTTCAAACGCACAAAAACTTCAATAAATTTTTTTATGTATTGTATGTTTTAATTTTACTATTTATCTCAGAAATTACTTTCAATTTATCACAAGACCATTTAGGAAGATAAAGTTTTGGCTTGTAAGCATCTCCTGTCATTCGGTGCACAACTGTATCCTCATTTAAAATTTTGAAACTATCTACAACCCAATCAGTGTATTCATCCATCGTCAAAATTTTAAATTTATTTTTTAGATAATAATCGTACAACCTTGAATCTGTTTGTATATATAATGAATGAATTTTGATTCCCCAAATATCATGCATTTGCGTTTGATACACACTTTCCAAAAAATCATCCTCACTTTCATAGGGAAGGCCTGCAATTACATGCGAGATTACTTTAATGTCATTATCCATAAGTTTTTTTGCCATATCAAAATAAATATCATTGCTATAAGCACGATTGATTAATTCTATCGTAGATTTTTTAGTGGATTGAAGTCCCATTTCAACCCACACATCTACCTGTTTGTTTACATCACTCAAAAGTTTTATCTTCTCATCATCTAAGCAGTCTCCTCTGGTGGCTATATCAAGCACCAGCACATTTTCGTTATCAATAGCATCTGAGTAAATTTCCCTAAGTTCATTTACTGGCTTGTAAGTATTGGTGAACGATTGAAAATACGCAATGAATTTATCTGCTTTTTTCTTTTCGGATAATCTTTTAATTTGCAATTCGACCTGATCTTTGATTGAATACTCATTAAAAGTAAATTCACCAGAACCACTTTCAGAACAAAAAATACAACCTTTAGAATTTTTTCTATTAGGACAACTGAATCCACCATCTAACGGTAATTTGTAAACTTTCGTGCCGTATGTTTTTTTCAAATAATCACTTAATCTATTTATTTCTATTTTTTTCACGAATCCTCCTGAAAAAACTCTGCATCAAATCGACACACTCTTTTTCCATAATACTTTTTACTTCTATTTTATGATTGAGTCCTTCGTAATCATTTAATGAAATCAAAGACCCACAAGCTCCTCTTTTTTTATCAAAAGCTCCGAACACAACTTTTGGTATTCTTGAATACACCAAAGCACCTGTGCACATCACGCAAGGCTCCAATGTCACATACATAGTGCAATCGTCAAGCCTAAAATTTCCAATAACTTCTGTCGCTTGATTGATAGCTTTTAGTTCTGCATGCATTGTCGCATTATTGTCTTTTTCCACACTGTTATAAGCCTGAGCAATTACTTCATCATCTTTTACAATAACACATCCTACAGGAACTTCATCCATATCATAAGCAATCTTCGCTTGTTCTATAGCTTTCATCATGAATTTTTCATCATTATTTTCCATAAATTATTAAACACCTTTCCTATCCGATTATATCAAATAGTTTGTGTTATTTAAATTTGAATACGTAAATTTTTTGTGATATTCTTTATATATAATGTAGTATTTAAGGAGGACTTATGTCAGAATCAAAATTTGAAGAGTTTCCATACGGAGAACTTGGAATCATAGCAATGAAGAACATTGAAGGTTTGGCAAAAGAAGTTGACGAACTTTTAATGAAAAAAAACGGTGCAACAGAGAGTTATTTGTTAAAGATAACAGAATCCAGATTTAGTAACGGTGAAGGAAAAGTTACAATCGATGAATCAGTTAGAGGTCGTGATATTTTAATCATCTCAGACGTTGGAAATTATGGATTAAAGTACAATATGTTCGGCGAACAAACTATAATCGGTCCAGATGAACACTTCCAAGATATCAAAAGAGTTATCTCCGCAATTAATGGAAAGGCTTCTCGTATCAATGTAATGATGCCTCTTTTATATTCATCACGTCAACACAGACGTAAATCCAGAGAATCACTTGATTGTGCAATGGCACTTCAAGAATTAGAAGACATGGGAGTAGATGGAATTTACACATTTGATGTACACGATCCAAACGTACAAAACGCAATCCCATTGATGACATTTGAAAATATCTATCCTACAGCAGAAATAGTTACTCACTTCTTAGAAAAAGAAAATATTACTACTGATGAATTAGACAAGAAAAATATGATTATTATTTCACCGGATACCGGTGCAATGGATAGAGCAATTTATTATTCTAATATTTTAAAACAAGACATAGGATTATTCTACAAAAGACGTGATTACACTAAAGTAGTCGATGGCAAGAACCCTATTATTGAACACAAATACATCGGACGTGAAGTAGAAGGCAAAGACATATTAATCGTAGACGATATGATTGCCTCAGGTGGATCTGTTATTGATATTGCAAAACAATTGAAAAAACAAAAAGCAAACAGAATATTCTGCGCAGTAAGTTTCGCACTATTTACTGAAGGTCCTGACAAATTCGATCAAATGAATAAAGAAGGCTACATCGACGGAGTTTATTCTACAAACTTAACATACGTACCAGAGTCAATCAAAAACAAAGAATGGTTCCACGCTGTAGATATGAGCGAATTGATGAGTGAATTTATTCACCACATCAACAGAGAAGAATCTATCTCAATTTTGTTAGATAAAACAAGAGGTATTAATATTTTATAAGGAGAAAAAATGAAATCATCTCATGGAGCAAATCTTTTTGAAATTCAAAAAGAATACGGATTTAATATAGATGAAATCAAGGATTTCAGTTCAAACGTCAATCCTTTGGGGCCAAGTCCTAAAGCGATGACTAAGCTTGAAAATAATCTTAATAAAGTCGGAGTGTACCCTGACCCAAATTACGATCAATTATTATCATCTATTGAAAAATACACCAATGTATCAAGAGACAAAATCTTGCTTACATCGGGTAGCACTAATTTGATTTCATCATTTATATCTCTAATCAATCCAAAAAATGCAATAATATTCAACCCTAGTTATTCTGAGTACGAAAGAGAACTCAACAAAATCAACTCCAATATAATTTCTTACGATTTGGATAAATCAAATGATTTTGCGATAGATTGTGAGAAATTATCGAGAATGATAAAAGAAAATGACGTAAGTCTTGTAATATTAACCAATCCTAACAATCCAACAGGATACGCTATTGAAAACAGAAAACTTGAAGAACTCATCAAATCAAGCAATTGCTATTTTATGATAGATGAAACTTATGTTGAGTTTTCAGATGTAGACAAATATTCAGCAGTAAATTTAACTGAAAAATGTGATAATCTGCTTGTTATACGCTCTACATCGAAGTTTTTCGCAGCTGCAGGAATAAGATTGGGTTACGGAATAACTGGAAATAAAAAACTTTACGATGAAATAAATAAACACACTAATTTGTGGAACATAAATATCTTTGGCGACATTCTTGGTGGCGAGATGTTCACGGATACTTATTACCACAAAAACGTGTTCGAATTTATTAATAGTGAAAAAGAAAAAATGATATCTACTTTAGAAAAAATAGATTGCTTGAAAGTTTATCCTTCAAAATCGAATTTCGTACTATGCGAAATATTGGACAAAAAATTAACTGCGCATAAATTAAGAGAAAAATTAATTCCTCATGCTCTTATCATAAGAGACTGTGCATCATTTAATAATTTGAGTGAATACTTTTTTAGATTTTGTATTTTGGATGAGCAATCAAACGACAAATTGCTAAAATTGATTGAAGATATTTTAAAATAATCGCAATTTAAAAGATCCCAGATTTTAAAAATCTGAGATCTTTTTTTGTTTGTTTAAATTACTTTTTTATCTTTTTTGTGTTCGTCTGATAATAAAGTTGCCATATTAACAAATCTTTGAATTGTATCCTCATGATCTGGATGCAAATCAACTTTTTCAACATGAATTGCACACACTTTATACTCACCAGTTCCTGTAATTGGATCGTAGTGATTTGATGTCACTTCGTTTACTGGAGATTCTCTGTAGTGGAATGTCATGAATATCATATTAGGTAACACTCTGTCAGTTACTACAACACGAGTTACGATACTTCCTCTTCTGGATGTAACTCTAATAGTATCCAAATCTTTTACTCCCAATCTTTCTGCATCCACTGGATTGATTTCTGCAAGTTCGTAAGGACTTACTCCATCCAAATCTTTTGAGTATCTCGTAGTTATATTGTAATGATACAACATTCTTCCTGTACTTAAAATCATTGGATAATCTTCATCTGGCAATTCTTCTGATGGTCTGTATTCTATTTCCATCATTTGACCTTGACCTCTTGCAAATATTCCTTTGTGCAAGTATTTTGTACCAGGGTGAGATGTTGTAGGACATGGCCATTGTAATCCAACTTTGTCGATTCTTTCGTAAGTCATACCTCTGTAACTTGGCATAGTTACTCTCATTTCTTCAAATACATCTTCACTCGTTTCATAATCAAAGAATACATTTGGATTGATGATTTTACTTACATCGCATAAAATTGACCAGTCATTTCTAGCTTGTCCCGGAGGAGCAACAGCTTTTCTAACTCTTTGAACTCTTCTTTCAGTATTTGTAAAAGTTCCATCTTTTTCTGCGTAGCAAGTTGCAGGGAATACAACATCTGCAAGCTTTGCTGTGTCAGACATAAATATATCTTGAACTACTAACAAATCTAAATTGTTCAAAGCTCTCTTAACGTGATTTGCATCTGGATCTGATAAAACAGGATCTTCTCCCATTATATACATTGCTTTAACATTTCCCTTCACTGCTTGATTAAACATTTCAGGGATTTGGTATCCAAGATTTGGACTCAATGGAGTCTTCCATACGCTTTCGAAAAATTCACGAGCTTTTGGATCAGTAACTTTTGCATAAGCAGGATAAGTGTTAGGTAATGCTCCTAAATCACATGCTCCTTGTACGTTATTTTGTCCTCTGATAGGGTTGATTCCTCCAGATTCAATACCAACGTGTCCAGTTAACATTCCTAGATTTGCCAAGCTCATTACGTTTTCTGTTCCATGAGTGTGTTCTGTGATACCAAGCGTGTAAAATATACCAGCTTTTTCAGTCTTTGCGTACAACAAAGCTGCTTGTCTGATTAATTCCTTGTCCACACCTGTAACTTTTTCAGCTTCATCCAAATCGTACTTCATTACAGTTTTCTTCAAGCCTTCAAAGTTTTCAACACGTGATTCAATATAATCTTTGGCTTCTAATCCTTCTTCTATGATAACTTTCATCATAGCGTTTAATAAGAATACATCCGTACCTGGATTTAATCTTAACCAAATATCCGCTTCTTCCGCCAAGCCAGTTTTTCTTGGATCTACAACTATAAGTTTAGTTCCTTTTTTAACTGCTTGTTTCATCTTATTACCAATAATAGGATGTGCTTCAGTAGCATTAGAACCTATAACAAACAATAATTCTGCACCCAGAATTTCTTCTATAGAGTTTGTCATAGCTCCACTTCCTAATGTAGCTGCAAGACCTGCAACTGTTGGAGCGTGTCAGGTTCTGGCGCAGTGATCGACGTTGTTTGTTCCAATCGCTGCTCTCATCATTTTTTGGAATACAAAGTTATCTTCGTTTGTACATCTAGCCGAACTTAAACCAGCAATAGAATCTGGACCAAATTCCATCTTGATATCTCTTAGTTTATTTCCAACATAACCTATAGCTTCATCCCAACTACATTCAACCAGTTCTCCATTTTTTCTAATCAATGGAGTAGTCAATCTTTCGTCCGAGTGAATCATATCTGTATGGAAACGACCTTTGATACAAAGTGCGTTTTGATTTACATAACCATCACATGGTTCAACACCTTGAACTTTTCCATTTTTTACAATTAAATTGAATTGACATCCTGTTCCACAGAATGGACAAGTTGTCTTAACTTTTTCAACTTCCCAAGGTCTTGTATCTTTTAATTGTTTATTGATTAATGCACCTGTTGGACACACGCTTATGCATTGTCCACACATACGACAATTTTCCTTAGATAAAGGAAGATCAAAAGCTGTAGAAATATAAGAATCAAATCCTCTATTTTTAAAATCTACTGTATGTGTACATTGAACTTCTTCACAAACTCTGACGCATTTTCCACACAAAATACATTTGTTTTGGTCCCTAAAAATCAATGGATTCGTATCATCAACTTCGTGATTTTGAACTTCTATGTCGTAATTACCGTATTTGCCTAATACTTCTGGATTTTTAACACCATATCTGTAGCACAAATCTTGTAATCTACAACTACCAACTTTTGAACAAGTTAGGCAATCTTTAGGGTGATTCATCATCAAAAGTTTAAGTATATTTTGTCTAGTTTTTACTAAACGATCAGTTTCTGTCTTAACAACCATTCCGTCTTTGACCATAGTAGAACATGACGTTTGAAGTTTTCTGGATCCTTCTATCTCAACTAAGCACATTCTACAACCGCCAAATTCGCTCAGGTATTTATCGTGGCACAATGTCGGAATATCAATCCCTATTTTATGCGCCGCTTCTAATACAGTGGTATTTTCTTCAACTTGAACATCAATACCATCAATATTTATATTTAACATATTACACCTACCAAACTTCGTTAAACCCTACATTCAAAAATATTTCTTCTAGTTCAGTTTTATGCAATTTTTCCATTTTAGATAATCCAGCAAAAATATCTTGTTCAGCTTTATCTAAGCAAGAATTTGCAATATCAGCGTACAATTGCATAGCTTCTTCTTCTCTTTTGATAGCTACTTTGATAGCATCTCTGAAGTCCATTTCTGTAGTCATTCTTGGTCTATCAATGTCTTGTGATAAATTATAATCTTCGCTATCATCAATTTTGATAGTTTCAGCTTTAGTTTCTAAGAATTTTTGTAAGTAATCTTTGTGCTTTAATTCTTCTTTGCTAAGTCTTTCAAAAAGACTTTTAGTTTGTGGATCTTCAGCTTTTTCAGCTGCATCTTTGTAAAATGTATACGAATCATCTTCTCTATTTACAGCATCATCAATAATTGATATTAATTGTTCTCTATTCATTATCTCACCTATTCATTCTTTTTATTTATATATTAATTATCTATTTTTTCGATTTTGTCTAGAATCTTATCCAAACCTAATACATTATTCCAGCTAGCTTCGACAAATTCTCCGCCAATCTTTTTGTAAGGTTGTTTTGGGTTATCCACATTCAATAATTCTGTAGTCAATCTACCCTTTAAGCAAAGTGGTCTGCCATTTTCTGGACTTAATGCTCTCAATGCAAGATTCTTTCCATTTTTTCTCAAGACTTCAAATTCACAACCGTATTCGCAAACTTTGCATTGAACTTTCTTAGTTTCTAACTCCCATTTTCTTCCTAAATTCATAGCTCTCTTATCCATCAATGCACCTACTGGACAAGCTACTACGCATCTATTACAAGAAATACAGTAAGAAGATTCAAATGTATCGTTGATATCTAAGTTAATTCTTGTTTCGTATCCTCTATTTGAGAAATTAAGAATTTTTCTATCATCCATAACATTACATGTTCTTACGCATTTACCACATAATATACACTTACTATCATCTCTAATGATGTATGGTGAAGAATCATCAACTAATTTTTCTCTTCTTGCTCCGTCATGTTCTCTGAATTTTACTCCGTATTCATAAGAATATTTTTGTAATTGACATTCACCGGATTTTTGACAAGTCAAGCAATCATTTGGATGAGAATCCAACAACATTTGAAGAATTCTTTGTCTGTGTTTTATTAATCTATCAGTTTTAGTATGAACAACCATATTGTCTTTTGCCAAAGTAGAACAAGCAGTCATTAATTTTTTGCTTCCTTCAACTTCAACTAAACAAAGTCTACAAGCGCTCACCACAGCCAAATTTTTATCGTAACATAAATTTGGAATATCAATCCCATTTTCTCTTGCTAAATCGATAATGAATTTAGGCTTATCAGTTTGAATTACTTTTCCATCAATAGTTACAGTAATCATACTATCTATCTCCTAACTACTGCGTGAACAGGACATACAGTTTCGCAATTACCACATTTTATACATTGAGATTTGTCGATAACGTGTTGTTTCTTAACTTCTCCTTCTATACAACTTACAGGGCAATTTTTAGCACATTTTGTACAACCTATACATTTGTCTGTAATTTCATATGATAAAAGTGCCTTACATGCATGAGCAGGACATTTCTTATCGTAAATGTGAGCTTCATATTCATTTCTGAAGTATTTTAATGTTGAGATAACTGGATTTGGAGCCGTTTGTCCAAGACCACAAAGTGAAGCTGATGTGATAGTATCACACAATTCTTCTAATGCTTCGATATCTCCATCTTCACCTTTTCCGGAAGTGATTTTTTCTAGAATTTCAAGCATTCTCTTAGTACCTTCACGACATGGAACACACTTACCGCAAGATTCATCTACAGTAAATTCAAGGAAGAATCTAGCAATATCAACCATACAGTCGTCTTCATCCATTACAATCATTCCACCTGATCCCATGATTGAACCGATTTTTCCTAATGATTCGAAATCAACTGGAGTATCCAGGAATTCTTCTGGAATACATCCACCAGATGGTCCACCTGTTTGAACAGCTTTGAACTTCTTGCCATCTTTAATTCCGCCGCCGATATCAAATATTATTTCTCTCAAAGTAGATCCCATTGGAACTTCTACCAAACCAGTGTTTACAACTTTACCACCTAAAGCGAATACTTTAGTTCCTGGTGAACCTTCTGTACCAAAACTTGTAAACCAATCTGCACCTTTATACATAATTGCTGGAACATTAGCAAATGTTTCAACGTTATTGATAATAGTTGGTTTATCCCACAATCCTCTTTCAGCAGTTCTGAATATTTTAGTACGAGGCATTCCACGTCTTCCTTCGATAGATTCCATCAAGGCAGTACCTTCACCACATACAAAAGCTCCTGAACCCAATCTCAATTCGATATCAAATGAAAAATCAGATCCAAAAATGTTGTTTCCTAAAAGATTCATTTCTTTTGCTTGTTGTATCGCAATTCTCAACCTTTTAACAGCAATTGGATATTCTGCTCTTACATAGATAAAACCTTGATTAGCACCAATCGCTCTACCGCAAATAGCCATACCTTCTAATACTGAATGAGGGTCTCCTTCAAGAATCGCTCTGTCCATGAAAGCACCAGGATCTCCTTCGTCCGCGTTGCAGATAACATATTTTTGATTATTCTCTACTTTATAAGCTGATTCCCATTTTCTACCTGTAGGGAAACCTGCTCCTCCACGACCTCTCAATCCTGATTTCTTCATTTCTTCAATTATTTCTTTTTGGTCTAAATCAAAAATGGCTTTATGTAAAGCTTGATAACCATCTGCACCAATATATTCATTTAAAGATTCTAATTGAATTTTTTCTACATTTCTTAAAGCTATCTTAAATTGTTTATCGTAGAAATCAACTGAATTGTATTTCAAAATCTTATCGTCTTGTTTTGCATTTTCGTAAACTACATCTTCATCAACTTCGTCATTTACAATAGATTTATCGACAATGCTCTTAACATCTGATAATTTAACTCTTGTGTAGAAAATTCCTTCAGGATATACAACAACGTTAGGACCAGTTTCGCAAAGTCCAATACATCCTACTGGAACAACCACTACGTTTTCGATTTTTTCTTCTTCTATATATTTGTTAAACTCATCAATCAAAGATTTAGCGCCTGTAGCTTCACAACCAGCTCCACCACACACAACTATTTGTTTTTCTTTTGGATTAGTATGTTCAACATAAATTTTATCCTTTACGAGTTCACGCATTTTGATATTTTTTGCATACTCTTCTCTTATCTCATTAAGTTTTTCAATATTCATAACAAATCCCCTAATAACTAATTATATTTACTAACAATTGATTCTAATTCATTAACAGCTACCTTACCGTACACATCGCCATTAATAACAATAACTGGAGCTAATGCGCACAAACCAACACATCTACATGGTGTGATAGAAAATTTTTGATCTTCAGTAGTGCTACCTGCTGGAATCTTCAAAATCTCTTGTAGTTTTTCAGAAACTCTTTGAGCTCCTTTTACATAACAAGCAGTTCCTTCGCAAACTTGAATATCGTATTTTCCTTTTGGAATCAAAGAAAATTGTGCATAAAAAGTTATAACACCGTAAATTTCTGACAAAGGAATGTCTAATATTTTAGAAATCATTGTAATAATTTCCTTAGGCAAATAACCAAATTCATCTTGTGCACGTTGTAAAACGGGCATCAAAGGACCTTTAATATCCTTTTTGCTTCTTACAAATTCTCGAAATTCTTCGACTTGAGAAGCACGTTCTTTTAAGTCAAATGTAAAACTCATTAAAATCCTCCTATAAAATTGTTTTCCTTCCGTTATTAAAATTATTTTTTCTTTTATATTCTTAATTATACCACTTATATTGCCTAAAGTAAATTAGTATTATATTTGAAAACCACATTAATATTCATTATCATTTTAAATATTATCATATTTCCGCACTTTTATTGCATATGTATTCTTTGTAATGCATTATTCGGATAATCAACTTTGTTATATTGATAAAGTAATTGATAAGTTTGAATTGTTATTACTTCATTTAATTAAATTAATATGTTTGTACAAAAATTTATGAAAATAATTTCCTTATGTTTTATACAAAATAGAAAAATATGATATAATATGAATTAGTAAATTAATTGGAGGTTATATGGATTTTATTATAGGTACATCAGGCCATATTGATCATGGAAAAACTACATTAATAAAAGCTTTAACCGGAAATAGCACTGATAGACTACCGGAAGAAAAAAAGAGAGGAATTTCTATCGATTTAGGTTTTAGCTATTTTGATCTTCCAAGTGGTCAACGAGCTGGAATAATTGACGTACCAGGTCACGAAAAATTCGTAAAAAATATGATGACCGGTACTTTTGGAATGGATATGATTCTTTTATGTATCGATAGTAAGGAAGGTGTAATGCCTCAAACTGTTGAACATTTGGATATACTTAGATTTTTAAATAAAACCGAAGGCATCGTCGTTTTAACCAAAAGAGACTTGGCAACTGATGAAGAAACTGAAAAAACAATCGAACAAGTTGAAGAATTAGTAAAAGGAACTTTCCTTGAAAATTGTCCTATTTGCGAAGTAGATTCTATTTCGAAAAGAGGAATAGATAATTTAATTCAAATGATAGATTCTGAATCCAAGAATTTAAAGCAAAAACATGCAGAAAGAGATTACAGAATGAATATTGACAGAAAGTTCAACGTAAAAGGAATTGGAACAGTTGTTACAGGAACTTTATTAGACGGAGATATTCATAAGGGAGAATCTTTTATTTATCCAATAGAAAAAGATATCAACATTAAAAATATTCAAGTCCATAACAAAAATGTGAATGTAGCTCACCCATCACAGAGGGTTGCTTTGAATATAAATCTTAATTTAGATGAAATAGACAGAGGTTATGTAATAGCTAAGAAAAACTCATTGAAAGCATTTAATATGATAGATGTTAGACTTACGCTACTTGAAAGTGCCTCACCTCTTAACCACTGGGACAGAGTCAGACTATTCCACGGAACAAAAGAAATTTTTGGAAGAGTTGTCCCTCTTGATAAGCAAGTAATACAACCAGGAACTCAAGCACTGGTTCAAATAAGACTTGAAGAAAAAATTTATGCAAAAACGTCCGACCCATTTATTTTGAGACAATTTTCACCACAAGTTACAATTGGTGGCGGCATTATAATAGATGGTTCTGTTAGAAAACATAAATTATTCGATGAAGAAATCATTGAAAATCTAAAAATCAAAGAAGAGGGTAAAATCAAAGACATCATCTTAAATTATCTTCGAGACGAGATTTTTCCTACTAAAATAGATGACTTGGTATTCTATTCTTCGGAATCAAAAGACAAAGTTTTAAAAGAATTAGACGAACTAAAACAAGAAGATAAAGTTGTAATTAGAAATGATAAAGTATTAGAAAAAGAAGCTTACTTAAAATTATTAGGTAAATTAAAAATGTTCGTAATTTCATTCCACAAAACAAATCCTTTATTGCCTGGAATTAATAAAGAAGAACTTCTTAAAAAATTACAACTAGATGATGACAGACCTTTCTTTAATTACATGATTAAAGATTTAATCGACCAAGAAGTTTTAATAGAAGAAAGTGGTATAGTTTCCTCTACAGGTCACAAAGTTAAATTAAGTGATGAAGACGAAAAAATCAGAAAGAAAATGCTTCAAGATATTTGTCAAAACCAGTTCGACAAATTATTGAAAATAGACAATGTTGTTCACAACCAAAAAGACAAGACTATTTTAGGGATTTTATTGCAAAAGGACGTCGTAATTTTAAGAGATAACTTTTTGATTTCTAAAAAATGTTACGACAAATTCATCAAAACTGTCGATAATCATTTCAATAACAACAAAACTTTGAATGTAAAAGAACTCAAAGATATGCTTAATATGTCAAGAAAAAGTGCTATCACTCTTTTAGAAACATTGGACATTAAAGGGTACACTAAAAGAATTGAAAATGACAGGGTTAAAGTAAAAGATTTTAAATAATAGAACTGGGCTTTGCTTGTGCATTGCCCTATCTATTATGTATTTATTACATTTTTGTGAATTAATTGTAAAATAATTTGTAAATTAACTTTGTTTTTGGTATAATATTAAGGTATTTGGGAATTGATGGGTGCTGGTGTGCCCTGCGGTCTTCAAAACCGTCTCAGGTAGTTAGGAGCTGCCCGGGTAGGTTCGATTCCTACCATTTCCCGCCATACATACTCTAGATAGCTAATTTTAGCTATCTATTTTTTTTGGAGTACTAAAAAAGTACTAAAAAAATCAGTGAATGTTGAAATATTTTAACATTCACCGATTTTTATTTTATAGATATTTCTTCAAAGCTTCAGCTTTGTCACATTTTTCCCATGATAAATCCAAATCATTACGTCCAAAATGTCCGTAGCTTGCAACATCTCTGTAAATAGGTCTTTGTAAATCTAATTTGTCGATTATTGCTTTTGGTCTTGCATCAAAGTTTTCATTTATTGCTTCAATAATTTTTTCTTCTTCGATTTTATTTGTTCCAAATGTGTTGATGAACATACTGATTGGTTTTGCAACTCCGATTGCATAAGAGAAACCTACTTCACATTTGTCGCAAAGTCCAGCTGCTACGACATTTTTTGCAATATATCTTGCAAAATATGCTGCTGACCTATCAGTTTTTGTAGGGTCTTTTCCACTGAATGCTCCACCGCCGTGATTACAGAATCCACCATAAGTATCTACGATGATTTTTCTTCCTGTAAGTCCAGCATCTCCCATTGGTCCCCCAATTACGAATTTTCCTGTTGGGTTGATGAAGAATTTTGTATTTTCATCAATCATAGATTCATCTACGATTTTCAAGATAACTTCTCTTTTGATGTCTTCTTTTAATTGTTCGTAATCAACATCTGGATCGTGTTGTGTTGAAACTACTATAGCTTCAATTCTTTTTGGAGCGTCATTTTCGTATTCAACAGTTACTTGTGTTTTGCCATCTGGTCTCAAATAATTCAAGATTTTTTCTTTTCTTACAGTAGCAAGTCTTCTAGCTAATTTGTGTGATAATTCCAATGGCAATGGCAATCCTGATTCTGTTTCATTAGTTGCATAACCAAATACCATTCCTTGGTCTCCTGCACCGTATCTATCGTATTCGTCTGATTTGTTGCCCTTGTATTCTTCAGATTCATCAACGCCTTGTGCGATATCTGTAGATTGTTCTTCTAATGAAGTGATGATTGCGCAAGTTCTTGCATCAATACCATAATCTGCATTATCATAGCCAATTTCAGCCAAAGTTTTTCTAACTATTGATCTGATGTCCACGTAACTTGTTGTAGTGATTTCTCCCATTACCATAACAAGTCCTGTTGTTGAACAAGTTTCACAAGCAACCCTTGCATCTTTGTCTTCTTTAATAATTGCATCTAATATTGCATCAGAAATTTGGTCACAAACTTTGTCTGGGTGACCTTCTGTAACTGATTCAGATGTTAAAAATATGTTTTTCATGATACCTCCATAAAAAAATCCTCACCTGAAAAGGTAAGGATGTGTAAACTTATCTTTCAGGATTTCCTGTGGGATTTAGCACCTAATTTAATAGGTTGCTGAGTTTCATAGGGCCCATTCCCTCCACTGCTCTTAATAAGATAATTATCTAATTGTTACAATATAACACTAACACTATTTGCATATTCTGTCAAGTATTTTAATCGATATTTTCCATTGCGCTTTTGCGATACATTTTTATTGCTTTCATTAACAACAAAACTATCACTACAAGCATCAATCCAAATGATATTCCTATTTCCAATAGTTTAACATCATTTAACAAAAACCTAACCGGCATCAAGGTTGCAGATGAAAAAGGCACAAATGATAATATTTTAATCAATATATCGCTGTCTTTTCCTAATGAATTGATTATTACAAAGAATAATCCAACGAGTACCAAAAATATTGGAACTATTAGGAAATTAACTTCTTCCGCTCTTTTTACAGCAAGTCCAAGAATTTGGAACAATATCAAATACAAAACAAATCCAAATACTACAAACAAAAGTATAGTCAACAAGAATTTTAGACTCAAAGTATTTGTGAAAAACGTCCATATGCCTTCTGGATAATAGTTTTTATTGACAAATATTCCGACTATTCCCGCAATAATAAATATAAAGTATTGGATTATTCCCAAAACTGCTGAACTTAAAAGTTTACCAAATACAAACACACTTGGCTTTGCAGATGATAAGAGCACTTCAATTGTCTTGTCCTTCTTTTCTCTTGAAATATTGTTACTCATGACACTACCGTAGAACAGTATCATTAAATCGAAAAGTATAACAAAAACTATGGAAAATACAAATGAATGTGACCTGTCTTTGTTCAAAACTTTTTCTGTAAAATTAATCTTTGCTTTAGAATTTTTTTCAATTATTCCAGGATCTACTCCATTATTAATTAAACTTTTGTCATAATTATACTTTTCCAAAGTCCTTGTAAACCTTTCGGAATGATCGTCCATAAATTCTTTGTTTTTGATATAAGAATTGAACTTTGTTGGAGTTTCTACTACAAATCCTATATTGTATTCACCATTTTCTACAGCTTTTTTTACATCAGCCTCCGATGTAAGCACATCTTTGCTATCCAAACCCATTATAGTCTTCAAATATTCAACGTCAATATCCTTATTAGATGAATAAATGCATGTGTTTTTAAATGTGAGTGCATTAATATCAACGGTTGCGTTTTTGTTTGCCCCTGCATTGGCGTTATTAAAAATAGATGGCATAACTCTTGGCAAAAAAGACAAAGAAAACACCAATACCGTAATTACCAATGTCGCAATCAAGTAAGAATTGTGTCTGATTATGGAGTTAAATTCAAAATTAAATACTCTACTGAATTTTTTCATTATTCTGTAACACCAACCTTTGACACGAACACATCTTGAAGACTTGGTTCATATTGGCTAAAACAATTGATGTCAATCTGATTGAGCATCATAAATTCTAATATATCTTCTTTTGTTACATTTTCAGTAAGTCTAACCAAAAGTTTGAACTCTCTAACAACAGCATCTGGATAAATCAAATTTTCTGCTTCTAACAGTTCTTTTAATTCCCAAATTCCCATGTTGTTTGCATTAAGTAGCATTTTCTTCTCAGCCATAGAAGTTTTGATTTCATTCAAATCCCCATTCAAAATAATTCTACCTTCTTCGATAACGCATATATCTCTGCAAAATTCTTCTACATAACTCATCAAATGGCTGGAGAATACAACTATTTTTTGATTCTGTATAAATTCTCCAACAGCCAATTTTAGTTCGTGGGCATTGATTGGATCAAGTCCAGAAAACGGCTCATCAAGAACCAAAATATCTGGATCATTTAAAAGAGCAGAAATGATTTGAACTTTTTGCCTTAAACCTTTGGATAAAGTGGACAATTTTCTGTTCTTGTATTTTGCCAAATCAAACCTATCCAACCAATATCTTACATTTTGAAGAGCACTTCTTCTATCTGTACCTTTGAGTCTGGCAAAATAATACAATTGCGTGAACACTTTTTCGTTGGAATACAATCCTCTTTCTTCTGGAAGATATCCGATATTAACTTCATTATAATTAATGGGAGAGCCGTTAATCAAAACTTGTCCACTATCAGCACTCAAAACATCCGTAATGATTCTCATAGTTGTAGTTTTTCCGGCTCCATTTCTACCCAAAAACCCAAAAGCACGTCCGCTTTCAACTTTAAATGAAATATCGGTTAAAACTTTGTTATCTCCAAAAGATTTATTCACATGTTTTAACTCAAGATTCATACTATTTACCAATTATTTCGATGTTAAATCCATCTGGATCCTTCATGAAATAAAATGTTGCAACACCTTCAAGTCCACCTAATTCATCAACTTCATAACCTAAAGATTTGTGATATTCGTGTGATTTTTTCAAATCTTCAACTTCAAAAGCCATGTGACCGTAGAAATCGCCATGAGTATAATCTGTCTTTCCGTAGTTATAAGTCAGTTCGATTTCATAGTCGTGATCACTTGTCATATACACAAGTGTGAACTCATCTTCAGGGAAATCTTTCTTGCTAGTAACTTCCATTCCCAATGCTTTTTCATAAAACTCGATTGATTTTTGCAAATTAGTTACTCTGATACATGTGTGTAATGATTTATATTTCATGAATTTCTCCCCTATTTATTGACAATTTTTTCAAATTCTAATACTTTTTCTTTAAAAACTTCAAAAGCAGTTCTCAAAACTTCTTTATCTTTAATGTTTGCTCCAGCGTTTTTAAGTTGTACTAGAGGATAGTTTTTGTTACCATCTTTTAAGAAATTCTTGTAGTTTTCCAAATCTTGCTCATTTCCCGATAAAATCTTTTGTGACAAGATTGATGATGAACTAAGACCTGTAGCATACTTATACACATAGAAGTTAGTGTAGAAATGAGGGATTCTTGACCATTCGTACTTAATCAAATCATCTGATACAACACTATCTCCGAAGTATTTTTTGTTTAAGTTAAGGTAGATTTCGTTGAAATCTTCTCCAGTTAATGCCTTTTCTTCTTCAACTAATTTGTGAGTTTCTCGTTCAAATTCTGCAAACATAGTTTGTCTGAAAATTGTTGATTTGAATGAGTTGATGTGATGATCTAACAAGTATAGTTTTTCATCGTCATTCTTAGCGTTTTTAATCATATAATCCAACAACAACATTTCGTTACAAGTACTTGCAACTTCTGCAACAAATATAGTATAGCCTGCATATTTGAACTCATTGTTAGCTCTTGAATAATATGAATGAATTGAATGACCCAATTCGTGAATCAAAGTGAACACAGAATCCACATCATTTGTGTAGTTTAATAAAATGTATGGATAAGAATCGTATGATCCCCAACTGTAAGCGCCTGGTTTCTTGCCATCTTTTGGATAAACATCAATCCAATTTTCTTCAAAAGCCTTCTTCATGATAGATTGATATTCTTCTCCCATTGGTTTTACAGCTTCAATCACCATTTTCTTAGCTTCTTCAAATGGAATTTCACGGTCAAAACCTTTTGTAGATGGAACATAAACATCGTACATGTGGTGCTCATCTAATCCTAACAATTTTGTTCTTGCCTTGTAGTATTTGTACATGTATGGCAAGTATTCGTGCACAATGTCGATTAAATTATCGTACACAACTTCTTCAACATCGTCGTTGAATAATTCCATTTGTCTTGCACTGTCGTATTTTTTGATTTTAGATAGTATAACCAAATTTTTGATATTTGCATACAAAGTAGAGCCAAAAGTATTGTTGTACTTAGCTAATTCATCGTAATATTTTTCAAAAACTTCTTTTCTTTGTTCACGTGGAAGCTTAGATAATAGTGGAACAAAATTAGCATTTGTAAGCTTTTCATCGATTGATTCTACATAAGGAAATTCCATATCTGTGTTTTGCAAACTGTAGAAATCATTGTGAGGGCTTGACATAGCTTCACTCATAAGAGAAATAATGTTTTCTTCTTCTGCAGATAAAGTGTGTTCCTTAAATCTCAAAATCTTCTTGAAGAATATTTCATAACTTGGATTTTCTCTGATAAGTTTGTCTTGTTCATCTTCTTTTAATGATAAAACAAATGGTTCAACAAAAGAAAATCTAGATTGTAGCTTGTTGTACAATGATGACAATTCCAATTCCAATTTTACACTATCTGAAACCTTGCTGTTTTCATCCTTTTTCATTGAAGCGTAAGTGTACAAATTATCCATTACTCTGTCAGTTTCGAAAAGTAAATCCAATATTTTTACGAAATTATCCTTTTCATTTTTCTTCAACTCATCAATTTTATTAATATTTTCGTTAACTAATTTAATATCTTTTTCGATTGCATTTTTGTCCTTATACATCTTGGACAAATCCCAATTACACATAAAATCACCTCTCTTTATATAATACCCCAAACACACATCAATCACAAACAAAAAAAGGAATTCGTTTTAGAATTCCCTAAAATTATTTTTCAGTTATTTTCAAAATATTTTCTTTATTAAAAGCTAAAAAGAATAAGCCGATTAAAGAAAGTGGCCATCCTAAAATCCACAATCCCCAAGATAAAAGAGGTTTGTCTTCATATATTTCCAACTCATACGATTTAATAGCCCCGAATGTCAATAAAGATAACACTACATAAACAGACAAAATCACATAAACAACTTTATTCAAGCTGAAATTTGTCAAATATATTATCAACAACCAGCTGATAAATAATTCTAATGCAATATACAATATTCTTAAAATATTTTCAGAAATTTTCTTTGGTTTTCCAATATCTTGCCACCAAATACATTGTGCTAAAAATTTTATCAAGTTCTCATCTCTTCTTTAAATTGATTTGTTATATCTATACTATAACAAAAAAAACGGTCAGGCAAATCAACTGCCCAACCGAAATTTATTTTTTCTTCTTTTTTACCATCTTCAATCTGAAGAATTCTTCTCTTTCTTTTTCAGCTAATATATCTTCAGTATCTTTGATGGATTGTTCGTATTTTGGAATTTGTATTTTATCCAACGCATTGGCACGTTTTTGAGTTTTTTTAATCTCTTTACCCAATTTATACACTGCATTTTCCATTTCAGCCAATTCGTAAATAGTTTCTCTGATTTTGTTGAATGCAAGAACAGCCCTATCGAATGAGGCATTAGTTCTGAAGAAACCATATTGTGCTTCGGCTTTTGATTTTGGATATACAATATTCGGAACTTCAACTCCCATTACTGATTTGTAAATTATATCGAATTCTTTTTCGTGACTAATCGAATGGGAAATTTCTTCAAGTCTATCAGTTCCAACTGTTATGGATGCTTCTGTCAAAAGCTCGTAAGCTTCATCGAATTCTTTTTCGATGGAATCTTGAAGAGTTTGTGCTTTTTTCATTAGTCCCATCATTTCTTTGATGAGGACAGTTCTTTTTTTATCCAAAAGATTGTAACCTTTTTTGGAAAAATCCAATGTCTTTTTAGCTTTTATTAAATTCCCCTTTGTAGGAGTCATCTTATAAACCGCCATATAATCACCTATTCATATGTTGTTTTATCATTTCTGGTGATAATCTGTCCAATTCGTTTTCTGGTAAAATCTTCAATAAATCCCACGCAAGATCTAGTGTTTCTTCTATTTCTCTGTTTTCATAATAATCTTGTTTTACAAATCTGTTTTCAAATTCGTCTCCAAATTTCAAATATTTTTGATCAGCTTCACTCAAATCATCTGCTCCGATAATTTGTGCCAAATCTCTGACTTCTTGAACATGAGAATAACTTGAAAATAACTGGCTACTTACATCCGGATGATCTTCTCTTGTGTATCCTTCACCAATACCATCTTTCATAAGTCTTGAAAGAGATGGAAGAACATTGATTGGTGGATATATGTCTTTTTGCATCAAACTTCTTTCCAAAACAATTTGTCCTTCAGTAATATATCCTGTTAAGTCTGGAATAGGATGAGTGATATCGTCATTAGGCATCGTCAAAATTGGAATCAAAGTTACAGAGCCTTCTGCATCTTTAATCATACCTGCTCTTTCATACAATGATGCCAAATCAGAATACAAATATCCTGGATAGCCCTTTCTAGAAGGAACTTCTTCTCTTTTTGATGAAACTTCACGAAGAGCTTCTGCGTAACTTGTCAAATCAGTAATGATAACCAAAACGTGATAATTTTTTTCGAAAGCCAAGTATTCCGCTGCAGTTAGTGCCGCTCTTGGAGTAATAATTCTTTCCATTATTGAATCATCAGCGTAATTTACAAACATACACACATTATTCAATACACCAGATTGTCTGAAAGTATCTTCGAAAAATCTTGCTTCGTCGTGTTTTACACCAATCGCTCCAAATACAATAGCGAAGTTATCTTCGTTTGCGCCTTTGATTTTGGCTTGACGAACGATTTGTGCAGCCAATCTATTGTGACTCATTCCAGATCCAGAAAATACTGGAAGTTTTTGTCCTCTAATCAAAGTCATCAAACAATCTATCGAACTAATTCCTGTTTGGATGAAATCCCTAGGATAAACTCTGGAAACCGGGTTGATGGCACGTCCATTTACGTTGTAGCGTTTTGCTGCGTAAATATCTCCTCCATCATCTATTGGTTGACCAATTCCGTTGAATTTTCTTCCCAAAATATCTTCTGACAAAGCTATTTCAAATGGTCTTTGTGAAAATCTAACTTTAGTATTTTGTGTACTCATTCCTGTACTGTCACCAAAAACTTGGATTGTAACAGTATCATCGCTAATATTTACAACTTTACCGACCATTGATTTATCTGATGCAGATGATTTTACTTCGACAACTTCCCCAAAAGATGCTTCATTTACATTTTCAACTTCTATAATTGAACTTTCAACTTTTTTTAGTTTAATGTATTCTTTTATCATAAAATCACCTACTTTTCGTATTTTCTAATCAAATCGCTATAAAATTCTTTGATTTCGTCATTTAAATCTTTTATTCCACTTAAATCTTCATTAGAAATTGTGTTCTTCATGGCGATAACTTTTGAATACAAATCTGCATTTTTTACTTGAGAAATAGGAATTTGTTCTTTGATTGCCTTGTGTCCTTCTTCGTATAATAATTTGATAGTTTTAAGCATTTCAACTTGCTTTTTGAGAGGAACATAAGTATCCACCTTACTAAAAGCATTCTGTTGCAAAAATCCTAGCTTCATTACATTTGAAATGTCCAAAATCAATCTTTGATCGTCTGGAAGAACATCTTCACCAACAAGCATTACTATTTCTTTTAATTTGTCTTCTTCGTATAACAATTTAAGCATTTGATTTCTCAAATCTACAACATCTTCGCCAAGTTTAGATTCGTAATAATCTCTTAATTTTTCTACATAAGAAGAATAACTACTCATCCAGTTAATAGCTGGATAGTGTCTTGAATATGCCAAGTCCTTATCCAAACCTAAGAACACATTTACAAATCTCTTAGTGTTTTCTGTAACTGGTTCACTGAAATCCCCACCAGCTGGTGAAACAGCTCCGATAATTGTAACTGATCCTTCGTTGTCGTTCAAAGTTTTCACAATTCCCGCTCTTTCGTAGAACTGTGCAATTCTAGATGGAAGATATGCAGGATATCCTTCTTCTGCAGGCATTTCTTCAAGTCTTCCTGAAATTTCACGAAGAGCTTCTGCCCAACGAGAAGTGGAGTCTGCCATGATTGCCACATCATATCCCATATCCCTGAAATATTCTGCCATTGTAATTCCAGTGTAGATACTTGCTTCTCTGGCTGCTACTGGCATGTTGGAAGTATTGGCTATCAACACAGTTCTTTCCATAAGTGGCTTACCGTTATTTGGATCGATAAGTTTTGGAAAATCTTCCAATACTTCTGTCATTTCATTACCACGTTCACCACAACCAATGTAAATAATAATATCTGCATCGGCGTATTTTGCTAATTGGTGTTGTGTCATTGTTTTTCCTGTACCAAATCCACCAGGAATTGCTACAGTACCACCTTTTGCAAGAGGGAAGAACACATCTAAAATTCTTTGACCAGTTTCCAATAAGCGATCGACATCTAGTCTTTCCTTGGAAGGTCTTGGAATTCTGATTGGCCAGTCTTGGTACAATTTTATATCTGTTAAGTTTCCAAAATCATCTTCCACTTGCATAATAGTAGTCTCAATATTGTATTTGCCATTATCAAGCACATTTTTTACAGTACCATTAACTCCAACTGGAATCATAATTTTGTGAACGATAGCTTCTGTTTCTGGAACTTCTGCTATTATTTGTCCTTGAGTAACTGTATCACCATTTTTAACTTTTATAGTGACATCCCATAATTTTTCTTCGTCGATGGAAATAAGTCCGATACCTTCTGGAATGAAAGTTGAAAATTTATCTCTTATTTCTTTTAATGGTCTTTCTATTCCATCAAACATATTTTTCAATAAACCAGGTCCTAATTTTAATGAAAGTGGTTTATTAGTGTGATAAATTTCATCGTCCTTTTTCAATCCTTCAGTTTCTTCGTAAACTTGGATAACTGCGATATCATCTTCAAGGCTGATAACTTCTCCGATTAATTTCTTTTCACCGATTAACACCATTTCTTTCGCTGTGAAATCGGTCATATTTCTTCCTTTTATTACAGGACCATTAATAGAAAAAATCTTACCATTATTCATTGATATCACCGCCTGTCATTAGATTATGAATATCTTCACCCATTTCATGTTTGCAATCTTGCATTTTTGACAAATAAGTGTAATCAAAATTCACCGTTTCTTCTACATCTTGAATCATAAATCCACCCAAGTAATTGTTCGCAATGGATTTGATTTCTTCGACTTTTTCTGAACTGAAATTCTTAGTTACATAATCATAATCGTTTTGTAAAACCAACAACACTACCTTGTAATCCAAATCAGTCAAGTTTTCTTCAATGTTCTTGATTAATCTTTCTTTATACTCATCAGTCTTCACAAAATCCAATATTTTTTTAGTAACATTATCAAACAATTTTTGCAATACATTTTCTTTTAAAACCAAAAGCTCTCTTCTGCTTTCTTGTTCAGCAGTTCTCAATTTTTCGATAGATTTTTGTTCAGCTTTTCTGGTTCTTTTTTTCAAATTTAAATTGTATTCATCAATTAATTTTTGTTCGTAGTTTTTTAGCTCATTTTGATTAGAGTTTTTTACTTCAAGAAGTTTTTTTTCATAATCTTTTTTCTTATTTGCATAGATTATTTTGTTAAAAATATCTAATTTCTTTTCTAATAAAATCATTTCTACCTCTAATCTACCTTAATTCCTATAGACCCCTTAATGTATTTCATTAAGAAATCTTTGTCTTCAAGTCCTTTTCTTCCGGGTATTGTTACAACTAACGGCTTCTTACCCTTGTCTTTGTGTTTTGTCACTTCATCTTTTATAGTATTGAACACTTCTTCAGTGATAATGACAACGCCCAAAGTATCATCAATAGTTGCAGCCTTAAAAGCTCTCTTCATTTCAGCTTCGTTTTTCGCAACTAAACCTGTGATTCCAGCAAGGCGCATACCAAGATTTGTAACATTATCCGCACTTATAATTACGGATTTCATAATTATAATTGTTGCAAAATAAGAATTGAAATAACCAATCCGTAAATTGCAATACCTTCTGCTAATCCTACATAAATTAATGATTTACCTAATAATGATGGATCTTCGCTAACAGCTCCCAATGCTGATGAGCCTACAACACCTACTGCATAACCAGTACCAATTGTTGCAAGACCTGTTGACAAAGCAGCTGCCAAAAGTCCAAGACCATTAGTTGCACCAGCAGCAGATTCTGCAAATGCAGAGTTAGGCATTAAGAATACAAATGCCATTACAAGACATGGAATTATAGCAAAAAGATTAGTTCTTAATGCTTTCTTTAATTTTGTTTTTGATGAATCAGTGTTGTTGTATAACAAATAAACACCTGAACCTATAGTCAATAAAACTATTATTGCTGTTGAAATTAAAATAAAATACATAAATTTATCTCCTTTAAATTCTCTTTATAGTTGGTTGGAACAAAATTCCATCACCCTTAAAATATTTACTAAACAATTCATAATATTCAAGTCTCAATGATTGAATGAACACAATCAAACCTTCAAGACCCAAAATCACGATATTTCCTACGATTATCATAGCTATGTTACCTGCATTAGTTCCAATCATTTTACCAATAGATGTAAATGCCAAGAACAAACCAACGTGGTTGATAGCAAATGCCCCTACTCTTATGAATGATACAGTTGAAGAAAACATTGAAATCAAAGTTTCAATAATTGAAAATGAACTTTCAACATAATAACCTGTAACATCCAAACCATTGTGAAGAGGTCTTCTCTTGTACAAAAGTTGCGTCAATGGAACTTTGAAAATCATGACAAAAATCACAATCAACATACACGCCGCAATCACTCCAACAGAAACAATGTGCAATTCTAATGCAACTGTTGCAGCTAATAATAAGAATAACAAGAATAGCAAAAATCCTGCCAACCCTTCTTGTCCGAAAAGTCCTTCTTGCACATCTTTGAAAATGTAATTGTTACATAATCCTAAAACATAAGCCATCAGTAAAAGTACGACACCAAGTCCAATAGCTATAATCAAAACTTTGTTGATATTTTCAAATGGTTTCAAAAACAATGCCGGAATAATTCCTTCTAGTCCGAAGAAAGAACCGTAAAGAATTCCAAACACCATGGAACTTGCACCAATTCTTTCAAGAAGTCCGCCCATCATCTTATCTTTGAATTTCGCTAATAAGACACCTGCTACAAACATCACAGCGCCTTGTCCCAAATCCCCAAACATAGCACCGAACAACAACATATACGTCAACCCGAAAAATACAGTAGGGTCGATTTCCTTGTAATTTGGAGTGCCATACATATTAACTAAAAGCTCAAACGGCTTAAAAAATTTGTTGTTTTTGAGCTTGGTGGGAGGAGTTAGTCCACTTTCATCTGCATCCAAGAAATTAATGAACATATCATCGTATGCTGATAATTTTTCTTGAACAACACTCTTAGCTGATTCAGGAACCCATCCTGCCAAGTAAAAGTAGTTTTCACTTCTTGCCAGTAAACTCTTCACATCTTCTAATTGAATCAACAAATTAGCAGAAATCACCATATCAATGATTTTGCTTTTGTTATCTCTGTAAATCTCATTTAAGCTTTGATTTAATTTTGAGATTTCAGCTCCCAAGTTTTCATTTTCCAATTCAATTTTGGAAATTATTTCTTTTGGAACCTCTTTTCTATTTTTATTAATATTGATATCAGTCCAATTCAACGATCTCAAAATTCTGTCTGTTTCAATGGACACATCTTTTGGATAAATAGCTACATAAACTTCCTTTTTGTTCTTACTTGCCAAATGAAGTACACTTGCCATGATATTATCGTAGTTTTTCTTCAACTTTAATCTATTTTCCTTAGACAAATAGCCAAAGCGATAATCGAAATACTTCATATCACACAAGCTTTCAATAGATACATCCAAATCTTCAATCAAATACAAATCTTCCAATTCTTTTTTATTTTCATCAATTTGGTTTTCACAATCGTAGATCTTGTCCACCTTATATTTAATAGAACCGTAGAAGTCTTTGATTTCATCTTCGTTGTACTCTCTTTTTAATCTCTCATCTCTCAAATCAATTTTGAAAATATCCTTCAAATTATCAGCAATAGAATTCAATTCCTTAATATCCCTGTTTTCGAAACCAGTAACATTATTAAACTCCATAGTTTTTTCGATATTTTCACTATTGATATTAACGATAAAAGTATTGTTTTCGATTTGGCTCAAACTATCAGTAAGTTCGACACTTCCAATATCCAACAAATCTTTTATAGTGGATTCAAGATACTTCAGATTTCCAACTACATTCATCATGTACATTTTTTCTGCTCTCAATTTACCACTTCCTTAAACTCTTCTAATCAGATAAGACTTGGACTTTTCAAAATCCAAATTAAATCTCTTAGATTCCACACTTTTTTCAATATCAAATTTTTCAAACTCAAGTAATTCGCCAATCGCAATAAGTTTCGAAATATTGTACTTATTAGTATGTAGCAAATCCATAGCCTTGAAATAAAGATATCTGTAAACTCTCCTATCCATGTACAAATCAATATCATTGTCGGTATTAACCAAGAAAGAATACTTACTTTCGGAAATAAAATTTATCAAATCATCAAAATCCATATACGAAATCTTCTTCAAATCGTCCAATTGGAACAATTTACCGCCCAAAATCGTAAAGTTGAAAATAATCTCGCTATTGATTTCATAATATTTGTTAGCTCTATAAATCCATTCCAAATTCAATAAGTCGATTTTTTCACCATAATAATCTTGGACAATCTTAGAATCTTGTTTCGATAAACCTTGACTCATCTTGATAATGTTTGAATAATAATTTCTATCCAAGTTCATCTCAATAAAAAACAAAATTCTGTGACGATTTTCTTCCTTGTACCTATCGACAATAGATTTGTATGGCTCATCTAACATATCCACAAAATCTTGAATCGTAGTCGACGAAGAAATTCGAGAAAATTTTGTATCCTTGAGAACTATAAGATTATCATTCAACCTATCGGTGTATTCCCTTCTAACGATAACACGTGCCAAAGTTTTAATATCTTCAACGACATAATACTCCAACAAAGAATTATAAAAATCCTTGTATCTGCCGTTCATATAATACTTCAACTTTTCTTCAGTTCTAATCATCTTATCATTAAGACTATTTTCAAACTGACTCACGCCCTCGTTTGCGTATTCACCCTCAATCTTTCCCAATTTCAAAAGATAATCATATTGATCCTTATTAGTATCAGCTTCTAATAATTTCTTAAAATCTTCATCAGACAAAAGCTCTGAGCTAATCTTAGAAATCTTAGTATTAAGCGCACTATATAATCTTGCAGATCCCATAATTACTCCGTAATAATGTTGAAGAATTTATCCACCAATCTATCCTCGTTCTTATCGAAGATTTCCTTCAAGTGATTTTTCTTTTCTTCAATACTCTTCTTTTGATTTTTGATATTATTGTTTTGGCTATTAATAATATCGTCATGGACAGAATTAAGTTTAGTTACAGATTCTGATTGATATCTGTCTTCAAGCTGTCTTATAGCTTCTTTTTGTTTTTTTTGTTCAGTCACAAGATCATTTTGAAAAGTTTCATCCAAATCCTGTGCTTTTTTATCAATCTCAATTATTTTATTGATTACATCTTTCATAAACTCACTTCCTCACATCTACCTATTATAACCCATATAATTTTTTAAATCTAAATTGATTTTAGATATATTGTTGAATTTTTTATAAAAATTGCTATATGTATAAATGAAAACATTTTTATTATATTTTTTTGATTGCTGTAACTTTGATATTTTTAATTTACATTTTTTAAAATGAAAAATAAATTCTTAAAAATTTAGACAAAGTTTTGCTTTTTGTGATTAAAGTTTTCTGTTTTTTACAATAAAAAATGCTGCACGTTTTATTGTGCAGCACCCAAATACTTTATTTCATTGAATTTACTATTTGTTTCATATTTTCAACTGTTGTTCTACCTGTCAATGTATATCTAATTCCATCCGCTACGAAAACAGCTGTCTTTTTAGATACAAAATTTTGTGGTTGATTTCCGTCAATTGTTTCTTCAATTAAATTAACTTTATACCCTTGTTCTGAAACGAACTGCTCTACGAAACTATACATTCCCAAATAATCAGTAGTCCATAAATTATTAAGCTGAGTTTCACTTAAAACTATATCTGCTTGTAGTGATATTGGAGATTTGTACAAGTTTCCTTCATCATAACTATAAAATCCATCTTCTTCATTGTAAGAGTAGTTCGATGTGTCTCCAATAATATAATTATCACACTTGATTATCGCATAATCTTTATTGTCAGTTTCAACATCTGTAATCATATACTTATCGTCTTTTGAAAGTTCACTATTTAAAAGGGAAATTCCCAATCGTTCTTGTATTTGTTTATAATTCTCCCTAGAGATAGATTGTGATTTTATATTTCTTTCTCCATTTTTTATTTGTTTTGTTATCTTCATAGAATCTAATTCAGGCAATTCTAATTCATTAACTTTGGATTGTTCATTAACTAATTTAACTGCATAAACTGTTGAACCAAATACAATTGCAAAAACCATCATACATAAAACAATAGTTAATTTTTTTGTTGATTTTCTTCTACCATTATAATTTTTCATTTTAATTTCCTTTCATTTTTTCATTTTCATTGTTAAATTATATAACAATGTTGAGCATTTTGTTTTTTCTTAAACTTCATTATTGATTATATTATTTATGTTGTATTTGTTTTAATTTATACCATTTCTCGTAATTTGTCAAGGCTTTTTTTAAGTTTCCCTAATAAAAAACTGGGAGATATTCTCCCAGCAATATACTATTTTTTGTTTTTGATTCTGTTATATCTTTCAATGTTTTGCTCATTGGACAAAAAGTCGTATGCGTTGTTGACTTCTTGGAACTTCGCAGTTGCATCAGCTGCCTTATTTATATCAGGGTGGTATTTCTTGGCAAGCTTTCTGTAATTTAATTTTATTTCGTACTTATCTGCGTTATATCCCACTCCTAATGTATCGCAGTGTTGTTCATAAGTTTTTACAAAATCGTCCACTGGATTTTGGTATTGATTTTGATATCCATACCCTTGTTGTCCGTAACCTTGGTTGTATCCACCGTATTGACCTTGTTGTTGATAATATCCAAAATCATTAAAGTCAAATCCATTTTGATTGAACCATTCGTTAAATCTTCTAGTCCATTCTTCTTGTTCACGTCTTTGTCGTTCTTCACGCGCTTTTCTTTCTTCTTCTTGTTTGTTGAAGATGTATTTTTTCTTGTAATCAGAATAAGAGGTGTATTTTGTTTGTGAATTATTGAGATAATAATCCCCGTATCCAAGTAAGAATTCAACCATAGAATATTTTACATATTTTAGATAATTGACGAATCCTTTACCCAAAATAGGAAATATCGTTATGAACAAAACCGTAAATGTAATCCATTTGTATTTGAAAAATATATAAGGAAAGAACAATATAAATATACAACCGAAGGATAGTATGGATCCTAGTACATACCTAAATCCCACAGTTAAATTCACCAATGTTTCTATAAATGCTATTAAAAATCCGAAAAATCCATCCAAAAATTTCGCAAATCCTTTTACGAAACCTCCCCATGCTTTCTTCATTTATTCACCTACTTCCAATTTCTTTTAATTTATTATATCATACTAATGTCACAAATTAGATAGTTTATGAAAGAGGTAATATGATTAATTTACTTGAATCACAAAATATAAATAAAAATTTAATAAAAGATGTAGAAAACTTTTTGAAGGACAATGATGTAGATGACAAATTCAAATCCAGAATTCCTAAACCACGATTTAACTACTATGGAAAAGAAGTTTTGGAGATGGCTATAACAAGCATTTTGGAAGCGAATAATTTGCTATTGGTTGGTCCTAAAGCAACCGGCAAGAATATATTGTGTGATAATTTGGCATATATTTTCCAAAGACCACAATGGAATATTTCTTTTCATGTAAACACGGATTCTGAAAGTTTGATTGGTATGGATACTTTGAAAAACGATGAAGTTATTTTCAGAGCAGGTCCAGTGTTGGAATCTTCATTGAATGGAGGTTTCTGCGTGTTCGATGAGATTAATATGGCTAAGAACGATTCTGTTGCTATTATGCACTCCGTTTTGGATTATCGTCGAATTATAGATATACCTGGTTTTGAAAAAGTAGACATTCACGATAAAACAAGATTCTTAGCTACAATGAATTACGGATACGCTGGTACTCGTGAAATCAATGAGGCGTTGTTATCCAGATTTTTCGTGATAGATATGCCAAAAACAGACGAAAAAACTCTGAACAAAATACTTTCAGAAGAGTTTTCATTGACAGACACTGCACAAAAAATGTTCGTGAAATTTTTCATGGATTTACAAGAAAAAAGTTTGAATTCTGAAATTTCTGGAAGATGTATAGATTTGAGGGGTTTATTGTCTTCAATTCATGCTATGAAAAGAGGTTTGAGCGTAAAATCCAGTCTCAAACTTGGTATAGTGAACAAAACATTTGATGAATTTGAAAAAACAATCGTACAGGATATAATCGACACTATATTTAAGGACGATTTGAAACCGGAAGAGATTTTTGAATAATGAAAGATTCAAGATTTCAAAATCTGTTTTGGCTATTGAGTGATGATTACAACATCAACCCTAATTTGGATTTGATTACAAAAGAAAACATCAATGCAGAGATTTTCCAGACGGCACTTTTTGGCTTTTCTCATAGATTTTACGATATAAAATCCGCCATGAAAATAATTGATAATGTGTCGAATAAAACGGATATCTTCACGATTTTGATAATAATTTTATATAATAATTTAAGAGATAAAATGATTACCGAAAGAAATGGACTTGAAGATTTTGACAGATTACAGAAACAATACTATTCTGACAAATATTATAGGTCCAATCCTAGAAACATTTCTGAAGAATTAGAGAAATATCACTACACTGACAAGCCTTGGACTACTCACAAATCCATCAGGGAAATTTTGATTTTGACTAAAACAAAGTGCGATAATAGCATGTCTCTTATAAATCTGTTGATTAAAATTGTGAACAAATACTTCTATTCATATAAGACAAATTCTGTGGATGATAATTTTGAAAAGATAAAAAAAGAAGTCAAACCTGTTATTAAGAAAACTAACCAGAAAATTATAACAAAACAAGAAAGTGTTTCTCAACTTGAAAAATACTCAATCGGATCACAAGAATTTACTGAAGATTTGTACAAGTTATTAGAAGATGAGGACGTCGACAGCGACAATCCTATCCAAAAAACTTCTCGTACCAAGGATGTTCACACCAATATCGAAAGATTGTACGGAAAAAGCATAGTGGATCAATCTGTTCTGAATTCTCTGAAAAACAAATTGTCTACTGATATTCACTCTGATGTGAATTTTCACATCGTCAATGCAAGTTCTACAAGAATCGAAAATTACAGAACAAGTTTATTGCTGGAGTCTTACAATGAAAATCTTAAACATTTTGAAAAAAATATCCTCATTTACAATCGTCAAGTGAATGTGTTATCTGAAATGCTAAAACAAGCACTTCTGAAAAATGAAGATGATGATGTCAGAAGATCGACATTTGGAACGATTGACATCAAAAGAGCTTGGCGTCACATAAAATTAAACGACAATAAGATTTTTAACAGAATCTATAAAAGCGAAAACAGCCCCATGTCTGTGGATTTGTTATTGGATATGTCTGCAAGCCAAAACGAAAAAAAGGAAATCATAGCTGCAGAAGCTTATGTTATAGCGAAAGCATTAAGTGATTTATCGATAAAAGTTCGTGTACTTGGTTTTCAAAATATGTACGATTATTTGATAATCACAAAATTCAAAGACTACGATGAACAAAACTGCAAAAATATTTTCCATTATCACCCAGAAGGCTCCAACAGAGACGGATTGGCACTCAAATTTATGAGAAATATTATGACGGAACAAATGGAGTCAAAACTTTTGATAATGCTAACAGATGGTAAGCCCAACAATATCGTAAATCTCAATTTTGTCGGCAAAACCAGATTTAAAGCAGAAGATTATGTCGGAGAATTGGCAGTAAAAGACAGCGCAAAAGAAGTATTCTTGACTAGAATGCAAAAAATAAAATTACTAGGTGTGTTCACTGGATCACAAGACGATTTGACTTTTGATAAAGAAATCTTCACCAATGATTTCTGCTACATTAAATCTCCTGAAATGTTTAGCAAAACCGTCGGCTCATTTATCAAAAATATAATATCTAATATGTAATTAATTGCAAAACGAAACCGTTAGAACCAGCTGATTCTAACGGTTTATTTATAATTTATTTTCATCAACTAATATGATGTCGTCCATTGTGGTCTTGTTCAAATCAATCAATCTTTGATTTGAAGATCCACGAAACTTCAATCTCAAATCTTTTAATTCTTCTACGAATCTTCCATCAACAAGTACATCGCACATGTCCAATAGTTTTTTGCAGTTTTGTTTTTGAGAAAGTGTTTCGTAAGTGTATCCCGAAAAAATCCAGATACTTTTGTTCGTATTTTCTCTGATTTTTCCCACAATTTCTATCAAATCATCGCAAGATTCGAATGGTTCTCCACCTAAAATTGTGAGTCCATCAATTTCTTCTTGGTTCAAATAATCTATTACTTGATTTGTTTGCGTATCGGTCCATTTTTCTCCAAAATTGGGATCTTGGTATTCTTTGTTAAAACAATTCTTGCAATTGAGGCTGCACCCTGTTACAAAAAACGTGCACCTAATTCCAGGACCGTTTGCCACATCGTATTGTCTGATTTGTGCGTAATTCATTAAATGTGTAATACCCTATCTTTGATTTCTTTTGTTCTTCCTTCGTTCCAGAAATTTTCTCCAAGATATCCACAAGTTCTTCTAACAACATTCATCGTAGCATGGTCTTTGTTTCCACATTGTGGGCATTGCCAATCACCATCTTCGTTGATTGTAATTTCTCCATCGAAACCACAGTTCTGACAATAGTCGCTTTTTGTGTTGAATTCTGCGTATTGAATATTATCGTAAATGTATTTGACAAGAGTTTCCAAAGCTTTCAAATTCTTGCTCATGTTTGGAATTTCTACATAAGAAATACATCCGCCTGATGATTTATCTTGGAATTTCGATTCAAATGAGAACTTTTCAAAAGCAGATATTTCTTCTCTTACATCAACGTGGAATGAGTTTGTGTAGTAACCTTTATCTGTTATATTTTCGATTACTCCGAATCTTTCCCTGTCTATACTATTAAATCTGTGAGTTAGACTTTCTGCTGGAGTTCCATACAATGCAAATCCTAGATTAGTTTCCTTTTTCCATTGTTTTATTTTTTCATTCATGATATCCATTATTTTCATTGCAAATTCTTTGCCTTTTGGATTTGTGTGGCTTTCACCAATTGTTAGTAGCGTTGCTTCGTAAATTCCAATGTAACCCAAAGTCACAGTCGCATATCCTCCTATCAACAAATCTTTGATTGGTGTGTGTGGTTTAAGTCTCGCGATAGCTCCGTGTTGCCAATGAATTGGAGAAGAATCACTAGTGACATCTTTTAGTAAATCGTAACGCAACACTCCTGCACGCTTACACATTTCTAATCTTTTGTCTAATATTTCGAAGAATTTATCTTCGTCGCCATCTGCCAGAATTCCGATTTGTGGTAAATTAATCGTAACAACTCCGATATTAAATCTACCTTCAAATTGATAGTTTCCATGTTCATCTTTCCATGGTGACAAGAACGCTCTGCATCCCATTGGACTGAACACATTTCCTTCGTAGTTTTCTCTCATTTTCTTAGCCGAAATGTAATCAGGGTACATTCTCTTAGCTGTGCAACGAATTGCAAGTGAAGTCAAATGATAAAATTCGCTGTCCTTGTGAATGTTGTTCTCATCCAAAACGTAAATTAACTTAGGGAATGCTGGTGTAACATACACTCCTGCTTCATTTTTAATTCCTTGAATTCTTTGCTTCAAAATTTCTTCTATTATCTTTGCAGTTTCTTCCTTGTATTCATCGTGGTCTTCAATAAACATAAACAAAGTCACAAAAGGAGCTTGTCCATTGGAAGTCATCAATGTATTGATTTGATATTGGATTGTTTGAATTCCCGATTCCAAATCTTTTTGAGTCATCTTATCTGCCATTTTTTCAGCCATGTCGATGTCTCCAAGAGTTTCGATGCACAAATTCAAATTCTTTTCGTAAGATTTTCTCAAATACTTTGACAAACATCTAATATCGATACTTTGACCACCGTATTGATTACTTGCTATTTGTGCGATTATTTGAGTCATTACATTACATGCAACTTGGAATGATTTTGGCGATTCGATTAATTTGCCGTTTACAACTGTTCCCTTATCAAGCATATCTTTCATATTTACAAGGCAACAGTTAAACATTGGTTGAATTATGTAATCCATATCGTGAAGGTGAATTGCTCCTTCATCGTGAGCTTGAAGCAAATCTTGAGGAATAAGCTTTCTTCTAGCAATATCCTTACTAACTTCACCAGCTATTAAATCTCTTTGAGTAGAAGCTATCACTGCATTTTTGTTGGAGTTTTCTTCTAACAAATCCTTGTTACTTTCTTCCAACAAACCGATTATACTTTCATCAGTAGTGTTAGTTTCTCTCTTATATTTTTGTACGGCTTTGTAATTTTCGTACGCTCTTGCCGTAGCGGGATTGTTGTACTGAATTAACTTATAATAAACTTGGTCTTCAATATCAGTAATACTCAAAACTTTTCCAATCGTTTTGGCGTATCCTTCGATTTCGTTGGCGATTTTTTCAGCCAAATTCGGTTCGTAAATTCCTGTACTACTATTCATAGCTTTTTCTATCGCAACGACAATTTTTTTAGCATCAAATTCAACTTGTCGTCCGTCTCTTTTTTCTACAGTTAGCATTTGCAATCCCTCTTCTCTTTCCTTTTTTATATGATTAAAATCTTTTTTACTTGATTTTTATTACTGCTTTATTATATCAAATACTACAGATAGTATCAATATGTGGGTTTTTGATTTTTATTCATACTATATATAGTTAGTAGGATTTAAAACATTAAAAAAGCACCTTATCAAAAAGGTGCTCTGCATAATAATTTAATTGTGGCAAATTTAAGCTAATATTTATAATTTTAAAATTATTTTAAAATTCCAAATTCATATCCCTTATCTTTAAAATTTTTAATAATTGCTGAAAGTGAATCAACAGTTAGTTGTTTTCCTGGTGCATCGTGACACAAAACTACAACCAAATCTTGTTCAGCTTGATAAGTTAATGAAGTATTTGCAAATTCAACCATGCCTTCCACAGTCGTAGGTCTTCTGCTTTTTGGTTCAGCATCTCCAACCAAACTGTTCCAGTCAATCCAGTGAATTCCCAAAGATTCTAATGCATCATCGCCTGGTTTTAATTGTTTCCAACTCATGTGTCCACCTGGATATCTCCACACGCTTGTTTTAAAATCTGGACCAAGAACATCTTGCAATGCTTTTTGTGCCATTTCTGCTTCCTTTTTAATTCTATCAGCGTTTGCAACTCTTCCTGGATATAATTTTGAATAATCGTGTTCAAAAGAGTGAAGAGCAATTGCATGACCTTCATTTAATTGGCGTTCCAAAATATCTTTTGTATCTTGTGAAACATGTTTACCTACTACAAAAAATGTAGCAGGAACATTTTCTTTCTTTAATACATCCAAAACTTGTGGAGTTATGCTGTGATTTGGACCATCATCAAAAGTCAAGAAACAAATTTTTTTGTTGTCAGTGTTTTTAACATAGCCCTCAGATTTTGTTGGTCTAATAAATTGACTAATTGTTTTGGCATCATAAGCATACGAATCTGCTTTTAAAATATGATTTGAACCCTTCATTAATTTATTCGGATCTGGTTTTGGCTCTTCTTTTTTCTCAACGTTTTTTTTGTTCGTTTTCTTAGAAGAATTCTCAGCTACTTTTGGATTAAGACTTTGTTCGCTGTTGGCTACTTTTACTGCAACAAAACTTCCTACAGCCAATACAAAAACCAAAAGAACTATTGAGCTGATTATTTTTTTTCTTCTCTTGCGTTTTCTTCTCGCTTCTCTTTCTTCTCTCATAATTTCTCCTATTTTTTATTTAAAATCTCTAAAGCTTTTTGAAGTTGATTATCTTCGTTCATAAACTCAACTCCGATACCCTTAGCTTTTTCATCTAATTTGATTTCAACATCTGGTTTAACACCTTGCTTGTGAATTTTGTTGCCATTTGGTGAAAAATACTCGCTAATAGTAAGCTTCAACCCTTCGCCTTTATCCATAGGAATAATCGTTTGAACGATACCTTTTCCGAAAGTTTTCTCTCCGACAATCGTAGCTTTCTTGTAATCCTTCAAAGCCCCTGTCAAAATTTCAGATGCAGATGCACTTGAACCATTCACAAGAACTACCATTGGTAGATTTTGTTCTGAAGCATCACTCTTTTGAACATCTTCTTTTTTATTCTTATCTACAGTCTTAACTATTACTCCTTGTGGAAGAAGATAATCTGCTATTTTAACCGTAGAATCCAACAAACCACCAGGGTTGTTACGCAAATCCAAAACAATTGATTTCACATTTTGCTTTTTCAAATTTTCGTATTGTTCGATAAACTCCTTGTCAGTTTTCCTATCAAATTGAGTTATGTTGATATATCCAATATCTCCAATTTTTTGAGAATTAACAGTAGTCAAACTAATCATACGACGCGTAATATTTACATCGAAAATCTTACTAGTTTTATTCTCCATTCTGGCAATAGTAAGCTTAACATCTGTATTAGGTTTACCCTTCATAACTTTTACAGCATCATTCATTTGTGATGCATTGTAATCCTTGCCGTTAATTTTAAGTATAATATCATCTTTTTTGATGCCTTTTTCAAAAGCTGGACTACCTTTGATTGCACTAACAACAGTTATCGCACCAGTTTCAGAAGGAGTAACCACAATTCCAACACCTGCATATTCTCCCTCAGTTTGTTGATTCAAACTATCCATCTCTTCCTTAGTCAAAAACTCAGAATAAGGATCTCCCAAAGCTTTTACATAGCCTTCCACAGCTCCTTCTTGTTGCTTGTTTTTGTCTATATCAAAAAGATAATATTGGTCAATCAAGTTTTCAATCTTATTGATCTTCGCTAATGGAATACCATTTTCATTGGTAATCGCTGTTCTTTTTCCTGTAGCATTTCCTACAGAAAAACTTAGATACACCAATAAGCAAAGCCCCAATCCAATAAAAACTTTTTTAAATGTTTTCATAAATCACCTCTAACTAATATATAGTATAACAGATTAACGATTTTTTGTATTAAAATTGAGTTACAATTTGTCTAAGATTATTGTGCTTTTAATTAAAAAAATATCCTCTTTTAATAAATAAAAGAAGATATTAATTAAATTATTTAATTGTTAATAGCATAATTCATAACCTTGTCATTGCCAATGGCGTAATCTTCGATTTGATTTTCGATAAACATATCAGGATACCACGTCAAACCATCTCTTTTATTAAGATTAGAACAGTGCATTATATCATTATAGTTATAGTCAAATCTAAATAAATAACTTGATGCAGATGAAATAAATAGGTGACTATTTCCAAAATACAACATAGAACCTGCAGATGTTGTCCAACCAGATGGTCCTCCTGTAAAATTACCTACTATAGTAACATTATTTAACCCCCTCTTAATATCATCAATTAAAAATGTCGCTGCTGAATAAGAATTGTAATCTGTCAAAACTCTGAATTCAAGTTGTGGATTTGATATTTGATATGTTTGTAGTTTTCTAGATAGCTCTCTAAAATGTGTCGTTTCTCCTCCATTATTGTATCTAAGGTCTAATATGATCTTGTTCGTATTATTTTTCTTGATAATACTATCCATATTTTTTTCTAGATTTTTTAAACTAATCTCATCACTTTTATCAGCTGCCTGATTATATTTTACAATGAGGCTTCCTTCTCTTTCGTAACAATAAAATGCTTCGTCATCGGTAAATCTTTCCTTATTATTTTGTACGAATTTTTTACCTATTTTATCATTAATATCATAAACAAATCTCTTTGATTCACTACCTTCAAAATATTGTTTGAAGATTTTAGTAGGTTCCATTTTTATAGCTTCTATATCGATATTTTGAATCTTGCCATCATTTTCTAGTTCTAGTGATAACTTGTTATTCTTACTTATATTTTCTTTATTATATATATCAATATAACTCAAGTAATATGATTCAAGTTTAGCTTTCTTAAAATATTCATTTTCTCCTGAAACATATTTATAAAACTTATCAAGCAAACTTTTTGCAGACTCTCCATTGATGCTAATAATTTTACTATACAGTAAATTCTTGTAATTTTCTGTAGTATTAATTATGTAAATATCGTCATCAATAATTTTCATTTTTATCGGTAAATAAGCACTACCTACATTAAACATGCCAAGAGCATGACCATCATTGGTCATAGCTATAATTTTATCCATATCAAACTTCAAATCTGAAACTGTTCTGCCTGTTTTGTTTTGGATAATTTTATTTAATTCTTTTTTCATTTCATCTTCTGTTGAATACCCAAGATAAGACTGAGATTGATTAAAATAATGAAGAAAATTAGATAAATCTGTATTATATTCCTTATCAGTTAAAGTCTTATTAAAATCTATATTTTGTACAACAGTCGTCTTAAGCTTACTGTAGTCTACATTTTCATCTTGAAACATAGAATTTACGTCTATTGTTAATACTTCAACATCATCTAATTCACTATCTGCAAAAGAGCTTATGCTTAGTATTAATAAAAAAAATACGGTCAAAATCAACAAAAACATATTCTTATTATTAAATTTAAACTTTCTATATTGTGTAATTAATAATTCCATATTTCCTCCTGAAACAAATTTTTAAATTGTAAACTTTAATTATTTAAAAACGCCTTTAATTTTCTCAGCCAACGAAGTATTCCCCTCATTTCTTAACGCATAATTCATCGCAGGGTCGTTTCCTATCATGAAATCCGCGAATGATTGCGATGCGTAAAAGTCAGGTTTCATTGTATTCTTTTCAAAATCAAAATTCTTGTAATTAAACAAAAATGAATCTACATCTTCATAGTGTTGTCTAAAAACAGTTGTGCAGTAATTTATTCCAATATACGTATCTTTTGTATATGCGACATTTACATCTCCTGCAGACGTTGATATTGGAAACCCACTATTTTTCCCAATCACTTCGACATTATGAAAGTTCTTCACAAATAGCAAAGCGCAATCTCCTCCAGCTGAGTATGTTTGATTGCTTATCAGAACTTTTATTTTTGTATCTGGATTTGCTCCCTGATACGCCATCATTTTACCAAATATATTGTAGATATGAAATGAACTTCCTCCAAGGTTATATCGTAAATCGATAATTATATTTGAAAATTTGTTGTTGTCTAATTGGTCGCAAACATCCTTGGTAAATTTTTCAATCTTGTAATTCTCATTTTCTTTGCAGGAATTATACCTAAGAATCAAATTGTCATCCTTTGTTTCAATATAGTGTAGCTTGTTGTTGTCTACTGATAATTTTAGAGGTTTGATGATAGTATACTTATCTTTATTGTCATTTTTCTGTTTAACATTTATTAGTTCAGTTTTCCTTCCGTTAATTTTTAATTTACTAACTATAAACTCTTTTGATTTTTCAAATGGTAAATCTAATTTTACTATTTTATCTCCTATTTTCAATTCGTAAATGTTTTGTTCTTCTGTTAACACATTTTCTTTTTTCAATATTTCATGACAATTCAAGAATGAATTTTTAGTAAGATTTCTAAAACTTTCATTTTCACCAATAGCGTAAGCTTCTAATCTATCTATAATATCTTTCATTTTAATATTATTTATGCTTATGACCTCTGTACCAAGTAAGTTCTTGTATTTATCTGTAGTTGCGACTATGTAATATTTGCCATTATTTTCGTCAATAAAAACTGATGGTTCTCCATTATATACTGTATTTACTGAAACGTGTCCTTGCCTATACTTTGAAAATACTTTCATTAAATCAAGGTTTAAGTCCTTCACTGTTTTATTGTCTGAATCATTCAACAATTTATTATAAGAATTTGTAATTTCACCCATGTTCTCTGCTTCATAAAAAACATGATTGTCCAGCATAAAATCTCTTATATCTCTAACCTGCTTCTTATATTTTTCTGAACTAATTGGTATATCACCTAAAATTACATGAGAATCATATTCTTCAATATTATTAGTATTAAGTGAATCAATCAAATCTTGTTCATTAATCTTTATTATTTCATCCTGTATATCAAAACTAGTTGTCATTATTAGAAATATAGTAAGTACTACTAACTTTATTTTGCTATTCATACACAATATCTCCTCTCGTTATAATCAGATACACTAATATCAATTATTTCTCAATGCGTAATTCATAACCCTGTCATTGCCAATGGCGTAATCTTGGATTTGATTTTCGATAAACATATCAGGATACCACGTTGATCCATCACCTTTATTTAAATTCGAAGAGTGTATAACATCTTTGTAAGTATAATCATATCTTCTCATTTCTCCTGATGTGTAGATGAATAGTCTGCTTTTTCCAAGATATACAATATTTCCTCCAGACATATTATAATTTGAAGCTCCCGCAGTATTTGTTCCAATCATCTGTACATTTTTTAAGTTCCTTTTTACACTATCTATCATTCTTATGCCTGCTGAAAAAGTTTCTTCACCAATTAACATTTTAATATTGATTTTTGGATTTAATAATTGATATTGCATTATTGCAAACTCTAATTCTCTTGCGTGTGTAAACATGCCACCACCATTATATCTGATGTCTAATATGATGTTGTCGATATCTTTTGCTTGTATTTCATTTTGCATTTTAGTTATCATGTCTTTTAATACGTTATCTTTATTCATATCATAAGAATAATTATATTTAATTACTAGATTTCTGTTTGATTTATAGAAGTAAAATGTTTTATTTTCTGTGAATTGTTCTTTATCCCAATTTGTATATGCGTCCCATTTTAATTCACTAGTATCGTACATTATTTGATTGTAACTTTCGTTATCGTAGTAATTTTTGTATATCCCAACATTATCAGTTTTAATGGTGTCTACTTTTTTATCAACGATTTTTCCATTTTGTGAAATTTGGAAATGTACTTTATCTCCTTTTATTATATTTTCTTTTTTAAGTAAATCAGTGAATAACATATAACCATGATGTAAAATATTTTTCCTTCCAGTTTCATTCTCTGCAGAAATGTATTTGCTCACTATTTTCAATATTTCTGACGATTTTACACCTTCTATGCTTACAATTTTGGAATACAATAAGTCCTTGTATTTTTCTGTTGTGTTTATGATGTAGAATTCGTTGCCAATTATTTTTATTCTGAACGGGAATCGCTCTGTCCCCAAAAAATACATAGCAGTTGTGTGTCCATCGTTCATGTTAGATATTATTTTAGCAAGTTGCAAATTCAAATCACCAACGGTATTTCCTGTAGGATTTTGTAGTAATTTATCAATATCCGAATCTAGTTGTTCTTTTGTGTATCCTCCCAGATATCCTTGTTCATGGATATAAAAGCTTTTAAAATTATTAACATCTTTTATGTAATCTTCTTTTGATAAAACTCTATTTAATTCTATCTCTCCAAGTTTTTTGTGTTTTTCCTTGTTTGTGTCCAAGTTTCCCTTATTATACATGCTATCTACAGAGAATGTAAGCACCTCTATATTATCAAGTTCATTTTCTGCAAAGATATTTGTGCTTGTAAATAACAGACTTATTATTAACACAGACACCAAAGTTATTGTTTTTAATTTTTTCATAAATCTCCTCGCTATATTTGAAGTTAATGTTTTTGCAATGCGTAATTCATAACCCTGTCATTTCCAATGGCGTAATCTTGGATTTGATTTTCGATAAACATATCGGGATACCACGTCAATCCATCTCTTTTATTAAGATTGGAACAGTGTACTACGTCTTCTAATGTATAATCGTATCTTCTAACTCCACTTGATTTTTTGACAAATAATTTACTATTTCCTAAATACATAATTGTTGACACTTCTGTCGTCCACCCAGAAGGTCCTCCAGTATTTTCCCCAATTATCTGAAGATTATCAAAATTTCTCTTGATTCCATCTACGAACAATGATCCAGCAGAGTAATTTTTTGATCCAGTTAATAATTTTATTTCCAATTTAGGATTCAATAGTTGATATCTTTTCAGTGCCAATTCAAGTTCTCTTGCATGTGCTGGCCAACCACCTGTGTTGTATCTAACATCTACAATTATTTTTTCTACATTATTTTCTGAAACATCTTTATCCATTTTTTCTATCATCTTTTCCAAGATGTTATCTTTATCAGTATTATAACAATTGTTGTATTGGATGATTAAGTTATTATCATTTATATAATAATGAAATGGTTTCATTTGCATGTATCTCATCTTGTCATTTTTTGTGAATTTATTTTTTGCAATATCTGTCATATCGTATATGATGTGAGAAAAATCCGTATTTTCATAATGATATTTATTTATTTTAACATCTGGCAGATCTATCATTTTGATTGTTTTATTAAGCTTTTTGCCATCAGTTTCTATCTGTAATTTTAATTCTCCATTTTTAATTATATTTTCTTTTTCTAGTGCATCTCCATAATATAGATAGAAATCTTTTATTATCGTTTTTTTGAAATATTTATTTTCTGCTGAAGTGTATTTGTATAATCTTTCTGTTATGTCCTTGGTATCAATATCGGCAAGTTTTAATATCTTGGAATATAATAAATCTTCGTATTCAGGTGTTGTATTAATTATGTAATAATCTCCATTTATAATTCTAATCTTAATTGGCATACAGCTTTTGCCTATTTCATACATAGCTGAGGTATGTCCATCATTAGTGTTTGCAATTAATTTTGCAAAATCCAAGTTTAAATCAGAAACCGTTTTATTATCTGATGTTTTCAACAGTTCTTCCCCAAGTTTTTCTAATTCTTCTCTTGTAGAATTTCCTAAATAAGCTTGCCATTCCAAATAATAACTTATAAAATTCTTCATATCTTTCTCATACTCAGATTTCGTAAGTACTCTGTTTAATTCAATTTTTCCCAATTGTTTAACTCTTAAATCATCGGGATTGTAATTTCCTAATTTCAAATTATCTTCTATTGGAAATGTAAGAATTTCATTATCCAATTCATTCTGTGCAAATCCTTTTGATTTCATATTTAATGCAAGAATGCACGTTAATACAAATAAAAATATTTTTGGAATTCTCTTAGTTTTTTTCATTTTATTTCCCCTTAAATATTGTCAATCGTTTTCTATAACTCCATCTTACAAATAAAACACTTAATTGTCAAACATTTGGTTATATATTTCTCCAAATATTTTCTGGTGATTTATTGCATTAAAAAAACTAAGTTATTGCTAACTTAGTTTCATAATTATCTTAAATAGTTTAATGGATCAGTGTGTTGACCATTGAATCTAACTTCAAAATGAAGATGAGGTCCTGTTGAATATCCAGTTGATCCCATATATGCAATTAGTTGTCCACGTTTTACTCTTTGACCTACGCTACAATTAAATCCACTCAAGTGTCCATAATATGTCAACGATCCGTTATCGTGTTGAACTTTTACAAGATTTCCGTAGCCACCACTCCATCCAACGTGAACTACAACTCCATCTTCTGCAGATACGATTTGTGTTCCCATTGGTGCTGCAATATCAAGTCCTGTGTGGAACCCCGATCCTCTTCCGAATGGATCGCTTCTCCATCCATAAAAAGAAGTCATTCTGTGAGATGATGGTACAGGCCATTGTAAGTACGCTCCGTCGTTATTGATTACTGGCGCTGAAATGTTTGTGTTGATGGCTTTATTTCTTTGCGCCATTTCACGTCTTCTTTTTTCAGCTTGAGCTCTTTGTGCTGCTAGTAATTTTGCTTGTAGTATTGCCTTTTTTTCTTCATCGATTTTGCCGTCGATTTTTTCAAGCTCTTTTATTAATGAAGATATTTCTGATTCAGTCATGGTTACATTTTTAGAAATATCGTCGATTAATTTTTGTTGTTCAGCTAATGTATCGTTTAACGCTACGACTTTTAATTCCAAATTCTTTTTTACAATTTCCATTGTTTGCATTTTGGATTTTAGTTCGTCTTGTTTGTAATCTAATGAAATTTTTTCGTGTTTCAAATCGTTCAATAGATTTTTGTCAAATCTAGCAATATAATTCATCAAACTTACATTGTTCAATAAATCATTCAAATTTCCAGATCCGAAAAGCACATCGACTTTTGCACCGTCTTTTGATATGTACATTCCCTTTAATCTTTTTTGAAATTCTTTTGTTTTTTGATTGATACTAGATTTGTAATTTTCGATCTCTTTTTTAGTATCATCTATTGATTTGTTGATTTTCGCCAATTCTTGTTGTTGAATAGCAAGTTCTGATTGCGTTTGAGTTAGTTTTAAGTTGATGTTTTTCAACTTTTCCATCTCAGCGTTTTTGTCATCTTTTAATTTATTTAGGTTGGATTTAGATTCGTTTAAATCCGAAGTTTTTGCTTTTTTTTCGTTATTTAATTCGGTTAATTTGTCTGCATACACTGCATTAGTCATAAGCATCATGCACAAGGCTAATGCGACAATTTTCTTCTTCATAATTCCTTCCTTATATTTTGAGATATTTTTTGCTGCTTAATACGGAACCGAATGCCCCAATTCCGATACCTAGACTGATAAAAATCTTCAACAAATCCCACCTAATCATTACCGGTGGAACTAAATAAGTTGATATCAATCCATACACAGTCTTATTATACCTCAAATATCCATATCTGTACAGGTAATAACAAGCCAAAAAAGCAACAACAGCACCAATAATTCCGAAAAATATTCCCTCTACAACAAGCGGTGCAGAAATTACCAAATTAGATGCACCAATATTTTTCTTAATAGCAATCTCTTTTCTTCTAGCATACACTGTCAATCTGATTGTGTTTGAAATATTTATAATTGAAATCATCACCAATATTGCCACTACAATTGATCCAGCGTATTTTACAATTCTAGATGCGTTTGAGATTTTTGCTATCAAATCCTTGTAAAAGCTTACCTTTTCAACTCCATCTATTTTTTGAAATTCTCTCACGTATTTTTCAGCGTCATTTACATCCTTCAATGTAACTTCAAATGATGCAGGAAAAGCTGATTCCATTCCTTCAATCAAAGTTTTATCATCCAAAGATTTGGAGAAATTCTCCATAGCTTGTTTGTTAGACACATACTTCAAATCCTTAACGCCATCTTTTTGTTTGATAAACTGTTCAATCTTTTTCGTTTTGTCCTCTTGTATTCCATTTTCCAAGTAAACATTGACAAGATTAACTTTTCCTTCGATGTCTTTTACAGCTTGATTCATCGTCAACATAGATATAATTACAGATCCCAAAATCAAAAGCGCCAGAGAAATCGTCGTCAAAGATGCAAGTCCCATTGATCTGTTTTTCCAAATCCCTACAAATCCTTCTTTCAAAGTGGATATCATAACTCTAATTCTTCTCATACATTCCACCTTCTTCATCTCTAACAATAATACCCTTGTCCAATTGAATTACTCTTTTTTGTAATTTGTTCACGATATCCTTCTCGTGAGTTATCATCATCACAGTCGTACCACGTTCGTTTATTCTGACCAACGCATTTGCAATGTCCATGCTTGTAACTGGATCCAAATTCCCCGTAGGTTCGTCTGCAATAAGTAGTTTTGGTTTATTAACCATTGAACGTGCAATGCACACTCTTTGCATTTCCCCACCGGATAATTCGTGTGGATACGCATTCTTTTTGTCTTTCAAATTTACCAAATCAAGCACAGTATCAATCGTAGATTTTATCTCTGAAGAACTCTTTCCCAAAATTTGCATAACGTATTTTATGTTTTGGTACACAGTCTTATTCTCCAATAATTTAAAATCTTGGAACACCATCCCTATACTTTGTCTTAATTTAGGAACCTTCCTCGCTTTTAATCTGGTTATGTCTTCACCGTAAAGGTAAATCTTACCTCTATCTGGATTTATCTCTTTAAGTATTAGTTTAGTAATAGTTGATTTACCCGCACCACTTGGTCCAATCAAAAAAACAAATTCACCTTGTTCTATTTTAAAATTGCAATCGTTTAGTGCGCACACTTTATTTTTATATGTCTTATCGACATGAACGAATTCTAACATTTTTCACCTCGTAAACCTAATTATATCACAGACTTTTTAAATTTTTAAACAACTGGATATTTAAATCTTTTTAGGGTATATATATTTTTAGGTGATGAAAATGAACAAAAAAGAAATTAGAAAACAAATGTTAAAACAAAGAGACTCCATCTCTGACAAACAAAAAATCGACGATGAACTTTTAAAAGAATTGGAAAACTTAGAAGAATTCAAAAAATCTGAAAGCTTTTTTGTGTACGTAAGCTTTGGATCTGAATTTAATACTCACCAACTCATAAAAGATTTGTTGGAACAAGGAAAAAAAGTATACGTTCCCTATGTAAAATCAAAAGGGCACATGATTGCAGTAGAAATCAAAAGCATGGATGATTTGGCTCCTGGAGCTTACGGAATCCTAGAACCCAAAAATCCTGTTGAATCAAATGCCAAGTTTGATTTCATGCTAGTACCTGGACTATGCTTTGACAAAAACAAATACAGAATTGGCTACGGCGGAGGATTCTACGACAGATTCATCGACAAAATCGGCGAGGATTCCTACAAAGTATCCATAGTCTATGATTTTCAATTAGTAAATGATTTGCACCCCGAAGAGTTTGACAGACCAGTTGATAAATTAATAATTCAAAAATAATTATCCACAAGCAAAAAGACCACGAATCATTTCGAATTCTGTGGTCTTTTGTACTATCATCATTGTGATTAGTTAGTATTTAATTAAATTGACAACCTGATCACTAAAAAATCTTAATTATTTTTCATCTCTCAGTGCATAATTCATTGCAGGATCATTTCCTATCATATAATCTGCAAAAGATTGCTCTGCGTGGAAGTCTGGTGTCATTGTATTATGTATATAATCGTAATTCCTATAATTATGGTTATATACATCACTAAGCATGTAATCATTACTAAAGACTTTAGGACAATATGTTCCTAATACTTGAAATCTTTTTACATAAAATAAATTCAAAGCGCCTGATGCCATTCTCACAGGAAATCCTGAGTTTTCTCCAATAACTTCTACATTATCTAAAACTTTTAATATACTCAATGCATTATCACCTGCTGCAGAATAAGAATTCCTTCCTATTAAAAGTTTAATCTTTACATTTTCATTTTTTGATTGATATTGCATTATTTTCATTATTATCTTCTCGAAAAGATAATCAGACCCACCCCCATTTAGCCTTAAATCAATAACTATACATTTAGGATTTTTGCTAATCAATTTTTCATTAAAATCTTTTTCTAACTCATAAATACTGCTGTTTTCATTTTCAAGAGCTGAATCATAATGCACTATTAGACTATTATTTTTAATTTCATTGTAATATAATTTATTTTTTGGTTTATTTTTTGGTATTGGTCTGATTTTATTGAATTCATCTTTTAAATTATTAAAATAAAATTCACCAATATTGAATGTAAAGAATTGTTTATTATTTATTTCTATTTTATTTACTTTAATTTTGGGGAAATCACTTGATTTTATATTATAATTGTATTTATTATTGTCTTTTTTTAGAGTTAACCTTATATTATGGTTTTTTGTTATATTCTCTTTTCTCAATAAATTCATCATCAATATATTCTGGCATGCTAATTTATTACGAAATGATTCATTTTCACCAGATACATAGTTAGATATTCGTTTAATTACTTCATCTATATTAATTCCATTTATTTCCAATACTTTACTTCCGATAATATCATTTTGCGAACTTGCAAATACATAATATCCGTCACGAAATTTCTCTAATATAATATTTGAATATGAATTTTCATAATCGGATATAACTTGTACATGTCCTTGTCCAAGCTTTGCCATAAGTAATTTCATATCATACTGCATATCTAATAATGATTTAGTATTCGCATTCCTGATAATATTATTACATTCACGTTTAAATTCTTCTCTTGAAACATTATCAAACAAAATATGGTTTTCTACCATAAAATCTCTGAATTCTTTCATGATTTGTTTATATTCTTCTATATCTATCTTATCTTGTGGATTTATGTCCACAGTTTCCAGCTTATTAATATTCTCATTTGAAATATACATACGTGTAGTATCTTCATCAAATTTATCTATGTATTTAAAACCAGTAGTAGTCATGATAAATATGATAACTACTAATAGGTTAATAATTTTATTTTTAAAATTCATTTTCTCATTAAACAATTTTATCCTGCAATTTTCACAATTTATCCCGAAACAATTGCAACTTAAATTACCACAATTAGATTCAGTAATACTGCAGGCATCGTTATTGATTGTTTCTACTCCTGGATTTCTTCCATCTAGTAATAACTTCATTCATTTCCTCCTATTAAAATAAATTTATATTTAGCTAATATTATCCTAATAAAAACTTTTTAATTTTTAGAACATAAAAATCCCTTTATTTTATCAAACAAGGAACTCTCTCCTTCATCTCTCAATGCATAATTCATAGCAGGGTCATTTCCTATCATGTAATCTGAAAATGATTGTTCTGCATAGAAATCTGGTGTCATCATGTTTTCAGAATAGTTATAATTCTTGTAATTATGTTTAAAGACATCTATAATTCCGTAATCAAATTCGTATATATCTTGACAATATTTTATAAATGAATATATACCTCCAACATAACAAAGCTTATAATTTCCTGACGTTCTATTAACTGGAAAACCCGATCCTTTACCTATAATCTCAACATTATTTAATTTTTTAATTGTCAAATTTGCTGCATCTCCTCCTGATGAATAAGTCGACTGCCCAATTAATAATTTAATGCTTGTATTAGAATGAATCATTTGATAAAATTTTATCTTTTTTAATATGCCTAGATATAATGCATTATTACCTCCACCATTAATTCTTAAATCAATGATTATGTTCTTTGGTTTATAAGAATACATAAAGTTAGAAATTTGATTAGCAAATTTTTCTATATCATATTTGTCGTTTTCACTACATGAATTATATCTTATTACTAAAGAATCTTTTTTTCTTTCAATATAATATAATTTTTCATAATCATATATTGAATTAAGCGGGTATAAAATTTCATTATAAATTTCATTAATATTTTTTTGTAATTCTGTATTATCTTTAATTGTTAAATATTTATCGTATACTTTTATATCAGAAAGCAAAATACTCTTATTATCTATTATTTCAATATTTTTTTGAATTATTCTTCCGTTATTATTTAATTTTAACTTTACTTTATTGCCACTAGCCATGCCCTCTCTTAAAAGCAAATCATAACAATTTATAAATCTACAAGTAATATATTCTGAAAAGTTTTTATTTTCACCATAAATATATTTTTGTAATACATTTATAACTTTATCTATTTTAATATCATTAATTTCTAATATTTCATTTCCCAATAATTCCTTGTTTTCTCTTTCGCATGCTAATATATAATACTTACTATCTATTTTCTCTATATAAATCGGCAAAATTTTTGTAAAAAATATATCGTCAATTCCAACATGTCCCTGTTTTAAACTAGTTAACAAAAGTCTACAATCCAATTGTGTATCTATAATATTATGTTGTACGTTAGCTTTGATTAATTTATCACATTTTTTCCGAAAATCTTTTCTATTTAATTCATCAAAAAAAATATGATTTTCAAGCATAAAATCTCTTATATTGATAATAATATTTTGGTAATCTTTTTTTGAGATAAGTTGATTTGGATTTATTTTTTTATTTTTTAAAATTTCAAAATTCCCATTTTCAATATCAAACTCTGTTACTTCATCTAATTTTTGCACACTAGTCTCATAATTAAAACTTGTGGTCAATATTACAAAAAATAGTAAGCTTACAATGAAAATAATATTATTTTTGATTAACATTTTCCTTCTAACTTTCACTACCATAATACTCCTCACATAAAATTCAAAATTGTATTCACATTTTTTAGTCCTATTATCTAAAAATTTCCTTTATCTTATCAATCAATGAATTATTTCCCTCATCTCTAAGTGCATAGTTCATTATCTTGTCATTTCCAACAGCATAATCTTGTATTTGATTTTCGATAAATATATCTGGTATCCATGTTGTTCCATCGCCTTTGTTTAAGTTAGAACAATGTAACACGTCTTTGTAGTTATAATCATATCTATACATCCAATCGGAACTATAAATAAAAAGCTTGCTTTTACCTAAAAAAATCATATCTCTATTAGCCGATGTCGTCCATGTAGAAGGTCCTCCTGTATATTCTCCAATAATTTCAACATTTTTAAAATTACGCTTTATCTCATCTATTATCATAGTGCCCGCAGAAAATGATGCATTTCCTGTTAATATCTTAATGTTTAATTCAGGATTGGTTATCTCCCATCTTAATAATGCATATTCAAGATTTCTAATATGATTAACTTGACCACCAGAATTATATCTTAAATCAATTACTATGTTTTTTAGCTTATTAATATTTAAGGTATTGTTAATACTTGTTAACATTTCATTTAATTTGTTATTATTATCGTCATACGAAGAATTATATTTTATTATCAAATTATCATTAATTTTGTAAAAATAAAACGGTAAGTTTTTCGTAAATTTAAGATTGTGACTATTAGTAAAACTGTTTTTAATAATATCACTTTTTCCTGTAGAAATTTGTGAAAAACTTGTTCCTTCGTAATAATATTTATATATGCTTATATCTGGCAACTTTATCAAATCTACTGTCTCTTCAACTTTTTTATTATTGATTTCTAATGTCAACCTAATTTTATTATCTTTTATTATGTTTTCTCTTAAAAGTATATCTGAATAAAGCAATAAATTATCTTCCATTATGTGAGTTTTAAAGTAATTGTTTTCTGCTGATATGTAATTTCGTAGTTTTTTTGTGATTTTTTCAGTTGTAGTATTTCCTATTTTTGTAACTTTTGAATATAATAATTTTTCGTATTTTTTAGTAGTGTTTATTATATAATAGTCTCCATTTATGATTTTAATTTTAATGGGCAAAAAATTTTCTCCTATTCCTAGTAATGTCGACGTATGTCCGTCATTAGTGTGAGCAATAATTTTTGATATATCCAAATTCAAATCAGAAACTGTTTTATTTTCTGGTTTTTCTAATAATTTTTCTGCTTCTTTTTCTATTTGTTCTCTGGTTGAGTTTCCGAAATAAGCTTGCTCATCTAAATAAAAACTTAGGAAATTTCTTATATCTTTTTCATACTCCTTTATTGTAAGACCTTTATTAAGTTGAATATTTCCTAATAATTCTTTCTTTAACTCTTTGTTTCTTAAATATTCACTTCCTTGTAACCCATCTTGATTAATGGTCAATACCTCTACATTATCTAATTCACTACTTGATTTAGACAATGTTGAGTTTATATGTAGAACCATAATAACTGATACTACTGTTATTATGGCTCTGTATATTTTAAATTTATTATTCATTTCTTTATCTAAAAATTTCCTTTATCTTATCAATCAACGAATTATTTGCTTCATCTCTAAGTGCATAATTCATAACCCTGTCATTTCCAATAGCATAATCTTGAATTTGGTTTTCGATAAACATATCGGGATACCACGTTAATCCATCGCCTTTGTTTAAGTTAGAACAATGTAACACATCCTTGTAGTTATAATCATATCTTATCATTTCTCCTGATGTGTGGATGAATAGTTTGCTTTTCCCAAGATATACAAAATTTCCAGCAGATGTATTATAACTAGAAGATCCAGCAGTATTTGTTCCAATCATCTGTACATTTTCTAGGTTTCTTTTTACACTATCCAACATTTTTGTCCCAGCTGAGAAAACTCCCTCTCCAGTTAATACTTTGACATTGATTTTGGGATTTAATAATTGATATTGCATTATGGCAAATTCTAGCTCTCTGGTATGTAACTCACTGCCTCCTCCGTTATATCTGATATCTAATATGATATTGTCGATATCTTTTGCTTGTATTTCGTTTTGCATTTTTGTTATCATATCTTTTAATACGTTATCTTTATTCATATCATAAGAATAATTATATTTAATTACTAAATTTTTGTTTGATTTATAAAAGTAAAATGGTTTATTTTCTGTGAATTGTTCTTTTCCCCAATTTGTATATGCATCCCATTTTAATTCACTAGTATCATACATTATTTGATTGTAGCTTTCTTCATCGTAGTAATTTTTATATATTCCAATATTATCAGTTTTTATAGTATCTACAGTTTTATCAACGATTTTTTCATTTTGTAAAATTTGTAAATGTACTTTATCTTCTTTTAATATATTTTCTTTTTTAAGTAAATCAGTGTACATCATATAACCATAATGTAAAAGATTTTTCTTGCCAGTTTCATTTTCTGCAGATACATATTTGCTAACTTTTTTTAATATTTCTGACGATTTTACACCTTCAATGCTTACTATTTTAGAATACAATAAGTCTTTGTATTTTTCTGTTGTGTTTATGATATAGAATTCATCGCCAATTATTTTTATTATGAATGGGAATTGCTCTGTCCCCAAAAAATACATAGCAGTTGTGTGCCCGTCATTCATATTAGATATTATTTTAGCAAGTTGCAAATTCAAATCTCCAATTGTATTTCCTGTAGGATGTTGTAGTAATTTATCAATATCCAAATCTACTTGTTCTTTTGTATGTCCTCCAAGATATCCTTGTTCATGAATATAAAAGCTTTTAAAATTATTAACATCTTTTATGTAATCTTCTTTTGATAAAACTCTATTTAATTCTATTTCTCCAAGTTTTTTACGTTTTTCCTTGCTTGTATCTAAGTTTCCCTTGTGGTACAGGCTATTTTTAGAAATAGTAAGAACTTCTATATTGTCTAATTCATTAGCAGTGTAAGATATATTAGAAAAAGCTACTGCTATAACTATAGCAGCGCTTAAAATTTTAATCTTATTTATCATTTTTAATTTGTATCCCCTTTCTGTATGGATTTACACATGGAAAATGGATATCCGCTCATCCACCTTCATCTATTACCGTACAAGCTGAACTTGAAATCGATTTTAATGGTGTTTGTTTGGATACATATTGTCTAAGTCACTATTTTTGCAATATTGTATAAACTTTATTTTTTCTTCAAGAAATTATTCATTTGTTAGGTAAGTGTTTTCATTACAAGTACAATTATAATTTTCCTCATTCTTTAATACAAAATTGTATTTAGATTCCTTCATTTTTCCTTCCGTTATTACTTATAATATTACAGCAAAAATATTTTATTGTCAAAAATTTACTTATTTGATTTTCTAATAAATGGTCGGTAGTTATCTTATTTATTGTAATATTAACGATATTTATTATCATTCTTCTCGCTTTAATACTATTTCATCAATATTTGATTATTAATTTCATTTATTTGAAAAATCTATAAGTAATTGTTTTTTAGTAATACAAATTAATGTTTTTTTTTGAAATTATATTATGACACAAAAAACAGGGACATTGTTTTTAAATGCCCCTGCAATATGCTCTATATATTTATTGAAAATCCAATGTATCTACGAATTTTAATATTTCTAATAATTTCGTTCTTTTTTTGAATGTTTTCTCAATATTTTTCTTCAAATATTGGTACAAATCATCATTCCTTACTTCAAATGATTTAATTTCCATGACTATATTCATGTATTTTTTGTCTTTGTATGTGCTTTTTAGTTTCTTTCGATACATTTCCCACACTTTTTCAAATGTTTTGTCTTTGTCATGTTTGATAAGTTCTTCTACGAATAGTATAAAATAATACGAATCGTGAATTGATGACAAGTTTTTGAACACATTCGTATAATCTTCTTCGTTCAAATATTTCTTGGTTTCCGATATGATTTCTTTTTCCATTTCAATTGAGTAATTATCATTGTCCAAGCTTTGTGAAAGCATGATTACATAATCGTTGATTAATTTGAATGTGGATTCTTTGTCGTCGACTTTTGAGTATTTGTATAGAAACTCTCTCCATTTTGCTATGAATTTAGTCATGTAATTCATAAGTATATACGTTCTGACATCTATTGTGAACACGTAATTGGATGTGAAGATGAAAAACTTCTTGAAATAATCAAAATATTTTAACAATGCATCTGATATCATGCTTATTGATAAGGTTGTGACTATTTCTTGGTTTTCTTCTGTTAATTGGATTTTTCCTTTTAATAATGATGGACTATTTCCATATTGTATGAGTTTTTTGACTGCGTATACGAATAGATAAGAATATGATTGATCATCTTCGATTTTGTCGAACAAATCTTGTAACATATCAAAATCTTTGTCTTTTATGAGATATAGTATCGTCTTTTTATGAAGTTGTACTTCGCTCATATCGCTGTAGTAATTCACAACTGAAGAAAATGAATTTTCTTGTTCACGTTCAACTAAATCGATTAGTTCGATGTCACTGTTTCTGTCGTTAATGTATATGTCGTTGATTTTAAGAAGTTCTTGTTCGCTATTTTCGTTTTTGAATGCGAATTTCTTCTTGTTCCAATCATAGATGCTTAGTCCATCTGTTCCTGTTTTTTTGTATATTAAAAAGTTGTTTAATCTAAAAATATCGTAATTTTCCATAGCTTAAATTATATACAAAAAAAGCTACCAAATCAAATTTGATAACTTTTTTATAAAATATGTAGTTTAGATTATATACCCACAGATATTTTTAAAGCTTCATCCAACTTTATCAGAACTCTATCATCAAAGCTACCTACTTTTTCACGAAGCCTTTTTTTATCAATAGTTCTTATTTGTTCAGCTAAAATAACTGAATTTTTCGGTAAGCCGTACTTGGATCGTTCTATTGCCACATGTGTTGGTAATTTAGCTTTATTTATTTGTGAAGTAATAGCTGCTATGACTACGGTTGGACTGTATTTGTTTCCCACATCATTTTGAACAACAACGACAGGTCTTACACCACCCTGCTCAGATCCAACAACAGGGCTTAAGTCTGCGTAAAATATGTCTCCTCTTTTTACTTTCATAAACTCACCCTATAAACTCTTCGCTATTTTAAGAACTATTTTTATTATATCCAAAACACTTCAAGAAATCAATATAAAAAACTTGCCCAACTTAAAAGCTGGGCTAAGATTAGTTGATTTTTTGTAAATAGTCACACACTTCTACGACTTTTCCATTTCTAGTATAAATTCTAGGAATTCTCATTGTAACTCTGCACAAAAGCTCATATACATTTGTGTTTGCCATTTCTGCCAAATCATACAACGATATTTCTCCCATGTCATCTTTTCCGAACAACAAAATTTTGTCGCCGACTTTTACATCTCTAATGAATGTTACATCTATCATGATTTGATCCATGCAGACTTTTCCCAAAATTTTTGCTTTTTTGCCGTTTATAATTACATAAGCTTTGTTGGATAATTCCAAAGGATAACCGTCAGCATATCCGATTGTCGCTGTTGCAACTACTGTTTCAGAGTTTGTCGTGAATGTTCTACCGTATCCAATGTCTGTTCCTTTTGGAACTGTTTTAATCATTGACACTGTTGTGTAAAGCGAAGATATTTCTTCCAGATTTAGCCTAGAATTTTCCCTTACATAATCTGATGCGTGATAGCCGTAAAGTCCGATTCCACATCTTATCATATCCAAGAAATATCCGTGAATTATCGCTCCAGCATCATTTGCTATGTGTTTAATTGGAACAGTTATTCCTCTGTTTTCAACATCAATCATAAAACCAATGTATGTATTGTATTGTTCTTTTGTATAGGAATAATCTTCGCTATCAGCATCTGAAAAATGACTATAAATTCCTTGCAACACTACATTATCCATTTTATAGATTTTGAAGATGTCTTCCAAGCATTTATCTTTGTCAAGTCTAACTTGAAATCCTAATCTTGTCATTCCTGTATCGATTTTGATGTGAACTTTGCATATTTTATTCAAACTTTTTGCAACGTTATTGATTTCAACTGCAGTTTCATAATCGTAAACCGTTAATTCGATGTTGTTTTTGATTGCTACTTCAATATTTTCATTGGAAATGTATCCTAAAATCATAATTGGTTTGAATATTCCATTTTTGCGAAGTTCCAAGGCTTCATTTATATTGGACACTGCAAAGTAATCTATTCCCAAATATTCCAATTCTTTTGTGATAAATGCTGCGCCTTGTCCATAAGCATTAGCTTTTACAACGGCACACATTTTGACTAAATTGCTGATGTTTTTGATTTCTTTGTAATTGTGTTTTAATTTGTCCAAATCAACCTTCAAATAACTCTGATATTTAAACATTATTTCTCCTTACAAGCATTAATAGCATCCGGCAAATTTCTAATAATATCCGATGCAATAATGCTGTCCTCTCCTATTTTTTGTTTTGCAAAATCTCCAGCTAATCCGTGAATGTACACTCCCAATTTACAAGCTACGAACACATCTGTGCTGTGCATGAAACTTGCAATAATTCCCGACAAACAATCGCCACTTCCAGCTGTTGCCATTCCCGCATTTCCAGTGTTATTTACATATATTTCATCATTTTTTGCGACGATTGTGTGATGACCTTTGAGAACTACAATGCATTTATGTTTTTTCGAAAAATCTGTGGCGACCTTTTCGCGATTTTGATTGATATACTCTACATCCAATCCAGAAAGTCTACTAAATTCAAGAGGATGTGGAGTTATCGCAACAGAATAATCATCGTATTCTAGTTCACTGAAATCTTTTATTGAGTTCAATCCATCTGCATCTATCAACACTGGTTTATGAAAATTTTTGAGTACGGATTTTATCAATTCGTAATTTAATTTGTCTTTTCCCATGCCACAACCTATTGCGACACAGTTTTTATTGGAAATATATTCTAAAATCTGAGAAATAGAATTTGCACTCAATTTTTTGTCGACACAATCAAGTGGAAGTATTATATTCTCAACGGATTTAATTTGCATGATTTCCGAGATAACTTCAGGGACAATTGTGTAAACCAATCCACTACCACAACGAAGTGCTGCCATGCTTGCCAAGTAGACGCTTCCACACATTCCGTTCGAACCACCAACTATGCAGACTCTTCCGTAGTTTCCTTTATTGGAAAAAGGGTCGCGTTTTTTTATTGTAAAATCCATTTTAATCCTCCAACATCAACACACACATTGCTATTGCGTATTCTTCATCGTGAGAAATAGATGCATCAATATCTAAAACTTTTGGAAATTTATCTGTATTTAATTTTACAACTAAACCGTCATCATGTATAGACTCTACATCCATAAAACTCATTTTACCAATTCCAGTCTTCAAAGCTTTTGACACTGCTTCTTTCATACAAAACATCCCTGTAATCGTCTCATAATTACGATTTTTCGATTCAATGTACGAAATTTCTCGTTCAGTAAAGACTTTTCGCATAAATTTATCCAGATTTTTGATGTTTTCTATTCGTGAAACTCTTAGAATATCAGTTCCACATCTAATCTTCATTTTTGATTCCTTCAAATTTTTCCAAGAATTTGTTTCTCAATGCTAAAAAGTCTAGTTTTTCAATGTCTTCCACGCTTTCCACATCTTTTACGAATTCTTCTACGATTTCACCTATTATTTCGAATGAATTTTGTGAAAAATTATTAATATTATATGATTCCGACAAATATTTTATGCTTTCTTTCATTAATTTATCCGTCAAAATATCTTGGTAAGTTTGGTTGATGTTGCAGTTGCTGATTTCTTTTTCGATGACTTTTTTTATGGAATATATCACATAATATACAAAATCCATAAAAATTTCGTTGTTTTCTCTGTCATCAATGGCAAATAATATCGACAAGCAGAAGTTCCAGTTGAAGTCCTTGTCCAATCGGCTGTTAAGTCCCTGTGCAAATGAAGTGTGAATGTAATCCCCAAATTCCATATCCGAAAAATCATACAATTCACCAAAACTAATTGGCTTGTTACTTATGGCATTGACTTTGTTTAATATGTCGATCAATCTTTCTTCGTATTGTTTTTTCTCCAAAACATCCATTACAGAAAACAAATAATCGCTTACTACATTTGCAATATTTCTCATATCTATTACAAAACCTAAATTGTATTTTAATTTGAGCATGTATCCATCGTGAATCATTTTTGTTATGATGCTTTTAAATTGTTGTCTTGTAGCATCATCTTCGTTGGATTCTACTGTCATCATTTTTTTGTAAACACTGTTGAGTTGTTTGTCGATAATTGTAAGGTTGTTTTTGATTGAATACATTACATCACGTATCAAATCTTCTGTCATAACGTAGTTTGAGTTTTTGTACAAAATCGAATGATCTACCTCTCCCCAGAACACATTGACCATGGATTTGATTTGCACTTCAAAATTGATTTTCATATCGTCGTTTTCCACAAAAATAGCGTCAATTTTATAAATTTCAAACCCGTTTTTTTGTTTTTGTGGTTGTGGTTGATCCAAATTAAGTCTGATTCTCATATCATACTTAGAATAATAATAGCCATTGTCATCTTTGTAATAAAAAAGTCTTTTCAAATATTCGTACAAATCTTTTTCATTTTCGTTGAAACGACATTCTATTCTAACTCCAATTAAATCTGGAAATAGATTGAACACTTCCTCTACGTCTTTACATTTTATATAATAATTTTGTTTTAGTATTTTTTCTTTGATGCTGTCTTCTTTTTTTACACGTGCGTTAATATTAATAACATCTTCGTTCGTTTCAAAAACTTTACTAAAAAACTCTTTTGTTTCTTCTGCAACAAAGTTTATGAATTTGTAACGACTATTAATTAATTTAACAGCATCATTCATAAATTGAAAAATTCCAGCTCTCATTTTATTCTCCTTTTTATTGCTACTATTATTTTACCATATTTAAGCATTTCACAAGCATCAAAAAAGAGCACTGCGTGTGCTCTTTTGATTTTACAATTTACAGAAACTTCATCCTGTTGGGATTAATGTCTCGTTCTATTTCGTGAAAGCCCTTGATTTCGATGTTGTTTTCTTCTATAATTTTTTCGATTTTGGCTTTGTCTTCCAAATTATCGTACAATATAGAAATTCCACAACACACATCCAAAACTCTTGGAGTCGGTGCAATCGTAGCTTTTATAGAATGTTGTTTGATTAAATCGTAAAGTTTTTGTCCGTTTGCCACATCTTTGAACAAGATGTAGTTCATTTTATCTGCCATTTTCAATCATCTCAACGAAGGCTTCAATTCTTGTCTTCAATTGTTCGCTGTCTTCGTCTGTATAGTCAGTTTCAATTCCCAATACTGGAATGTTGTGGTCTTTAAGTTCTTTTTCTACAATGTGACCTTCTGTATCGTAAATATTACAGAATTTTAGGTTAACGTCGATTACACCATCAACGTTGTATTCTTTTGCAAGTCTGATGATATCGTCAACTCTTTCAGTGTTTGGAGTGTAACATGCGCAGTTAATACCTTTCATGTATCTGTCTGTTAAGTGATCAACCATTTCGTCCATAGTTTTGCCGGATTCATCTACAGTTAATTCGAAATATCTTGAACCTGTACACATTTCTTCACATACAACAGCTGCTCCACTTGATTCAATGATGTGGTGTAGCTTCCAGTTTGGAATGGACAATGGAGTTCCTGTTAACATTAATCTTGTAGCGCCTTTTTTGTATACGCTAACGTTTTGTTCTTTTCTCTTATCCAATTCGTCGCACAATTCATTAACTTTTTGTGCAAATCTAGTTGGATCATCGTAGAATGCGATTTGAGAAATTAATAAACAATCTTTACCACTGATTGGAACATTGTCTAATTTACGGAATTCCCACAATCTTTGCATTGCACGTCTTTTATTGTTGATTAAAACAATTGCATCATGAAGAGATTCTGGAGTTAATTTGTTGCCAGTTAATTCTTCAATTCTTGCAATGTATCTGTAAACTTCGTCTTTGAAAAATTCAACGTCTTTGTCTCTTTTCATTTGTGGCAAATCAAAGATGTACATTGGAGCATCTTTTGACATGATTTCCCAAGCTTTTTTCTTGCCGTCGCAAGTTGTTTCTCCGACGAATAAATCTGCAAGTCTGAAGAATGGACAAGTTTTTTCAAATCTAGCACCTAAAGATGCTTTGATTAGTGGACATGTAGCAGTTGGAAGATATTTTTCTCCACCTGGTACCCAGAATTGAGATCCTGAACACAAACCAGTATTTATAGCTCCGCAACCAAATACTACTTCATCAGGAACGTGAATGCAGAATGTTCCTACAACTTTTCCGCCGTTTTTTTGGAATTCGATTAATTCAGCTGGTCTAATCCCGTGGATTTCTGCAACAACCATGTTGAAATAATCCATTTTTTCTGGTCTATTTTCTTGTGATAAATATACATCACCAAATGCTTGTGGTAAAACTTCACACAAAACGTCGTGTTGATCGACATCCATTCCTAAATCTTCCCACATTTTTCTGTAATCTGCCATTTTTATACCCCCTAGTAAGTAATTACATTATCATCACAATCAAATTGGCTACAGTTATTAATAACATAATCTGGTTTGAAATCAAATCTTCTGTACTTTTCATCTATGTATTCAAACCCTTTTTTTATAAAAATATCGTGATATTCGCCTTCACAAAAATAGCCTTCTTTGATTAATTGATCAAATTTTTTGTACACTCCAGCTGCTGCCTGAAGTTTTACAGATGATTTATCCCTAAAAGAATCATCTATATGTTCTTTGATGAATTCTATTCTTTTGTCTATGTCGAAGATAAATTTTGAGAAATATTCCACCTCGTATATTCTTCTCTCATCAATATCGCATTTTCTGAGATTGAATATAAGAGATGAAATTTCTCTGGATTTTTCAATTAATTCGTCAAATTTTTCTTCGTCAACTTTTTTGTCTAATTTGTCTTCCAGATACTCAATCAAAGATTTATAATCCCTGTATTTGTACACGAAAACATCTTTGTCAGTTTTCTTTTTCAAAGTTTCGTAGCGAATTTTGCAACTATCATCTACTATGAAAAACGATGAACTAAACATAAAAGGACATCTTCCAAGTTCCAAATAAGCAAAAGAAGAATTCAACATATCACAGTAATTATTATCCGAATAACCTTCTGTGACTTCCCTGTCCATTCCATAAGAATACACTGTTGTGACTCCAAAACTCTCAACGATTTCCCATGGAACTCTGCCCCACAATGAAACAATAGTTGTTGATTTACTCAAAGTGAGGGCATCGATATATGCGTTTTTTCTAATATCTAAATAATCCATTATCTTGCTAAGACTGCTGCTCCTATTGCTCCAGCAAATCTTGCATTCTCATTTGTTTCTACGTTTGCTGACAGAAGTTGTGACAAGTGTTCTGTCATATAATCATTTCCCGAAAAACCTCCAGTTAAGAAATAATAATCGGTAGCAGGAAGTCTGTGAACCAAAGTCTTTACTTTATTAATAATGGAATTAATTACACCACATGCAATATCTTCTTTTGGTGTGCCTTTTCCGATTAATGAAATGATTTCTGTTTCAGCAAAAACCGTACACATTGATGAAATTTTCACATCTTTTCCAGTTCTTGCCAAATCAAACATTTCGTCCAGTCCAACACCAAGACGATTTGCCATTACTTCCAAAAATTTTCCAGTACCAGCAGAACACTTATCATTCATTATGAAATCTTCTACCATACCATTTTTGTAACTTATGGCTTTTGTATCTTGTCCTCCAATGTCGATAATAGTCATATCAGTATCGTTGAAAAAACTTGCGCCTTTTGCGTGGCATGTTATTTCTGTAACGACTTTGTCCGCAAATGGAACAGAAACTCTCCCGTATCCTGTAGCGACAACTTTGCTATTATCTTCGTTTACACCATTTGATTCTAGCCATTCTTTGATAGTTTTACTTGTTTCAACAGAACTCCAGCCCGTTGGCATAACTTTTTTGAAAAGAATTTCTTTTTTTGAATCATCTAAAACAACTACCTTTGAAGCAGTTGATCCTATATCAATTCCTACATAATACATATTTATCACCATCTTCATTATAACATCAAACAAAACTATTTTCTGATTTATAGGATTATTCAATAAAACAAGCATTACTTATAGGAAAAATCTATAAGTAAAAATGTGAATTAAAAAAAGCCTTGAAAAATTAATTTCAAGGCTCTCATTCTTATCCTATTACTATAATATTTCCCCACCATCTGAAAATTGATTGTGATAATTCATTTGCAGCATATAATCTGTCTTTTCCTTTTGGTTGTCCATTAAAGTACATTTCTCCCCAATTGTTTGGATCGTAAACTTCAAAATACAATCTATTATTGATATGAGTGTATCCTTTTACAACTAAAAAATGTCCTCCTTGGTAGTTGTAAAATCTACCGATATTTGAATTGTTGTTATTATTAAATGAAATAAATCCAGTATTCACACAAACAATTGCAATGTTTCCATTATCCAATATATCTGTCAAAGTACCTTCTCCATTGTATACAATTGTACGATTTGGAATTCTTTGATCATTCAAATATTGTGATACAGTGTTTGTTGACCACCATCCACCTTGCATAGGATAACGATCTCTTGCTCCTGCTGCTGTCGCGATTGTATTTCTATTGAACCATTTTTCGACCATTACACTTGAAGATGGACCACAATTTGAGTTACTAGCCCAGCCAGTGTTTCCTTGATCTATGTACCAATTATAGTTTCTATCGTTGTGTACTTCTTGTCTTACTGCGACTGTAAAAGTAGGTGTTACTAAAACTACGATTGCCATTAAAAGCATTAATATTTTTTTGCTAAATTTTTTCATATTTTTACTCCTTTGATTTTATTTTTAAAAAGAAGACGTTTTACTTATATTTATAACCTCCTTATTTTATTTTTCTTCTTTTATTAGCTAAATTATTTGATTTTATAACAATTAATTTCATAAATCTATGTATTCTCTGTAATTATGTTATCGTTTACAATAAAAGTATAACACTTAATTTTAAATTATGAAATAGTTTTGAGCAAAAAAATAGTAGCACATTTTTCATGCACTACTATTTTTATTTAATGTTTAAAATAAAGGCCAAATTATTCTTAATACGAATACTATTGCCAATATATACATCAAAACGGAAACATCTTTTCTTTTTCCTGCTAATAATTTTATCAAAACGTAGCTTATCATTCCAAAAGAAATTCCTTCTGCAATTGAATAACAAAATGGCATCGCAATTATTGTTATAAATGCAGGAATTGCTTCTGAATAATCGTAAAAGTCGATTTCTTTGATTGAGCTAAGCATAAATAATCCTACGATTACCAATGCAGGTCCTGTTGCTTGTGCAGGAATCATTCCAAATACAGGGAACAAGAATAAGCTTAGGAAGAAAAAGAATGCTGTGGATAAAGCTGTTAGACCAGTTCTTCCACCTTCTGCAACTCCTGATGCCGATTCAACAAATGTAGTTACTGTACTTGTACCAAGTAGAGCTCCCATTGTTGTTCCAATCGCGTCTGCTAATAATGCAGGAGATGCTTCTTTTAATTTTCCTTGTTCATCTAGCATACCAGCTTTTGCACTAACTCCAACCAAAGTTCCTACTGTATCGAAAATATCTACAAATAAGAATGTGAATACTACAGTGAACATATCGAAAGTAAATATTTTATCGAATTGTATTTTAAAAGCTACTGGAGCTAATGATGGTGGCAATGTTATTGGAGATCCGCCTTGGTATTTTGACACTCCCAAAATTAAAGCTAAAATCGTAGAAGCCAAAATTCCATACATCAACGCACCTTTGATTTCTCTAGCCAAAAGTAAAGCGATAATGAATAATCCTACAATAAATACTACGCTTTCTCTGCTCAAGAGATTTCCCAATTGTAAAACAGTACCTTCACCTTGCAAAATAATTCCTGAATTTACCAAACCAACTAGCGCTATGAAAAGTCCAATTCCACAGCTAACTGCTTTTTTTAAATTAATTGGAATCGCATCAAAAATCATTTCTCTTACTTTAAATAATGAAAGAATTAAAAATACAATACCTTCCAAAAATACTGCAGTCAAAGCAAATTGCCAAGTATAGCCTAGTGTTTTAACAACTGTAAATGTAAAAAATGCATTAAGCCCCATACCTGGTGCCAAACCAAATGGCAAGTTGGCTAAGAAAGCCATACAAACCATGGCAACAATACTTGCAATTACACTAGCAGTAAAAACTCCACCCTTGTCCATTCCAGTTTGACTCAACATTTGAGGATTGACTGCCAAGATATAACTCATAGTCATAAATGTAGTAAATCCAGCCATTAATTCCGTCTTTACATCTGTTTTCCTCTCAGATAGACGAAATTTTTTTTCTAAAAAATCCAAGTTTTCCCTCCTTAATTTTTATCAAAATCTTCGTATTCCAATTGTTTATCTTCCCAATCTGAATACAAAGAATTTTTGTCAGCGTTAAGATGTTCCAGTTCTTCATTTAATTGAAGAATTTTTTGAGGATCATCGTAAATATCATTTTGACAAAACAGGTCTTCAATTTCTTTGATTCGTTCGTCAATTTTATCTATAGTCGATTCAATCGTTTCAATTTGTTTTCTCAGTTTTTTAAGATTATTTGTGATAACACGTTGTTTTTTCTTTTCTTTCAAAGCTGCAGTTTTGTTCAAACTTTCCTCTGTTTTATCCACTTTTAAATCATTGATTTTCTCTTGATAATAATCGTAATTTCCAAGGAAAGTAGTCGTTTTATCTTTTTCCAACACAATGATTTTATCACAAACTCTGTTCAAGAAGTATCTATCGTGGCTAATTACAAAAACAGTACCTTCGTAATTTATCAAAGAATCTTCCAAACTTTCCTTTGAGTCAATGTCCAAGTGGTTAGTAGGTTCGTCCAGTAACAAAAAGTTTGATTTTGAAAGCATCAACTTCAGCAAAGATACACGCGCCTTTTCTCCACCACTCAAATCTTCAATAAGTTTGAAAATATCGTCTCCCACGAAATTCATAATAGCAAGGGCACTTCTGATTTCGTAGTGAGTCATTTTAGGATATTCGTCCCAAATTTCATCTATAATTGTGTTTTTATCGTTCAAATACATCTGTTCTTGGTCAAAATATCCGATGTTTACATTGGAACCTAACCTGAATTTTCCAGAAGTTGGTTTTAATTTTTTGGTTATAATATTGAATAAAGTCGTTTTTCCAACTCCATTTGCTCCAATAAGTCCAACTCTTTCTTCCTTATATATATCTAAGTTACAGTTCTCAAAAATAAGCTTGTCGTCGATTTTTTTGGACAAATCTTCAACCATCAAAACGTCTTTGCCGCTTGGTGAAGATATTTTGAATTTAATTCCAAAAGTTCCATCATCATACGTTGGCTTATCCATAAGCTTCATTTTATCCAAGAGTTTCTTTCTGGATTGTCCTTGTTTATTCTTCTTAGCATTATCAGTGCTAGTGTATTTTTCAACGATTTCAAGTTGTCTCTTATACTCACGTTGTTGATTTTCGTAAGTCTTTCGTTGGATATCCATATAGATTTTTCTCTGTTTCATAAAACCAGTGTAATCTGTCTCGTACGTTTTGATGGTTCTATTTTCCATATGAAAAATCCTATTTACAATTCCATCTAAGAAATATCTATCGTGAGAAATTATCACACAAGCGCCCTTGTAATTTTTCAGAAAAGTTTCCAAAAACTCGATAGCTTTGATATCCAAATGGTTGGTAGGCTCGTCTAGTAACAATACGTCACATTTTTGTAGAAGAAGTTTTGCGAGCATTATTCGAGATTTTTGACCACCACTGAAATTAGTGACATTTTTATCCAAATCATCATCCGAAAATCCCAAACCTTTTAGTGTGCCTTTGATTTCAGAATCGTAGAGATATCCTCCCATTGATTCAAATCTTTCCAAATCTCTGTGGTATTTGTTCATCAAATCTTCCAAATCTTCGGTATCCTTCATTTGATTTTCGTATTCTCGAAGTTTGTTCTCCAATCTCAATACTTCTGAAAAAACGCTCAAGCATTCTTCGTACAAAGTATTAGTCGAATCGAATGAATTATGTTGCTTCAAGTATCCTATTTTCATATCATTTTTGATGAACAAGTCTCCACCGTCTTTAGACAATTCTCCTGTCAAAATATTAAACAAAGTGGATTTACCAGCACCATTTATTCCTATGATTCCAATTTTATCATTGTCGTTAATATTAAAAGTAACATTTTCTAAGATACTTTTATCTAAGAAAGATTTTTCTATGTCTTTTGCGCCTATTAGAATCATTTTTTCACTTCCTAACTAAACAGTCAATCAACTCAATTCTGAGTTAATTGACTTCATATTTTCAAAGATGACAAAACTTTGTTTGAGTCTGTATCTATAAGTTTGATTTCATCATCATCTATTATTGCAACTGATTTTATACCGTCTTTTGGAATAGAAGGACTACCTGGATTTAACAAAATAACGCCTTCTTTTTCTTCCAAAACTTTTACATGAGTGTGTCCTGTTATTACGATATCACAATTATTGGCCTTAGCAAGCCTAATTCTCTTTTCTTCATCTTCCTCATATCCATGAATTGTGAAAATTCTAAATTTGTCAATATTTATTATTCTATGTTTTTGTGTCAAATCGTGTTCAATAACCATTTGATCCACTTCACTATCGCAGTTTCCTCTTGTATATATCACATTATCCATAGATTTGAAAATAACCGCCAAATCTTTGGGATTGTAATCTTCTGGAAGAGCATTGCGTGGTCCGTGATACAAAACATCTCCCAAATGAAAAATCGTGTCGCAATCTTTTAGAATATCCAAAGCTTTTTTCGTATTATCTAAAGAGCCATGTGTATCGCTTATTACACCTATTTTCATTATATTAATACCTCATCCAAAATTTCTTTTACATTATTTGTAAAATAGAATTTGATTTTTTGTCTAATTTTAGGATCAATGTCTTGGATATCTCTTTTGTTTTCTTTTGGCAAGAATACTTTATTAATTCCGTATCTATGAGCAGCCAATACTTTTTCCTTAACTCCACCAATTGCCAATACTCTTCCTGTAAGTGTGATTTCTCCAGTCATTGCAAAATCGTGTTTTACTTTTCTTCCTGTCAATGCACTTACTAGCGCTGTAACCATTGTAACACCCGCTGACGGTCCATCTTTTGGAACAGCACCTTCTGGAACATGAATATGAATATCTTTTTCTTTGTAGAATTCTCCTTTTATACCCAAATCCTCTTGGTTACTTCTGATGTATGAAATTGCAGCCATTGCAGATTCTTTCATTACATCTCCAAGTTTTCCTGTAAGTTGAGTTTTGCCTGTACCGTCCATCACATTAGCTTCAATTGTAAGGATAACCCCACCAACTTGTGTCCACGCTAAACCATTCACAACTCCTATTGTGTCTTCCCTTGGAATTTCATCATCTAAAACTAATTTTGATCCCAAGAATTTTTCTAGATTTTTATTGTTGACAACAACTTTTTTAACATCATCTCTTACGATTTTCACAACGGCTTTTCTGACTACTTTTCCAATATTTCTTTCAAGCTCTCTTACTCCACTTTCTCTTGTGTAGTTGTTTATAATCGTATAGATAGCATCTCTTGTGATGTGGAATTGGGATTTGTCCATTCCATTTTCTTTTAATTGACGTGGAAGCAAATATCTGTTAGCTATTTCAAATTTTTCATAATCTGTATAACTTGTAACTCTAATAACTTCCATTCTGTCTAACAATGCATCTGGAATTTGTTCTTGAGAATTTGCAGTAGTGATAAATAATACATCTGACAGATCAACTGGAATTTCGATGTAATTATCTGTAAATTCACTGTTTTGTTCCGGATCTAAAACTTCCAACAAGGCACTTGCAGGATCTCCTCTAAAATCAGATGCTAATTTGTCAATTTCATCCAATAAGAAAACTGGATTTAATTTCTTAGCTTTTTGCAATTGAGTTATGATTCTTCCCGGCATTGCTCCGATGTAAGTTTTTCTGTGACCTCTGATTTCTGCTTCATCACGTACGCCACCAAGTCTCATGGATACGAATTTTCTATTAGTTGCTTCAGCGATTGATCTTGCAATTGAAGTTTTACCAACCCCTGGAGGTCCAACTAGACAAAGGATAGGTCCTTTTAATGATCCGGTCATCTTCTTAACAGCTAAATATTCCAAAATTCTTTTTTTAACATCTTCTAATCCAAAATGACCATCATTTAGAACTTTTTCTGCAACTTTTAAATCAATCGAACTTTTTGATTTTTTGTTCCAAGGAATATCCAATACTTGATCGATATAATTTCTGATAACTGTGCTTTCAGGATTGTTTGGATTCATAGAAGATAATCTGTTGATTTCTTTAAGAACGTGTTCCTCTGAATCTTTTTTAAGTTTTAATTTCTTTACTTTATTGGCATAGTCGTCAGTATCTTCAATATCGTATTCTTCACCCAACTCCATCTTTATTTGACGTAATTGTTCTTGAAGGAAATATTCTTTTTGAGTGTCAGAAATCTCTTTGTTAGTTCTCTCTTCGATATCTTCTTTTATCTTCAAAAACTCAATTTCTTTGATTACAAATTTGTACACCAACTCAATTCTTTCATCCATATCCAAAGTTTCCAATAATAAAATTGAATCCTTGTCGTTTAATGAAATTAGCATTGAAATTGTATCTATCAAAGAACTTGGATCTTCTTCGTTTAAAAGTCCCCCAAGCAAATCTTGTGGTAATGGTTTTTTGATGATTTCTGCCAAGCTTTCAAACGAAGAAATAATCATCCTAATCATAGTCAGTGATTTATCTGTAGGATGATATTTTGTTTTATCGTATTCCATAACTTCTACGTTTGCTTCTAAGAAACTGTCGTTTTCTACGAAGTCCACGATTTTTGCTCTGTCGTAAGCTTCAACCAAAACTCTGACATTTCCATTTGGCATTTTAATAGTTTGTTTGATACTTGCAAGAACTCCTGTATGATAAAAATCTTCTTTTGTAATGTTTTCTACCATTGGATCTTTTTGTGTACAAATAAAAATCTCAGAATTTCTGAGCAAACTAGCATTTAAAGCATTTAATGAAACTTCTCTTCCAACTTCAAAATGTTGGATATTATTTGGAAACAACCACAAACCACGCAACGCGATTATTGGAAGTTTCTTTTCTGATATTGTATAGTATTCTTTCATCAAACTCCTCTTTCGAATTTAATCTATTGATAAAAATAGCTCACCTAAAGTGAGCTATTTGTGTTATTTATTATTTGTTTTGAAAACAAGTTTTGGGTCTTTTCCTTCTAGTACACTTTCTTTTGTCAAAATTACTTTGGAAATGTCTTGTCTTGATGGTAGCTCAAACATAATATTCATCAAAGATTTTTCTATTATTGTTCTCAAACCTCTGGCACCTGTTTTTCTATCGTAAGCTAACTTGGCGATAGCTTTCAATGCTTCTTCATCAAATTCCAACTCAACATCATCCATTTTGAATAATTCTTGATATTGTTTGATAACTGCATTTTTAGGTTCCAAAAGTATTTTAATTAAAGCTTGTTCATCTAGTTCATCAAGTGTAACTAAAACTGGAATTCTTCCTACAAATTCAGGAATTAAACCAAATTTAATCAAATCTTCTGGCCTAATATCTTTGAACAATTCAGAAATTCTCTTATGTTCATTTTCTCCCAAATCTGCCCCAAAACCTATTGATTTTGTTTCTGTTCTTTTTTCGATTATTTTTTCTAAGCCGTCAAAAGCTCCACCGACAATGAATAAAATATTTTTTGTATCAACTTGAATATATTCTTGATTAGGATGCTTTCTTCCACCTTGTGGCGGTACATTACAAATTGTACCTTCCACTATTTTTAACAAAGCTTGTTGTACACCTTCACCGCTAACATCTCTAGTGATGGAAGGATTTTCGCTTTTTCTAGTAATCTTGTCGATTTCGTCAATGTAGATGATTCCTTGTTCTGCTTTTTCTATATCGTAATCCGCCGCTTGAATAAGCTTCAAAATTACATTTTCTACATCTTCTCCGACATATCCAGCTTCTGTAAGGCTAGTTGCATCGGCTATAGCAAAAGGAACATCCAATATCTTGGCTAAAGTTTCAGCTAAAAGTGTTTTTCCGCTTCCAGTTGGACCCACCAATAAAATATTCGATTTTTGTAATTCTACATCATTATTCATTAGATTAGAATTAATTCTTTTGTAATGATTATATACTGCAACAGCCAAGGCTTTTTTGCCTTCTTCCTGTTTGATTACATAATCATCAAGCACATCCTTGATTTCGATTGGCTTAGGCAAATCAATTCTTTCTTGGATAGTATCTACATCTTTGAACTCTTCTTCGATAATGCTATTGCATAGCGAAACACATTCATCGCAAATAAATACTCCAGGTCCAGCAATTAATTTTCTGACTTCATCTTGTGATTTACCGCAAAAAGAACATTTATATTGATTTTCATTCTTTGGCATAAATATTTCCTTATTTAGAAGTATATATAACTTCGTCTATCAATCCATACTCTTTTGCTTCTTCTGCTGTTAGTATGAAATCTCTGTCTGTATCTCTTTCAATTTTTTCTAGAGGTTGTCCAGTTCTTTCAGATAATATCTTGTTTAATAATTCTCTCTTCTTCAAAATATTCTTAGCGTGAATTTCGATATCACTAGCTTGTCCTTGTGCTCCACCAAGTGGTTGATGGATTAAAGTATCTGCATTTGGAAGTGCATATCTTTTTCCTTTTGCACCACTTGTTAGAAGAATTGCTCCCATACTTGCAGCCATTCCTACACAGATTGTTGAAACATCTGGTTTAACGTATTGCATAGTATCGTATATCGCTAACCCTGCACTTACAGAACCTCCTGGTGAATTGATATATAATTGAATATCCTTTTTTGGATCTTCACTTTCTAAGAACAATAATTGAGCTATAACAAGATCCGCCATCTGATCATTAACTTCGCCTGTGACGAAAATAATTCTTTCTTTTAAAAGTCGAGAGAAAATATCGTAAGATCTTTCGCCTCTATTACTTTGTTCTACAACCATTGGTACTAAAGATGGCATAATAATAACCTCCTATTATTAATTCTAATATATTGAAATATTATTTATCTTCTTTTGTTCCTTCAGCTTTCTTTGTTTCAAATTTAGTATTTTCTACTAATTTTTCTAAAGCTTTTTTTCTCTTGATGTCTTCTTTTAAGAATTCTACGTTTGGACTATTTTTGAATTCTTCGATGAATTTTTCTTCATCATCTTGTCCATATACTTTTGCAAATTCTTTTAATTGTTCATCTAATTCTTCTTCTGTTGATTCGATTGCTTCTTTTTCGATATATCTTTCTAATACCAAATCACCTTTAACTTTTAATTCAGCGTTAGCTCTTAATTCGTTTTTAACATCTTCTTCTGAAGTGTTAGTGATTTGGAAGTATTGATCTGTATTTAAGCCCATTTGTTGAACTCTTCTTGCAAAATCTTGGAATTGACGATTTACTTCGTTGTCAATCATTGATTCTGGAACTGTAATTTCAGTAGCATCAATCAAAGCTTCTACAGATTTGTTTTGTTTTTCAACTAATTGTCTTTGTTCGTTGTCTTTTTCTAAGTGTTCTTTGATGTCTTTCTTGTATTCGTCAAGAGTATCGAATTCAGAAACATCTTTTACGAATTCATCATCTAATTCAGGTAATACTTTTTCTTTGATTGAATTGATTTTGCATTCAAACTTAGCATCTTGTCCTTTTAAAGAATCTTCGTGGTAATCTTCTGGGAATTTAACATTAACGTCAAATTCATCTCCAACATTGTGACCTACGATTTGTTCTTCAAATCCTGGAATAAATGTGTGTGAACCTAAAACTAATTCGTAATCTTCTGCTTCCCCACCATCAAATGCTTTATCATCTACAAAACCTTTAAAGTTGATAGAAACAGTGTCATTTTCCTTAGCTTCTCTTCCTTCAACTTCTTGAACTCTTGCGTTTGATTCTAATTCGTGATTGATTTTCAAATCAACATCAGAATCAGTTACTTTGTATTCTTCGATTTCAGCTGAAAGATTAGAATAATCACCTAATTCGAATTCTGGTTTCAAATCAACAGTGAATTTTACTTTTACATCATTGTTTTCAGTAATGTCATCAAGATCGATGTCTGGTTGTGAAACTGGTTCTAATTCTAATTCTTCGATAGCTTTTTCGTAAATTCCTGGTAATAATAGATTTACAGCATCTTCGTAGAATAAACCTTCACCATAAGCTCTTTCCAACATTTTTCTAGGAACTTTACCTTTTCTAAATCCTTTTAAACTAAATTTAGATCTATTCTTTTTATAACTTTCCTCAATTGCGTTATTGAAATCTTCTGCAGGTATTTCACATGTGAATACCGCTTGATTATTTTCTTTACTTACAAGCACTGCGCTCATACTTTCCTCCTAATTTTTATTTAAAACTTAAATTAATTTCACTTAAAATAGAAATTCCAGCTAATATTATACCCTAAATACCATTTTTTTTAAAGTTTTTTAGCTAAAATGATTAAAAAACTGTTATTTTTGTTCAACTTTGTAGTATAAATCCAATTTATTTGCTAATTTTTCGAAATTTTCTTCTTTTTTCCCGATATATATACCATTTTGTATAGATGTCGTAAGAAGTTTATTGGTAGTCTTGTCTACATTGCCTTCATTTACTAAAATATTTACGTAATTTTTTTGTAGACTAACATACGATGCCAATAAAGATGTTCTAATATCTTTGTATTCAGTAAATATAATTTTAGAATACTTAATATCACTGTTTTGAACATAATTTGCATCATAGACCGATTTGTAATCATTTCGTGTAACCTTGAAGCCATTTTGCTTTAGCTTCTCGTCGTATTCACTACTTATAATCGATGTAGGTTGATCTATCAAAATATTTGAAATTCCCTTATCAATAGCAAACTTTGTAATTGAATCTTCAAATTTCTTACCTTGCACAAATGTAATCGCGTATCCATTCTTTAAATAATAGCCCATCTTCGCTTGAATAAAATTAAAATTAGACAAATCGCTAATAACTAAAGTATCCGTAGGATTCAAATTCGTGTTTTCTTTGATTACATTCTTGGACACTTCGACGCGATCTCTTCCATCAATTCTTGTAACCAACAAGCCGCTCAATTTCAAATTATCAGAGATTTCTTCTGAAACTGATTTGGGGCCGCCAATTATATAAACATTTTTCGCTTTTAACCTATTAGCTTCATTTAATATCGGACTTTCTTTCTTTATATATGCTCCATCATTTTGAATAAGCAAAATCGCAGCCTTATTCTTATATGCAAAACTTAGGGCTGAAATTATGTCGCTTTCCTTTTTTTCATTTACTATGACTAAGTTTGCGTTTTTGTCGTAAACTTTCTCTGTCAATTTTTCTGACAAATCGGAACAGTCTTTCTCAATTATTTTATCCAGAACTACATCCGTATTCGCTAGTGATTTTGTCGATAAAAACAACAAACACATACACAAAATTAAAATTCTTTTCATAATTACCTCTCCATTAATTATATATTAAAATCAAATCAAATTGCAAAAATGTATCATTTCTTGCAATTTCAAGCAAATTAGTTATATAATTAATTCGTAACACTCAAAAAATGAAAGGAATTGTATATGTTCGAATTGGAATCAAAGTTAATAAAAGCTGTTCAGATAAAATCAAACAAAAAAGCACATGATTTAGCTGAAGAAATACTAAAAAATTGGGAAGATTCTGAAACTAATATTAGATCCCAAAAGAACACAATTATTCAGTTATTAGCGATATTTTCATGGAATCAGATGAAAAATATAAACGATTCTCAAAGTTTAAAATATTGTGAAAATGAAAAAAACAAACTATTATATAAAGTAGAAAATAATGAATCTGAAAACACCAGTGAAATACTTCACGAAATCGTAGAATATTACACTACAAACCAAAATATATTTACAAAGGGTTGTGAAAACCCATTAATCAGAAGGGCATTGGATTATATTTACAATAACAGTGAGCAGAAGATTTCTTTGGATATTCTGTCTGATCACTTGCACGTGTCCAAAAGCTATTTGTCGACATTGATTTGTCAAAACACGGGAAGCAATCTTCCAAATATTTTGACTACTTTTAGAATAGAAAAAAGTCTACTGCTTTTGACTTACACCGACAAATCCGTTAGCGAGATTTCAAAGGAAGTTGGGTTTCAATCTGATTCATATTTTTGTCAACAATTCAAAAATATAAAACAAATTACACCTAAAAAGTTTAGAACAATAACAAAGCGTGACCTCTGCTAAAGGCCACGCTTTTTTTATTGTTTATTGTAATTATTAGAATGAGGGCAAGAAGTGGAACCGCAATCACAGCTGCCACCTTTTTTAATAATACGACGCACTGCAAACACAATTGCTACGACAATTATTGATAATACTACTATATCAGCTATATTCAAAAAATCACCTTCTTTAAAATTCTATCTCTATTCTACTGCTCTTTTTGATTGATTGTTTTTGTATTTATCTTTTCTAAATATCATATACAACATTCCAACAAATACTACAAGTGCTATTCCTGTCATAATTGTAAATGGTTGTTTTACTACCAACACATTTAAGAATTGATATACCATAAACGATATTAAATATGCAAAAACAATTTGATAAATAATCGCAAATGCTGTCCATTTTGAAGAATTCATTTCTTCTTTTATAGCACCAACTGCCGCAAAACAAGGAACTGTTAATTGGTTGAATACCAAGAAACTCAAAGCAGATGCTATAGTGAAGTTACTTTTTACCAAATCAGCTATTTTAGCTGTATCATCACCTACACCAGAAACTATTCCGTAAACGCTGACTACCATTTCTTTAGCAACAGTTCCTAAGAATGAAGCTACAGTTGCAGTCCAATTTCCGAATCCTAATGGAGCAAATATCGGAGCGAATATTTTTCCGATGAACGCCAATATAGTATCGGTACTATCATCAGCGAAATGAACAAATTCTCCCTTAACAGAAATATTTTGTAAAATCCAAACGCAAATTGATGCAACTAAGATTATTGTACCTGCTTTTATGATAAATGATTTAGTTCTATCCCAAGTTACACGCAAAACATTTGAAACAGTTGGTTTGTGATATTCAGGAAGTTCCATTACAAATGGTGCAGGTTCTCCTGAAAAAGCTTTTGTCTTTTTCAAAATAAGGCCACTGATTATTACTGCCAAAATTCCTGTAAAATACAATAATGGAGCAAACCACCATTGACCGAAAATCGCTGCTGCAAATAATGCTATGATTTCTGTTTTTGCACCGCAAGGCATGAATGATGCAACGATGATAGTCATTTTTCTGTCGTTTTCATTTTCAATAGTTCTTGTTGCCATAATTCCTGGAACTGAACAACCAGTACCAATTAAGATTGGAATAAATGATTTACCAGATAAACCAAATTTTCTGAACATTCTATCCAACATAAATGCGATTCTTGACATGTATCCTATATCTTCTAAAATAGCTAACAATAATTCCAACGTTGCAACCAAAGGCAAGAATCCCAATACTGCACCAACGCCGGCAACAATACCATCAACAACAAGGCTTGTTACCCATTCGCTAGTTCCGATTGCTTCTAATCCTTTTGTAGCTAAATCAGCTAATGCAGTTCCCATCACAGTATCTGCCCACCAATCGTGGAATGGAGGACCACCAACAACCTTTACCGCAATAAAGTAAACGGCTATCATTATCAATACGAAAATTGGTAATGCCAAAAATCTGTTAGTAACCACCCTGTCGATTTTATCACTAGTTGTTAATCCCGATCTTCCTTTTTGTACAGAATCTGAAATTACTGAAGTAATGAATGTATATCTTTCATCTGTAATTATGGATTCACCATCATCATCGTATTCGTCTTCAATTTTTGAAACAATTTCTTCAACTTTTGCTTTTTCTTCATCAGTGATATGAACAGCTTGTAATGCTTTTTCATCTCTTTCCAAAGCTTTTACAGCAAACCATCTTTTTGATTCAGAATTTTTAATGGATTCTACACTATTTTCTATTTCAGTAAGCACATTTTCAATTTCATCACTAAATGATTTTATCGATTCATGATGAGATTTCACTTGTTTTTGTGCAACTTCAATTAATTCATCCAAGTTTAATTTTTTAAGTGCTGATACTTCAACTATTGGAATTCCCAATTTTTCAGATATTAGTTTTGTGTTTAATTTATCGTTATTTTTCTTAACGACATCCATCATATTAAATGCCAAAACCATTGGGATTCCAATTTCAGATAATTGTGTTGTAAGATACAAGTTTCTTTCAATATTTGAAGCATCCACAACATCAATAATTACATCTGGTTTCTCGTTTATTAAGTAATTTCTACTAACAACTTCTTCCAAAGTATATGGAGAAAGCGAGTAAATTCCCGGTAAGTCGGTAATTTTAATATCTTTGTTATTTTTTAAGGTTCCCTCTTTTTTTTCTACAGTAACGCCTGGCCAGTTACCAACATATTGATTGGATCCTGTCAACGCGTTAAACATCGTGGACTTACCACTATTAGGGTTACCTGCTAAAGCAATTCTTATTGACATAAGTCCTCCTAATTATTTATTTATCAATTCTATTAAAATATTTTCTGCATCATCTTTTCTAAGACTCAACTCGTATCCTCTCAAATTGATTTGAACTGGATCTCCTAATGGTGCTACTTTTCTGATATAGATTTCGACATTTTTTGTAATGCCCATATCCATAATTCTTCTTTTAACAGGACCTTTCCCCAAAATCTTAACAATCCTGTAGTATTTTCCTACTTCGGCATGCTTAAGATTCATTTCGTTATCCACTTTATGTATCCTCCTTGATAAAATATCATTAAATATGATTTACCATAATTCTCATAGCTATATCTTTTCCTATAGCCACTCTTGAACCTTTGATTTTAACTATCAAATTTCCGTGGCTTTCTGAAACAACACTCACGAGCGCCCCTTCAACAAAGCCCATATTATTCAACAGTTTTTTTTGTGAATCATTTTTTATTTTTTTTATTTTTACGATTTCAAAATCTTCATTGAGTGGCACTAATGCCAAATTCATTTAATCACCCTCATTTAAACGTTTAAATCTATTACATTGATATTATAATGATAAAGAGTATTAATGTCAAGTGAAAATCATTATTATTTTTTCATTTGTTACAAAATTATTGCAATTTGCTAATAAAATTTACACTACATTTTATATTTGATATAATATCTCAAGAGATAAAAACAAAAAAGCGCCAGACCTTTACGGTTAACGAGGGATAGAGTTATCGAATTTTTCGGCGGGAGCTCTATAGGTAACACAGCCTTAGCATTTAACAAAGTTCAAGAGCAATTTTGAAACAAAAATAATGAAGTGTATCTCTAAAAAATTTGGAGGTAAATATATGTGCGGAATAGTATGTTATAACGGCGAAAAATCAGCCGTAGAAATCATATTAAACGGATTAAAATCTCTGGAATACAGAGGTTATGATTCAAGCGGTATTTCTGTAGTAACAGATAAAATCGAAACAGTAAAAAGAAAAGGAAAATTGCAAAATTTAATAGATTCTATCGATGAAATCGACAACAACGCAAGTGTCGGAATCGGTCACATTAGATGGGCAACTCACGGTGAACCAAATGAAATTAACGCTCACCCACAAGTAAGTGAAGATGGTAAATTCTCAGTTGTTCACAACGGTATTATCGAAAATTACAAAGAATTAAAAAAAGAATTAGAAGATAATGGCTACACTTTCAAATCAACTACAGACACAGAAATTGTTGTTGCATTGATTAGCCAGTACTATAAAGACGATTTATTAGAAGCAGTAAAATCTACAATCAAAAGATTAAAGGGAGCTTATGCATTAGGAATTGTTTCAGAATACGAAAAAGACAAACTAATCGCTGTAAGAAAAGAATCTCCGTTGATTTTAGGAAAATGTGACGACGGAATAATTCTAGCAAGTGATATTCCTTCTGTTTTAAAATACACAAGAGACATCGTGTATTTGGAAAATGGAGACATCGTAGAAATAGATAAGAAAAATTACACAATTTACGATAAAGATTTCGAAAAAGTAGATCGTGAAGTTAAAACTGTAAACATGACAATTGATCAAGCTAGTAAAGGTGGCTATGAGCATTTTATGTTAAAAGAAATTCACGAACAACCAGAAGTTGTTAAGAAGACTTTGGAGGTTAATGTAAAAAATAACGTAATAGATTTTGCAGAAAATTCATTAACTAAAGAAGAATTATCGAAAATAAACAAAGTATACATCGTTGCATGTGGTACAGCTTATCATGCGGGTGAAGTTGGTAAAGTTGCTATTGAAAAATTGGCAAAAATACCTGTAATTACTGATATCGCATCAGAATTCAGATACAACGATCCATTTATCGACGAAAACACTCTAGTAATTTTGATTTCTCAATCAGGAGAAACTGCTGATACATTGGCAGCTCTTAGAGAATCCAAAAACAAAGGCGCAAAAATCTTAGCAGTTACAAACGTAGTTGGCTCATCAATAGCAAGAGAAGCTGACAAGGTTATCTACACTTTGGCAGGTCCAGAAATTGCAGTAGCTAGTACTAAAGCATACATTTCACAATTAGTAACAGTGATAATGTTGGCTTTGGATTTTGCAAAGAAATTAGGCACAATTGAAGATTCTGAATATTCAAAATACATCGAAGAATTAAAAACAATGCCTGAAAAAATAGATGAAACATTAAAATCAGAATCAATAACTGAAAGAATAGCTGAAGCTATCAAGGAAGATAAATCGATGTTCTTTATAGGACGTGGATTGGACTTCTTGAGTGTAAAAGAAGGAGCTTTAAAATTAAAAGAAATTTCCTACATTCACACTGAAGCATTCCCTGCAGGAGAATTAAAACACGGTTCAATCGCTTTGATAGAACAAAACACTCCAGCATTATCAGTTATTACACAATCAAAATTAGCTGAAAAGACAATTTCAAATGTTCAAGAAGTTGTGACAAGAGGAGCGAAAGTATTCACAATCACAGTTGAAGGAAATGACAATATGAAAGATTTCTCAGAAGAAATCATCTTCATTCCTAAAACGTTAGAATTATTGTATCCGATACTTTCAGTAGTTCCTGAACAATTGTTGGGATATCATACTTCTTTGAAAAAAGGCTTAGATGTAGATAAACCACGTAACTTAGCAAAATCAGTAACAGTTGAATAAAAAATATGGAGTCCTCATTTTAAAGTGAGAACTCCTTTTTTAATGTTAATATTTAATTTTATAGCTACATTTTATAATTCTAAATTAGGATAAACTTTCAAATCAAGTCCATCTTGTTTTCCGTTGATATAATCATAGTATCCCGCAGTTGCAATCATTGCAGCGTTATCTGTGCACAAGATTTTATCTGGAAAATACACTTGTATTCCTTTTTCTTCTGCTTTTTCCAAAACTCTCTCTTTTAATCTAGAATTTGCTGCTACTCCACCACTTAGTACGAAAGTTTTTTGATTTTTTTCTTCTAATAATCTAAAAGATTTTTCAACCAAAACATCTATGACAGCTTCTTGGAAAGATGCTGCAACATCTTCTTTTATTATTTCTTCGTTTTTTTGATTTTTATTGTTCAAATAATTTAGAACAGCTGTTTTCAATCCACTAAAACTAAAATCGTAGCTGTCTTTTTCAAGCATTACTCTTGGAAAATCTATCGCTGTTGGATTTCCTTGTTTTGCAAGCCTGTCAATAACAGGCCCACCTGGATATTCCAATCCCAACGCACGTGCAACTTTATCATAGCTTTCACCACAAGCGTCATCTCTTGTAGAGCCAATTATTTCGTAATTTTGATAATCCACAACATCTATTAAATAAGTGTGTCCGCCAGATACAACCAAGGAAATAAATGGTGGTTCTAATTCTTTGTGGCTAATGTAGTTTGCACAAATGTGGCCTTGCATGTGATTTACCCCTACAAGAGGCTTCTTCAAACAATAGCTCAATGATTTTGCACAAGAAATCCCAACTAATAATGCACCAATAAGTCCGGGACCTTTTGTAACGCAAATTACATCAATATCTTTCGATGATAAACCTGCTTCGTCCAAAGATTGTTGCAAGATAGAATTCATCGCTTCTAAGTGAAGACGGCTCGCAACTTCCGGAACCACACCACCATATCTTTTGTGTACATCTATTTGAGAAGAAATCACATTACTCAACACTTCTCTTCCATTTTTTACAATCGCAACACTTGTTTCATCACAAGATGTTTCAATTGCAAGCGTAATTATATTTTCATTTATTTCTTCCATATTCAACATCATCCTCAATGCGTCCTCTTTTGGAGTTTCGTAATATCCATTAATTCTACCGTTTTTTTGAAATCCAAATTTCGTGTAAAGATTAATAGCCTCAAAGTTAGATTCTCTAACTTCCAAGTAAATATTTTTGACACTTTCTTTTCTGCAAAAATCTAACATAAATTTTATAAATTCAGTTGCAATCCCACAGTTTCTGCAACTTTTTTTCACAGAAATTGTTTGTAATTCAGCTTCATCAACAACTATTGAAAATCCAATAATCCCCACGATTTTGCCTTCTTTTTCTCCGACAAAATAATGATTACATTCATTTTTCAAACAAGCTTCGTATCCTATTTTGCTCCAAGCATCTGAAAAACTTTCCCTTTCAATTTCTACAACATCATCCAAATCAAAGGAATCCATCTGTCTAATTATCATTACTGTGTCTTCTTTCGTAATCTCGTTGCGCTTGTGATTTTCTCACATAATCTGGACTAAGAGTGTAATAGCTATCAAATGTCTCAGTTTTATTTGCCAAGTCACAAATCGACCTTGTAATACAATTATTCAACGAAGAATTTGCAAGGTGGAAGTTCTTCTTAGATTTGATTTCATCTAAGAAAGAATACACTCCATCTCCCACGAAAATATATTCCTTATCATCGTCAAGTTGTTCAACCAAATCTTCAAAATAAATCAAATCATCATCCATCAAACGTTCTAATTTTGAATCGTTAGCGAACATCGAGTAGTAAACTCTCCCACCTCTTGCATCCAAAATAGGAATAATAATTTTGTCAGTGCTAATCATATTAGCCAAAGCTTCCAAGGTAGATATGCCGACGATTTTTTTATCGAAAACTTGTGCAAAAGTCTTTGCAGTGGTCATTCCAATTCTAAGACCAGTAAAAGATCCAGGTCCCTTGCACACCGCAAACACGTCCACATCTTCAATATCTGTATCTAATTTTTCAAGCATTTGCTCAATCATCAAAACCAAAGTTTCGCTGTGAGTTTTCTTTTGATTTATATTATAATCTCCAACGATTAGTCCATCTTCCATCAAAGAACAAGAGCTAATCATAGTTGAAGTATCAATCGCTAAAATTTTCATTTAATTCCTCTATAATTTCTTTTTCTCTTTTGTTGTTCCCGTCAATCCTAATTTTTCTGGAAACATCACCAGTTTTTTCAATGTAAATTTCAATTAAATTTCTAGGCATATAAGACTGTGCTTGACTTGCCCATTCAATGATAGTAATTCCTTCTGGATACAACAACTCATCTATATCTAAGGATTCTATCTCCATCTCATCTTCTAATCTATACAAATCAATATGATTTAAATCAACATCACCGTAGTATGTATTTACCAATGAAAAAGTTGGACTGGTTACATTTTCTTCAATCCCAAAACTTTTAGCAATAGATTTAGTAAGAGTAGTTTTTCCAGCTCCCAAATCACCAATCAAAGATATAACATCTTGTTTTTTTAAAGCTTTTGCAAAAAGTTGTCCGAATTTTTCAGTATCTTTTAAATCATTTAAAATATATTCCATAAATATCACCAAATAAATTATATCACAACTGAACAACAACAAAAATGACCCATTATCTTAGATTAATGAGTCATTGTATATTTTATGAATTTTTACATGTATGTTATTGATTATTTTTTCAAAAATCTTGAAATTGGCTTGTAAAGTGCGATTGTAACTGCAGATACGATGATACCTTTTACAATGTTAAATGGCACGATACTGAAAAGCACGAACATCAACGGAGTTCCTGCCAATGAATTTACTTTTGCAAACTCTTTTGTAAAATCAACCAAATTAATTCCGTACAATGGGAAAATTACAAAATAGTTAGAAATACAAGCAACTACTGTGTACGCCAATACACCAAAAACTAATCCAGTGATTGCTGATTTTTTGCTTTTTCCTTTGTTGTAAATTGAACTTGCTACAACAACAAATACTGATGATAATATAAAGTTAGATAATTCCCCAACTCCACCAGTAGTTGTTCCGTTAATTATAAAGTTCAACAAAATCTTAACTGCAGAAGTTAACACACCTGCTACAGGTCCTAGTGCAAATCCTGAAATTAATACTCCCAAATCTCCTATGTCCACTGTCATAAATGGTGGTGCAAATGGTAGAGGGAATTTAAAAATCATAAGCAATGCACTTATTGCCCCTAAAATACTGATTTTCACCATAGTTTGAGTACTAGAATTTTTTCTTGTGGTTTCCATAACCTACCTCCTAAGATTTTAAAGGGCAAATAAAAAAGCCCTTATATTTAGGGCTAAATGTTAATTATTACATTTACTTCTTTCGTCCAGACTTTACTGTCGGTATTGGAATTACACCAATTCATGCATAATGCTCGCGGACTATAACCGCCGGTGAGGAAATCAACCTCGCCCTGAAGTAACTTCATTATACCACTAAGTATATTTTTTGTAAACTTTTGCTATTAAGTATTTTTATTTTTGGGTATACTATTATTGAGGTGATTTTATGAACATAACAAAAGAATTAATGAGCTTTATCGATAACAGTCCATCTGTTTTTCACGTTATCGATAATTTTAAAAAAACACTGGCAGAAGACGGGTTTACTGAATTAAAATTTAAAGATAATTGGAAAATCGAAAATGGCAAAGGATATTTTGTAACAAATAACGATTCATCAATTATCGCTTTTAAAGGAAGTTCTGATTTCGATAATATCAGATTGATTGGGTCTCATTCAGACAGCCCAACTTTTAGAATAAAACCAAATTCTATCGTAAACAAAGACGGATTTTTGACTTTAAATACTGAAGTTTACGGTGGACCAATACTAAGCACATGGTTCGACCGTCCATTATCTGTAGCTGGGAGAGTTGTTTTGAAATCAGATAATCCTTTCAAACCTGAAATCAAACATATCAATGTAGACAAAAATTTATTGATAATTCCTAACGTTGCAATCCACATGAACAGAGATGTAAATAATGGATACAAATTCAATGCACAAAAGGACACTTTGCCACTTTTAGCATTATCAGAAAAAGATTCAAAGATTTCTTTCGAAGAAATTTTGGCAAGAAATACCGGAATAAATTCAGAAGACATTTTAGATTTTGATTTATTCTTGTACGACAGACAAAAAGGAGAATTTGTCGGAGAAAACGACGAATTTTATTCAGTAGGAAGAATCGATAATTTGGGAATGGCATTTAATTCTATAAAATCATTAATAGATTCAAATGTTACTAATACATTAGCATTAGCTATGGTTTTTGACAATGAAGAAATAGGTTCTTCAACAAAACAAGGTGCAGGCAGCACACTTCTTAGCGATTGTTTCAAAAAAATCGTAGAAGATAACAATAAAAACTTCTATGAAGTATTGCACAATTCTTACTTGATTAGTGCAGACCAAGCACACAGTTTGCATCCAAATTACACAGAAATGGCAGATCCTACTAACAGACCACTAATCAACAACGGCCCTGTTATAAAATACGCGGCAAACGGAGCATATACTTCTGATGCAGTTAGCTCATCAATATTTAAAAAATTATGCTTAGATAAAAATATACCTTGTCAAGAATTCACAAATAGATCAGACAAGAGAGGTGGATCTACAATTGGACCAATCACTGTATCTAACTTGGACATTCAATCTATTGATATAGGAAACGCAATTCTTTCAATGCACTCTGTAAGGGAATTAGGTGGATGTAAAGACAACGAATATATCTATGAATTATTCAAGTATTACTACGAATATTAACAAAATGTAAATTAAAAGTTAAGATTTTTTAATTCTTAGTAAAACGGAGATAAAATATGATTATTAAAAGTAATCTCTTTTATCTCCGTTTATTTATCGATAAATGGATTTGTCATAAATCTAAATCTATCGTATACTAATAAAGTACTTGAGATAAGCAAGTAATAAAAACGTCGGGGTGTAGCGCAGTCCGGTAGCGCACGTGGTTTGGGACCATGGGGCCGGGGGTTCAAATCCTCTCACCCCGACCATAATCACAAATTATATTTGTGATTTTTTTGTTTCCTTTTGTTATTGATATTATGAAAAAATACATCTGTTTTGTACAGATGTATTTTTTTGCCCATTTTTAAGCAAAATAAAAACGCAGGACAAATTCTCATCCATCCTACGCTCTTTTCTACATATTTTTAATCAATACAACTACACTATGTGCAGCCTTCTTTGTTTTTGTTTCTAAATCATTGTAAAATTCATCATCCGCATCGTCATCTGCAAAGTCGGACAAACTTCTTATAACCAAAAACTTCACATCGTTAAGATAACACGTATGAGCAATGGAGCAACCTTCCATTTCCGTTCCCAACGCATGATATTTTTCGAATAATTCTTCTTGTTTTTCGGTCGTTGAGATGAATTGATCTCCAGTTACAATAAGGCCTATCCTGTGCTTCAAATTTTCTTGTGTCATAATCTCATCCAATTTTTTCAATGTTTCGCTATCTGCTTCAAAGGTGTCAGTGTAAGGAATATTGTCGCTAAAAATATCCAAATTTATGTCGTGGTATTTTAATTTGTCCGCAAGTATTACCTCATCAAAAGTAAGAGATTTGTCCAATCCACCGCACACACCACAATTTATTACCAAATCTGGATTGTACATATCGATAATTCTTTGTGTTAAAGCTGCTGAGTTTACCTTTCCAATTCCACAAACGCAATTTATAATTTTCTTGTCTTCAAAATCCGAAACATATATTTCATAGTGATTGAACTTGTCCTTTTTAACTGGCTTAAATTGTTCTCTGAAATACTCTTGTTCACTTTCTAATGCCGAAATAATCGCTATTGTTTTCATATTAGCTCACATCTTTCTTCTATCAAATCTTTTAATTCAATAGCTTTTTTCTCTAAATATTCTTGGTTTTCCCCCTCAATCATAACTCTAATCAAAGGCTCAGTTCCAGAAGGTCTTATCAAAACTCTGCCTTCATCTTTGAATTCATGCTCAAGTTCAGCTATTTTTTTATTGATTACTTCATCATCTTTGTACACTTTTTTGTATTCATTATTAACCTTTGCGTTCACCAAAACTTGTGGGAAACTAGTCATCAATTTGTTCATTTCTGAAAGTTTTTGTTTTGATTTAACAGCTATTTCCGCTAATTTAATCGCCGATAAGATTCCATCACCAGTAGTATTATCTTCTATGAAAATAATGTGTCCTGATTGTTCTCCACCAATAATGTAGCCATTTTTTCTCATTTCTTCAAGAACGTATCTGTCCCCAACTTGTGTTTTGATAACATCCACGCCAATTTCTTTCAAGCTTTTTATAAGACCGATATTAGTCATAACAGTTCCTACAACTGCATTGTTCTTAAGCTTGTTGTTTTCTTTTAAGAAATGTCCAACTGCACAAATAACGTGGTCTCCATCCATTATTTCACCAGTTTCATCACAAGCAATCAACCTATCCCCGTCTCCATCAAATGAAAATCCCATATCAGATTCAGAAATTTTTACCAAATTACTTATAACTTCAGGATTTGTTGAACCGCATTTGAAGTTGATATTCTTTCCGTCGTATTCTGTATTTGTAACAGTCACATCAGCATTTAATCTATTGAAAATAATTGGTGCGATTTCAGAAGTAGCTCCATAACCACAGTCCAAGCTCACCTTCACACCAGTCAAATCCAAATCAACCCTGCTCAAAAGATAATTGATATATGTATCCTTTGCACACTCTTCTTCATAAACTCTACCTACTTTTTCTCCTGTAATTTTTACGTTAATTTCATCTTGATGATCAATCAAATATTCGATTTCTTCTTCAAGACTATCTTTTAATTTGAAACCTTCATTCGAAAAATATTTTATTCCATTAAATTCGTAAGGATTGTGGCTTGCAGAAATCACTATCCCGCAACAAGCATTGTAAAATCTAGTCAAATACGCCACAGCTGGTGTAGGAATTACTCCTAATCTGTAAACATCAAAACCCATGCTAGTAATTCCACTAATCAAAGCTGCTTCCAACATATCCCCAGAAATTCTAGTATCTTTTCCTATAACAATTAATTTATTATCTACATCTTTTAATTTATAACAAGCTGCTCTCGCAAGCTTATAAGCTAATTCAACAGTTAAATCTTCGCCTGCAACGCCTCTTATACCGTCAGTTCCGAAATATTTTCCCATCAATATCCCCCTCTATTTTTATAATCTAATTATAACACATAATGTAAAAATCAATTAAAATGTGTATCTTTTTCAAATAAAAAAACGAGTTTGCACTCGCTTTTTTATAAACATAAAACTTGTAATCGGTAACAAGAACAATGTGTTTATTATTAAATTTTTAAATTTTCAGTTTTATTTGAAAAGTACACACCAATAAAAGATGTGATTGGCAATGAGAAAAATATTACTTGGCTCAGTAATTTTGGAAAATCCGGTGATGTTTCAGCTACTCTTTCCATATAAAATGAAATTACTGTTAGAATTATACCTATTACAATTGTTACCAATGGAATTTCGTTTTTAGTTTTCATATTATTTTTCCAGGACAACTGTTGCTGTGATTCTTCCGTTGGAGCCTTCTGCAAGTACAATTGATTGCGGCAAGTCCAATGTTACATCTACTGTGTTTTCTCCCTCTTTAAAACTTTTTAAATCTATGGCTTTTGTTGTTATATTTGAATGTGATTTTATAATATCATCTTGACCTTTTATCTTTACTGTCGGTCTACTGAATGTAACTTTCTTGACTTTCAACCCGTCTGGAATATTAGTCACAACCGGTTTGATTTCAACATCTTTTTTAAGCAATACATCGATTATTACTTTGCAGCTTTCAGATGATTTTGTCAAGTATGATCTTGTAGTGTCGTCTTTTAAGCTTAGATTAATCGGTAAATCTAAGTTGATATCCTTGTCAATATTTGATTGATCAATTTTAACTGATGCGTAATCAATTGAGTTGAGATACGTCTTAGCTCCAGATACTTTTATATCTTTTGGATCTAATTTAATAGAATCAATTTCTACATTTTCCTGCAAATCTCCTACCTTCATTATTCTTATAGGAAATTTAACAGTATCAACTGTTTCTGTCTTCACCAAAATAGTTTCGTCAGATTGATCTGCTACGTTAACTCCTTGAGGAAGGCTTATCTCTACGGGTAATGTTTCAGAATCAACTTTTATAGATTTAACATCTACAAAAGCTTTTATTTCCGAATTTTTCATTTTAGTGATTGTGTTTCTTCTTCCCTCCACACGCATAGATATTGTAGGAGTTTTCGGCGATATTATAACTCTTCCATTTTCTCTTAACTTATCTACGCCACGATATTCAACGTTTACTACTGGAATATCTTTTGTTACTACAGGGTTTTTATTTCCCATTACAAAAGACCACAAAAATATCGCCAAAAAAAGACAGACTATTTTGATTATAAGATTATTTGAATAAAATCCTTTGAAGTCAATATTTTTTAAGTATGAACTATTCTTTAATTTATCTTTCATCTTCTATTTCCTTTCTGTTGAAAATATAAGAATCTTGATCATTGTATAATTTTGTCAGAATCTTTGTTAGAGTTGGTTCATCAACATATCTGTTGATTTTACCGTGTTCAGCTATTGAAATACCACCTGTTTCTTCTGAAACTATAAGTGCCAAACAATCACTTTTTTCACTCATTCCTATAGCTGCCCTGTGTCTTGTTCCCAATTCCTTGGATATGGATTGTTCTGTGGACAATGGCAAAAAACATGCCGCCGCTTTGATAGTATCATTTTTGATTACAACCGCACCATCATGAAGTGGAGTATTAGGTATGAATATATTTATCAAAAGTTCGCTAGAAATCGCAGAATTTAAAACTGTGCCTGTTTCTACAACGTCTCCAAGACCTGTACTTCTCTCGAAAATAATCAATGCACCAATTCTTTGTCTTGAAAGTGAAAATACAGCGTGTACAATTTCTTCCACGCACTTATCCACTTTTTCTCCTCTGATATCCGCAAATGATTTGGTCAAAATATTACTTCTACCTATTGTTTCCAAAATTTTTCTAAGTTCAGGCTGGAATACCACTATTATCATGATGGCCAAAGCCGTCATCATGTTCTCCAAAACCCAGTTTACAGTGTATAATTTCAACGAATCACTAATTTTTACAAAAATAAATATGATTACAAGTCCTTTTACGAGTTGTTCAGCTCTTGTTTCTTTTATCATCATATATAGTTTGTAAATACAGACCGCAACTATAGCGATATCTATGATATCCAAAAATCTTAGTGTATTGATCATATTAAAAAATTTATCCAAAAAAACCAAATTAATCATTCCCATCTATGCTTCTTTAATTATATGATACCATAAATTATCACTAATTTTTCGCAAAATTAAACGATTATAGCGCTGTTTATTCGTAAAAACATTTTCACACTATATTTTAATAATCTAATCCGTTTTCAATTAATTCGCTTAATTTTTCAAGTGCCAATTGTTCATCTTCACCATCACATCTTAAAATAAGCTCACATCCTTTGTGCGCTGATAATGACAAAATGCTTATAATACTTTTAGCACTGTATGTTTTATTGTCTTTTATGAATTCAATATTAGAATTGTATTTTACTGCTTCATTCAAAAATTTGGATGCAGCTCTTGCGTGAAGTCCTATCTCGTTTGTTATACAAACCTTTTTCTCTACCATAATTTCCTCCAGATTTTAAAAATATAAGCCGGTATTACCCGGCTTATATCAAAAAATTAATATTCTATGAATTTTTCGGATTTGCATCCGCAAATTGGACATGCATCGATTTTTTCAAATCCTATGTATCCGCATACTGGGCATAGTAATATTTCTTCTACTTCTAAGTCTTTTCCACCGTCAACGAATTCTTTTGCTTTTCCGAATCTTTCAGCGTGAACTTTTTCTGCTTCTACAGCAAATCTCATAGCTCTTACTGCTTCTTTTTCTTCTTGCATTTCAGCTACTTCTATGTAAGCTGGGTACATTTCAGTTGCTTCGAAGATTTCTCCGTTTCTAGCCCCTTCTAAGTTTTCAGAAGTGCTTCCAATTCCGAAACCAGCCATGCTAGTTACTGCGAAATCACCGTGAACATCTTTTAATGCATCAAAGTGTAATGCAGCGTGGATTTTTTCAGCGTCAGCTGTAGCATTGAACAATCTAGCAACATTTTTAAAACCGTCTTTTTCAGCTTTATTCCCCCAAATGTTGTATCTGTTTCTTGCTTGAGATTCTCCTCCGAATGCTGATTGTAAATTTGCTTGTGTCATCATTTTCATATCAAAATACCCCCTATTTTATTTTATACATATATTATATCACATCGTTAACAAACAATGAATACAATTTGTAATAATTACAATTTTATCTCATCCTGCTAACAATTACTTTTCTTCTCAAATCCTGATGAGAATCACTGTCTTCTTTTAATTTATCCATCCACATTAATGATTTACCAGTTCCCCTAACAACTGCCGTGATTGGACCATCTACAATCCTAGCGTTCACACCAATTCTTTCAGAAATTAATTTATCCAATCCTTTCAGTAGACATCCACCGCCACTCATGATGATTCCTCTTTCGTAAACATCCGCCGCTAATTCAGCCGGAGTTTGTTCCAAAACTTCTTGAACAGTGTCTACAATTTTATCTATTGGCTTTTTCAATGCAACTGAAATATCTTTTGACGAAACGTAGATGTGCATTGGTAATCCATTTACCAGATTTCTACCTTTGATTTCGTACAACTCTCCATCATCTCTAGGATATGCACTGCCTACATTTATTTTAACTTTTTCTGCAGTAGATTCCCCAATTATCATATTGTATTTTGTTTGGACAAAATCTTGAATTTTTTTGTCAAACTCATCGCCTGCAACAGGAATTGATTTATTAATTACAATTCCTCCCATAGAAATCACTGCCACATCTGTTGTTCCTCCACCGATATCTACAACTATATTACCTCTTGCATCTGTTACATCAATTCCAGAGCCTATAGCTGCTGCTAACGGTTCTTCTATTAGATATGTGTTGTACGCTCCAGCGTATTTTGAAGCTTGAATGACAGCTCTTCTTTGAACTTGTGTGATTTGACTTGGAACACAAATCAAAACTTCTGGTCTGATTAGTGATTTGCCTAAAGTTTTTCTGAGCAAATAAGAAATGATTTTTTCTGTTGAATTAAAATCTGCAACCACGCCATCCTTTAGTGGTTTTTTGGCGACAATATTTCCTGGAGTTCTCCCCAAAATTTTCTTAGCATCTTTTCCAACAGATATTATTTTGGAATTAAAACTATTCATCGCCACAACTGAAGGTTCATTTAATACGACACCTTTATTTGGCAAATACACAAGAACAGACGCAGTTCCCAAATCTATTGCTATTTTTCTTCGAAAATTCATATTATCACCTATAAAGCTTTTTTATTTAATATGCAGACACTGTTAGCTGTAATGCCTTCACATCTGCCTTCAAAGCCAAGTTGTTCTGTTGTAGTTGCCTTGACTGAAATGTTAAAAGTATTAGTGTGCAAATCTTGTGCAATATTTTCACGCATTGTATCAATGTAATCTCTAAGTTTAGGTTTTTGGCAAGAAATCGTAGAATCAATATTTCCAACTTCATAACCCATATCATCCATGATTTCAAAAACTTTCCTAAGCAAAACTCTAGAATCAATGTCTTTGTATTTCATATCAGTGTCTGGAAATAATTTGCCGATATCTCCCAAACAAAGTGCACCACAGATCGAATCCATTATAGCGTGAATCAAAACATCTGCATCACTGTGACCTAAAAGTCCCTTGTCATGTGGAATTTCAACTCCGCCTAATATTAATTTTCTATTTTCAACAAGTTTATGTACATCTAACCCAAAACCTATTCTCATTCGTTTTCTCTCTTTCTAGCAATCAGCTCTCCAAATAGCAAATCTTCTTGTGTTGTTATTTTGATATTGGAATAATCGCCCTTAATTATTTTAACTTTTTTACCGACGATTTCAAGCAAAGATGAATCGTCTGTTACATTTATTTTTTCGTCAAATACTAGTTTGTATGCGTCTTTGATAGACTTATACTTAAATACTTGTGGCGTTTGAGCCATATACAAATGTGCTCTGTTAGGAGTATTAACCACCCTCATGTCATCATCGACATATTTTATGGTATCCTTAGCTCCAACGCTCACCACAAGTCCATCGTAGTCGCCGATAGATTCGATGGCTTCAAGTATTTTTTCACGTCTAATAAACGGTCTTGCTGCATCATGACTTATTATCAAATCACAATTTTCATTTACTTTATTCAAGCCATTGTATGTAGATTTTTCTCTTGTGTCTCCACCGATAGCGATTATGATATCCCTGTAATTTTTATCTTTTATAAAATTTCTTACAAATTCTTCGTCTTCTTCTCTAATTACAAGAATGAATTCCTTGATTTCGTCAATTGTTTGAAACACATCCAAAGTCATCTCCAAAATCATTTTGTCTTTTATTTTCAAAAATTGTTTTGGAATTTTTTTATTCATTCTTTGAGAGGATCCAGCCGCAGTTATAATAGCTGAAATATATTTATCCATATAACACCTCATTATTATTATATCAAAAAATCAATTTAATTAAAAAAATTTGCCATTGCAATAAAAAAGAGAACTACACAAATAGTTCTCTAATAAGTTCAAATAATAAATAAAATATATAACTACTAATCTTTCTCCTCAGATTTCTTTGCAAAAATCATTTTTCCTGCAGAAGTTTGAAGAACACTTGTCACAGTACATTCAATAACTTGTCCCAAATATTTTTTGCCATCTTCAACTACAATCATTGTACCATCATCTAAGTAGCCAATACCTTGATTGTTTTCACGTCCTTCTTTAATGATTGACACATTAATCGGCTCACCCGCTACGAAAACAGGCCTCATAGCATTTGCCAAATCATTTATGTTGAACACGAAAACTTCCTGCAAGTCTGCGACCTTATTCAAATTATAATCGTTCGTAAGTAAATTTGCATTCAATTCTTCTGACATTTTCACAAGCATTGAATCGACTTTGTCAATATTAGGATATCTTTTATCAACCACTTTAACCTTGTCCTTGTACTCAGTTTGCATAGTTTTTAAAATATCCAATCCACGTCTCCCTTTTTGCCTTCTCAAATAATTATCCGAATCTGCGATATGTTGAAGTTCTTCGATGACAAATATTGGAATTATTAAATTTCCTTCCAAAAATCCCGTCTTCAATATATCGATAATCCTACCGTCAATAATAGTAGAAGTGTCTACGATTTTAGGTCTAACTTTGCTATCTTTGCTTGAAAATTTGAGATTTGGTTTTTCTTTGGTTTTGATTCTATCGAAAAATGCAAGAAAATCATCGTGATAATTAAGAGCAAGTTTTGCTCCCAAAAATCCCATTCCAATATAAAACACAATTTCAAAAATAACAGTCAATACAGTTCCTATCCCTGGAATATTTAATTTTAACAACGGTTGTGATATCAAAAAAGCTAATATCAGCCCTACCACAAGACCAATTGTCCCTATAACAATATCGACCAGAGAGAACTTTTTAAGAGAATCTTCAATAGATTCTATCAATTTTAATTCTACCGATATGAATTTCGGAGCCAAAGCATAAAATATGAATCCAAATACGACTGCCGCTATTATCATAGCGACTATCTTAATAATAACACTAGTTGATTTTTCAATAAAATTACTGAAAATAACATTAGTAAATATAATTCCTAAAATAGCTCCGATGATAGATATCAGTATTGACATCCCTCGTCTGAACAAAATATTTCTCCTTTCACAAATATTTTAATCTAAATCGATTAATTCGTTCACCATACTTTCAGCTTCTGATGGTTTAATATTCAAACCACTTGCTATTTCGCTAATAAGCATTTTTCTGGAGGTATTAAGTACTTTCTTTTCAATCATGGATAGGCCTTTTGAAAAATCTAATTCATACAAACCCTTATACACAATAGCAGTTTCTTTTATATCTCCCGTTCTCAATTTTTCGAGATTTTCTTTGTACCTTTTATTCCAATTTGAAGGAAAATCAACTTCGCTATTCTTTAAAATATCTCTTAAAGAATGAATGGTTTCTTCTTCTGCAACAAATCTTATTCCCATATCATTTATCTTATCTACAGGTATCGAGATTTTCATTTCCCCCATTGGCATTTTCAAAATATAATAATCTTTTTTAACTCCCAAGACCTCTTTATTTTGTACTTCGGTAATTATGCCTGCACCGTGCATAGGATAAACAATCTTATCGCCTATTTTAAACATACTATCACCTCACTATATATTATAGCTTAATCACAAACTTAATTCAATAACAAAACTTTTTATTATATCATATCTTATGTATTTGTCAATCAAAAAAGACGATGAAATTCATCGCCTTCATTAATCGTAGTAATAATATTTAATTAATTTAAAATTGTAACTCTAACAGTTCTTCTTCCCCAATTATTGCTTTGAGATTTTGAACCAAACACTAAGTCGATTCTATTTCCTTTGATAGCTCCACCAGTATCTTCTGCTCTAGCGTATCCATAACCTTCAATGTACAATCTAGTTCCTAATGGAATAACTCTAGGATCCACAGCAGCTACACCATATCTAATTGACGTTCCCATTGCAGTTGTAGAATATCCACCATTTTCTGCAGGATCTGAAGTATAAGCAGTAGATCTCATTGTGATAGTTCTTCCTGAAACATTTTGAGGAGCTGATTGTGCTTGTTGTTTTTCCTCCTTAGCTCTTTCTTCTTGTTCTTTTTTTCTTTTTTCTGCAAGTTTTTGAGCTTGGATTTTTCTTTCTTTTGCTAATCTTTTGTCTCTATCTGCTGGAGACTCCTTTGTTGTATTCTTTGCAACAATATAAGCAGTTCTTCCGAAATAAGTAATTCTCAAATTATCTTCATCGATATGACCTTTGATTTCTGAGTCTTTGTCGATTACTCCCAATTCTTTTGCTTCTTTTTCTTTTGAATCGAAAACTTTAGTTTCTTCGTTAACCCATCCTTCAAATTTGTTTGGATCTGGTTTAACTTCTTTTTCTGACAAATATGATTTATAAATAAAACCTTCGAATTTTTTGTCATCTTTTGTGAAATTTACTTTCGCAAAAACTTCTCCGATTTTTTCAACTTTTACATTGTCACCTTGTTCCAATCCTTCGATTATTTTACTATGTTCATTTTCTTTCTTAAACAAATCTGTATCATCATTTATCCAATATTTTTTTGATTGTATATTTTCACTTGATTTTTGTTCTACTTTAACATTATTTAAATCTTTTGCTTGTGAATTTGATGGTACAAATGCTAATAAACTTGTCATAATGACAACCGAAGAATTTAAAATTAACTTTCTAAAATTCATTTGTATCTCCTCTTTCTTTTTTAGATTTTTTTGTGTTTATTTTTTACTACCCGGCTATTTTATTAAACCCAGAAAAATAATTCAAGAAAAAGGAACATATTTTTAACCCTTTAAATGATATTTGTTTTCATTAGAACTCTTTGTATCTATTCGCTCAAATTTTAAAATTGTTAAATGCTTGAAAATTAAGGGTTACAAAAAGGTTACAGCAAATTTTAATTTCATTTGTTAATTGAGTACAACAGTCTAAAATATTTCATTTTTGTAATATTTTAAGTACTTTTGACTAGATTTAGAATAAATTGTCATTATAAAACCAAAAAAATCCCCATGAAAGTTATCCAAAACAAGAAATTTTGAATTACAATCATGAGGACTATGTCATATATTATTCAATTAAAAACATTGATGTTCTACAATTCTCCCAATTCCTTTTTCAATTCATACACTAATTTATTCTCTAGTTTTTCCACATCCATTACGAAATTCATCAATCCGCCGAATAATGATTTGTTGTGAAGTTTCATGTCAACATCCACAAAACTTCCTGAATTTGTATCTCCAAAATCAAAATTCAAATATCCATCTATGCTTTTGGAGTTTAAATCGATGTACATTTTTTCGTTTTCAACGATTTCTTTTATAGTGTAGGTCATTGTAACTCCCAAGTTATCTATTACGTACTGATTTTCAACTCCTGTTGGTTTTGAATTATCTAACAATCTATCTTTTATCGTTTGGAAAATTCTACTTTTATCCGATTTGAATTCTTCTCTTTTCTTTAGTTCACCCATTGATGATTTCCACCTTTCTTTTTATTATTTCGTCTAATTTTTTTGAATAATCTCTTAAATTTTTGTAGTTTGTGTATTTTATTATATCATCTTTTATGATTTTAGAATTAGCAGTCATTCCAAATCCTATTATGCTTTCTATTTCTTCATTGATTACGATATTGTATCTGGAAGGAATATCTCTGCAATATCCGATATTTTCCATATTATTCAGAATATTTTTCTGACGATATAAGTAATACGGACGGTAATTATTTTGAAATGTCCATTTTTTTATCAATTGCATTTGTTTCTCAGCAATATTTTCTTTAAAATTTCCCTTGTCGTATTGTTGTGAGTACTTGCTTCCATTTTTTATCGACAGTGTGTGAAAAGTTATATTATCAGGTTGGAGCTGTCTTAGAATTTCGAGATTTTTTTCTGTATTGTTCACATCATCGTACAATAACCCAAGTATGAAATCCATATTTATCACAAATCCCAAGTTTTTGGCTTGAGTGTACAAATCAAGTAAGTTCTCATTATTTTGAATCCTTCCCATAGCTTTCAGTGCTTTTTCGTTAAAAGTTTGTGGGTTCAAGCTAATTCTTGTCACGTTGTACTTTTTTAACAATTTTAGCTTATCAAAGTCCAAGCTATCTTCTCGTCCAGCTTCAAATGTGTATTCAACCAAGTTTTCTGACACAAAACAGTTTTCAATAACTTTCAATAATTTTTCTAGCATTGTGTAGTCTAAACTAGTCGGTGTTCCACCTCCAACATAAATTGTTTTAATTATGTTTTTGTCGATACTTTTTGAGACTTCGGTTATTTCTTTTAATAAATACCTCAAGTATTCTTCTCTTCTGTCGTTGTTTTTGTAAACAATAGTAGGAAAAGAACAATAATCGCATCTACTTGGGCAAAACGGAATATTGATGTAAATGTTGTAGTTTTTCTCATCAAAATCTAAGCTAGACTGAACTTCGTCTATATCTCTAAGTAATTTCAAATTCTCATCATTAATTAAATACATTTGTTTTAATTCTTCGTCTGTATGATTTTTCAAAATCTTAGAGGGTTTCGTTCCGGTTAATATTCCCCAATCATTTGTATAATTGTATCTTCTTGAAAATATTGTATAGAGTATTCTTTTTAATTCTAATCTTGTAGTAAATGGATAAGTTTTCTCTTTTTTCACGTAATCTTTTCCTACGACAAAATCACTTTCACCAAATTCTAGATTTTGTTTGGAATCAAATATCGTAAAAATATCTATGCACTCTTTTTGATATCTTTTGTCTTCTAATTGTATTTTCATATGCTTAAATTAAATAATCCGGCATTTCCTGTATAAAAATGCCGGGTATATTTTATAAATCGTCTTCTATTATCGCTGACTTAGAATAAGCTGATGGTTTTGCTTCGAAGAAATCTGTTTTGATTTTATTTGGGTCAGAATATTCGCTTACCCATTTCATTGAAGGAATTTCTCTCTCATAACCTGGATAGATAACTCCAAAACCAAGTCCTGTTGATCTCAAATTACCCAAGTATTTGATGTAATCTTCAACCATTTTGATGGACAACCCTTGGATTTTTTCACCGATAACGTATTTTGCCCATTCTATTTCAGCTTCTGAACCTTGTTTTATCATTTCTTTGTATTGGGCATTTTTTTCTTCAGTAAATAATTCTGGACGTTCTTTTTTCAAATCTAAAATCATAGATCTGAACAACCACAAGTGAGTATTTTCATCTCTATTAATGTATCTGATTTCTTGTACAGTTCCTGGCATTTTGCCCATTCTTCCCAAATTATAGAAGAACATAAATCCAGAATAGAAGTAAATTCCTTCCAATATATAATTTGCGATGAGAGCTTTCATGAAGTTTCGTTCGCTTTTTTCTTCAAAAAAGTCGTTGTATTGATCTCCAATAAATCTGTTTCTTTCTAACAAAAACTCATCATCTTTCCATTGGTACAAAATGTCTGTTCTTTCTTCTGGAGAACAAATCGTATCCAAAATATAACTGTAAGATTGTGAGTGAATAGATTCTTGAAATGCTTGAATAGATAAGCACAAGTTTATTTCATTAGCAGTGATGTATGCTTCCAAATTTGGAAGTTGTGCAGTTTGTAAACTATCCAAGTAAATCAAAAACGATAAAATCTTATCGTAAGCAATCTTTTCGTCTTCCGATAAATTTCTGTAATCTTTGATATCTTGATTCAAGTTGATTTCTTCTGGAATCCAGAAGTTATTCATAGCTTGTCTGTACCATTCACTTGTCCAAGAGTATTTTATGTTGTTAAAATCGTTCAAATTAGTAGTATTTCCATTAATTATTTTTCTCTTTGATAATTCAATATCTCCGTGTTCATTAAATAAACCACGTTTTTGTAATTCGTCCATTGCTCCTCCTTGATTTTTCATACCTATATTATATTCTATTTAAGAAAAAATCGATAGCCTCGATATATCCTTCTGCTCCTTTTCCTTTGATAACTTTTTTTGCAAAAAGTGATACATAAGAAAGTTTTCTGAAATCCTCTCTTTCATCTACATCTGATAGATGCACCTCAACTGTGTCTACATCTACAGCTTTCAATGCATCCAAAATCGCAACAGAAGTATGCGTGTATGCTGCAGGATTGATGATTATTCCGTCTGCTTTTTTGTAAGCACTTTGAATAATATCTACGATTTCTCCTTCATGATTCGATTGATAAAACTCTACATCTATTTGATTTTTTGCACAGTATAAGTTTATCTTGGATTCAATGTCTTGTAATGTCAGCTTACCATAAATTTCAGGCTCTCTTATGCCTAGCATATTCAAATTCGGCCCATTAATAATATATAGTTTCATTGAAATCCTCCACGATTAATTTGGCAGTTGTTTTTGCGTTGTAATTGTTGAAATATTTATCACTGAATCTTCGATACAAATAATTTCTGTTTTGTCTAATCTCACGCATAGTATTCGTTTTGTAAATCGGCCTGTTTTTTCTGGATAATTTACTGTTCGGTCTGTCAATCCAATAAACAACTGAATTTTGATGAAGATAATAAAAATTCTTCTTCACAGTTACAGCTCCTCCACCAGTTGCGATAACCAAGTTCTTTTCTTTGGAAAATTCTTCTAAAACTTTAGACTCTATTTTTCTGAAATATTTTTCGCCTTGTACTGCAAATATATCGTTAATACTTCCATATCTTTGCGTGATGATTTTGTCGATATCCACAAGTTTTTTATCAGTGTTTTTTGCGATGATTTTAGCAACTGTACTTTTACCACTTCCAGGCATTCCAACCAGTGCAATATTCATATTTTTCGTTCTAATTTTCTGTACGATATTTTCTACAACATCATCGTCAATTTTTTTAGAAGTAAAAATCTCACACGCTTTGACAGCTTGATACACCAGCATTCGCAAACCATTGTCGTTAGGAATTTTAAGTCTATCGCAATCCATTAAAAGGGAAGTTTTGTTCGGATTATAAATCACATCGAACACAGCTTCTGGCCTGATTTTCCCCAATTTTATAACGGATTTCAAATTGTTCGGATACATTCCCACTGGAGTTGCGTTGATTAGAACGTCGCAGTTTTTGTAATAATCTACATCTTCAAACTTATGCTCACCTTTTCGTGAAATCACTTTAATAGTTCTTGCCTGAAGTCTTTTCGCGCACTCTACGGCTGTTTTGCTAGTCGCACCATCACCTAAAATCACGACTTCTTTACCTTTCAAATCGACAATTCGACTAATCATATACTCCATTCCGTCGATGTCGGTGTTATATCCTTTGATAGTATCAGAAAATTTAATCGTATTTACACATCCGATTTTCTTCGCATCTTCACTCATTTCGTCCAAGTATTTTATGACGTCTTCCTTGTACGGAATAGTTACATTGATTCCATTGATATCCTTTCTTTTGAAAAATTTATCCAAATCATCTTCTTCAAAATATTCGTATTTGTAGTATCCTAATAGTTCGTGAATTTCTTTGGAATAACTATGCTTTAAAGATTTTCCTAATAATCCGAATTTCATTTCAAATTATCCTGAATTTTTTTTGATTCTAGTAAAATTTTGGATTCAACTTCCTTTATATTGTCGCGGTATTTTAAATTTATTTGTTCTATTTTTTCAAAAATTTCCTTTTCTCTCGATTTGTCTTCTGTTTCAATATTATTCTTTGATTTAAAATCTCCAATTTCAGAACAAATCTCAAATCTTTTTTCTAATAATTTGGCGATTTCAGAATCAATTTTATCTATTTCTTTTCTAAATCTTTCCATCCGTACTCCTTTAACAAATCGTAAATCACAAATGCAGTGATTGACTCCATCACGCTTACGGCTCTGATTCCAATGCTTGGGTCGTGTCTTCCTTCAACAGTCAATGTAGTGTTCTTTTTGTTTTTCAAATCAACCGTATCTTGTGTTATTCCAATCGATGCTGGTGGTTTGAACGTAACTAAGGAAATTATCGGCATTCCCGTCGAAATTCCTCCCAGTATTCCGCCATTATAATTCGTTTTTGTTTTGATTTGTTCGTTTTCTATATAATACCAGTCATTTACAACAGATGCATTTGATTTGTCGAATGATTTCCCCAAACCAAATTCAACCGATTTTACTGCTCCAATTCCAAAATAGCTTTGTGACAATCTAGATTCAATCGAATCAAAAAGCGTATCTCCAACTCCCGCTCTCAAATTATACACAACAGTTTCGACACTTGAGCCAACGGAATCTTTTCTTTCTCTCAACTCTTCTATTTTGTCATCAATTTTATCGATTATTTCATCGTTTATTACTTCGATTTTTTTATTATTCAAATATCTGTAGTCTGTAAAGTTTAAATCATCAAATCTTTCGTCTACAATATCTCCCAGTGAATACAGATGGCTGAATACATAGATATCGTGTTTTTTCAATATTTCTTGGGCGATAAATCCTGCCACGTTAATGACTGCTGTCAATCTTCCAGAAAAATGTCCACTTCCATTTATATTGTTGAAACCATTGTATCTAACAGTTGCAGGATAGTCTGCATGTGATGGTCTTGGAGTATTGTAAATATTTGAATAATCTTTTGAGTGATGATCTGAGTTTTTTATAATAAAAGATAATGGAGCACCCGTAGTTGTATCGTCCAAAATCCCCGATACGAACTCAACTTCATCTGATTCTTTTCTAAGTGTCGTGTTGGATTTTCCGGGAGATCTTCTTTTCATGTGTGCTCTCAATCTTTCGTGGTCGATTTTGACTCCTGGATCAATTCCATCAATCACGCCACCAATCATTGAGCCATGCGATTCTCCCCACACGGTTAACTTAACTAATTTACCTATAGTTGACATCGCTACCCAGCCTTTCTATTTCACCAAAAAACGATGGATAAGATTTCTTCACAGCTTGCCAATCTTTTATCTCAACTTCTTTTGTAATTATCGAAGCTATTGCAGCCGCCATTACAATTCTGTGATCATCACAAGAATTTACAACAGCAGGTTTCATTTCTGATTTGTAGATTACGAGATTATCTCCTTCTATCTCGCAGTTTACGCCGAATGATTTTAACATATCGTAAGTTGATTTAATTCTATCCGATTCTTTTAACCTCAATCTTTTAGCATTTTTTAAGACTGATTTGTCGCATTTTTGAGACAAAACCACTGCCAAAACCACAAATAAATCTGGTGTTTGTGAGATATCTATTTCACAGTAATCTCTGTTGTTATTCATTTTTTCTAATAATTCAACTATTTTTCTGTCTGCTTGAACTGAGTCCATGTTTAAGTTCTGAACGTTTATATCTGCACCCAACTCATTTGCACACAAGAAAAACGCTGCGTTTGACCAGTCTCCTTCTACGATAATTTCTCCTGGTGATTTTAAAGCCCCTGGTTTTACGATTACTTTATCAAATAAAATCTCGGAATCTACTCCAAATAATCTCAAACATTGTTGTGTGATTTTGATATATCCAATAGATTCAAGTTGTGATGTCAATTTGATTTCACAGCCACCAATAAGTGGTGCAATCATCATAATCGCAGAAATATATTGGCTGGACACATCTCCCGGAAATTCAAAATCAATTTTATGAAAAGTTCCATCAACTGTAAAAGGAAGTTTATCTTCACTAAAAGTAAGCCCCGATAATTTCAATTGATCCATCAATTCTTTTATCGGTCTATCTTGCAATCTTCCAGTGCATTTTACGTTAGTTTTTTGAGATAAGAAACTCACCAATGGAAGCAAAAATCTCAAAGTTGAACCCGAATCATTTACATTAATATCGGACACATCTTTTTGAAAAAACGAAGGATGAACTGTAACTTCATTTTCGTTTATGTCGATTTCTACTCCTAAATTTCTCAAACAATCAATAGTTGTCATTATATCGTTTGAGAATTCATTAATGATAATTGTTGTATCGGTATCTGCAACACTTGCTAAAATCAAAAACCTGTGCGCAAATGATTTGGAAGATATAGCCTCCACTGTTCCTTGTAAATTGTCCGTTTTAATCTTCATAAATATCACTCAATACCTTCTTGTAATCTGTTTTGTTCATACTCAAAACCGTACAATCTCCGATTTTTTCGGAAACTATCAAACTAATCATGTCTTTTGTGTTTTTCTTATCGCGAAGGCTAACTTCATAGACATCTTCCTCAGAATAATTGTAATTATCATTCAAATTATACATTTTCAAAACTTCCAAGATTCTGTCGTAATCCTTGCTGTATTTTTTCGCCATACACTTCATTCCGAAAGCCACGGCATGTCCATGCATAACATTATAATCGGACAGTTTTTCGACAGCATGTCCCAATGTGTGCCCATAATTTAATAATCTTCTCAAATTTTGCTCCAATTTGTCTTGAAGCACGATATCTTTTTTAATGCTCACACAAATCTCCACAATTTCCGATAAATCGCTTTGTTTAGTGTATCTTTTAGTACTTATCATGTCAAATAATTCTTCATCAAAACAAATCGCGTATTTGATAATTTCCCCGAAACCATCTTCAAACACGTAATCGTCTAAAGTTTTCAACAAAAGTGGATCAATAATGCAAAGCTTTGGATCTTTGAACGCTCCGATCAAGTTTTTTCCAGTTGGCAAATCAATCCCAGTTTTAGACCCTACGGATGAATCCACCATTGACAAAACAGTCGTAGGAATTTGAATGAAATCAATCCCACGCATAAAAGTCGCCGCTACAAAACCAGCCAAATCTCCAACGACTCCTCCACCAAAAGCAATCACAGTGTCATTTCTGTGATAAGACATACTCATGTAAGTCATTATTTTTTCGTACTCTAATAAACTTTTGGAAGATTCTCCTGGTTTTATAACGTAAAATTCATGTTCAATCTCCAATTCATCTAATAAAATATCCAATGTTTTGTGGTGATATTTGTCCACATTTTCGTCAGTAATAACAATCGCCTTTGATTTTATAAAATCTTTCAAATAATCGCGCGATTGATTTAAAGCATCAAGTCCAACTATTAGATCGTAATTTTTGACATTTATTACTGAATACATTGCCTTAATTTCCTTACTTTTCTCATTATTGTTCTAAATCTTTCGCAAGTGACAGATTGTGGCCCGTCGCTTAGCGCATTTTCTGGATCGTTGTGCACTTCAATCATAAGTCCGTCGCAACCTGCCGCAGTCGATGCAAGTGATAGCGGTTCTATCAAAGTGTATTTGCCACTCGCATGTGATGGATCCATTATAATAGGAAGTTGCGACAATTCCTTCATCACAGAAATGGCTGAAATATCCAATGTATTTCTAGTGTAATTTTCAAAAGTTCGAATTCCTCTCTCACACAATACGACATTTTCGTTGCCACCAGTCATAATGTACTCTGCGCTCATTATCCATTCCTTGTAAGTCGCACTCAAACCTCTCTTTAGTAAAATTGGCTTATCTGAATGTCCCAACTCTTTAAGCAAGGAATAATTTTGCATATTTCTAGCTCCAACTTGTAACATATCGACATCGTTGAAATAATCCAAATCTGACAAATCCATTATCTCTGTAATAATTGGAAGTCCAGTTTCTTTTTTTGCTTGGATTAACAAATCGATTCCCTTTTTGCCTAATCCCTGGAAAGCATAAGGCGAAGATCTAGGCTTAAAAGCTCCGCCTCTAAGGATATTTGCTCCGTTTTCCTTCACGCTTTTAGCAATCGTAATAATCTGTTCCTCGCTTTCAACAGAACATGGCCCTGCCATCACGCAGAAATTTCCGTCACCTATTTTTACACCATCGACATCGACAATTTTAGGTTGTGGATGGTATTTTTTATTTGCCTTACTGAAAGGTTCTTCTATTCTAATAACCTTGTCCACAATATCAAAACGTGATATTAGCTTTTCATCAATGCTTGAGGTATCTCCTATTAAAGAAATAATCGTGTATCTATCGCCAACAGTCTCATCAACTCTTACGTTTTGTTCATTTAAAAAATCTATTAGTTTTTTTACTTCCTTTTCGTTAGGATTTCTTTTTAATTTTACAATCATAATTTTCTCCGATAATCTTATTCTATTAATAGTATATCAAAACTGAGAAATTTAGTATAATATAAGTAGAGAAATTTAGAAAGAGTGATAATATGATAGAATCAAACGATTGGCTACTAAAACAAATCAATGTGGTCAGTGAATTTTTGCAAAAATTATTTACAGATATGGAAACAAATAGAAAATTAAATGAGAATGAACAATATCAAAAAGATTCGTTCGAATTTGAAAGATTGTTGGAAAATCTAATCGAAGAAGATAGAATTAACGATGCTGAAAATATTTTGTTCGAAAAGCTAGAAACAAATAATCTTATGTATGCAACAATCGCAACGAGATTTTATGACAAATTAAAAGGACTTTCGGATGAAAAACTTCAAAAATCAAACTACAGTCGTGACGAAATCCTACAAGGATTAAACGATATGTGTGATATGTTTGGTTTGGAAATATTCAAGGGATAAAAAAAGCTGGTTTTTTATAAACCAGTTTTTTTAATCGTATGATCTTTGCCATATATCTCTAATTTTTTGCATTATATCACGGTCAACTCTCTTCGGATATTCATATCCCAGAAGCTCTGCGACATGAAGTCCTTGTTTTCTAAAAAGATCACACGATTTGAACAATGTACTCCACAGATTCTCTATTTCAGGAAGTGGATATGTTTGCAAATATCTTTCGTAATGATCTTTTGGAAGATAAGTCTTGATGTATTCGTAATTGTATCCTATATTAACATTGAAGTCGTAATTACTACCAATATAGTAACCCGTCATTTTATCTACGTTCTCTCTGACATGATAAAACATTTGAATGGCGTAGATTTCTTCTTTTCTGTACAAGCCTTTCGCAACATTTAAAGAATTGATGAACATCTGATTGACTAGTGATTCAAATTCATGCTTAGTTGGCTTTAATTGTCTAAAACAAACATCTGATTTGGTGCTATTTCCAACTAAAACTTGGTCTTTGTCTACTAAAATTTCCGCCTGGCTATCTTCATTAATATAAGCTTGCATCGTGTTTTCCTTAATGAAAAATATTCTGATTTTAGAAATATCATTAAGCACAATAGTGTAGCTTATATTGTGAGGATTAATTTTATTTGTGTAGGTTAATTTGTCAGATTTTTCTAACATTAACACATCACCGAATAAACTTTCAATGAAGTGTGAATCCTTAAACTTTTCAAAATCACTTACTCCGAAAACAAAATGATAATCTGTGTTTTCGTCCTTTTTTAAAGTAGGATTAAGTCTTCTTCCCGTTTCAATAAGACTTCTAACTTCTTCATTTTCTTTTGAAAATTCCATAACCGTATTTTTAATATTATTAACCATTCAAATCACCTATCATTTTGATTAATCACAAATTCATACACATCAATTGGATTACCTGCAACAAAAACCGCATTTTTATATTCCTCTGCATTTCCAAATCCATATCCTGCAGCAATTGCTTTAATATTGTTAAGTCTTGCCCCTTCAATATCGTGATGTCTATCTCCAACCATAATCGATTCCTCTGGATTTATACCAGTTTTATCAATTAAATAAGCTATTACATCTTCTTTTTCAACTCTAGATTGATCCATAGTTGCACCAGCAGTATATGAAAAATATTTCAACAAATTATTATCTGATAAAATTTTCCTAGCTGAAGATTCAACTTTACTTGTAGCCAAATAAATTTTATATTCTTCATCATAAAATTTGTTTATAGTTTCTACAATTCCATCGTAGAGTTCCATTTCTTTCATACCTTTTTTGAAATAATAATCTCTAAAATCTTCAATTCTTTCTTTACATTCAATTTCACTAAAACCCAACTCCGTATAACTGTCTTTTAAAGGTGGACCTATAAAAGATATAAGCTTACTTTCATCGTATTTGAAATTTATTTTATCCAAACTAAACTTAACAGCATTTACAATTCCCTCATAAGAATTCGTAATAGTACCATCAAGATCAAATATTATATTTTTAATCATAATTCCCCTCTCGATTTATTATATCATAGCAAATTTACTGTGGTGTATTTATAAATTAATTTTAACACCAATGATTATTTTATCATATATTTGTTTTTGTGTTTGAATTTTGGGCAAAACAAAACCCCGCACATGGCGGGGAATATAATTTATTTTGTCATTCCTGTTGAATCGATGTTTCTAGCTTGTGCTTCATCATCTAATCTCTTGCCCATTTCTTGTTCAGCTGTTGTTTCTTCAACATTTTCTTGAACTTCAGATTGTGGTGCACGACTAAGTTTAGCATCTTGTTCTTTCATAGCTCTTATACCTTCATCCAATCCTTTATCGAATAAGTGGCAAGCTACAAAGTGTTTATCAGCAATTTCTTGTAGAACTGGTCTATCAGTTTTACAGATTTCCATTGCATAGTTACATCTTGTACAGAATTTACATCCTTCTGGTGCATTAATTGGTGAAGGAATTTCACCTTGTAATTTAACACGTCCTTCGCTTGAAACATCAGGATCTGGAATAGGAATTGCAGAAATCAATGCTTTAGTATAAGGGTGAAGTGGTTGATTATAAATCTTAGTGTTTGAAGATACTTCTACCATACTACCTAAATACATTACGCCTATTCTATCTGAAATGTGTTTTACCATTGATAAATCGTGAGAAATAAACAAATAAGTTAATTTCTTTTCTCTTTGTAATTCAATAAGTAAGTTAACAACTTGTGCTTGAATACTTACATCAAGCGCTGAGATAGGTTCATCACATACGATAAATTCTGGTTTTACTGCTAAAGCTCTGGCAATACCAATTCTTTGTCTTTGTCCACCAGATAATTCGTGTGGGAATCTAGCTCCGTGTTCAGCGTTAAGTCCTACAGTTTTTAATAATTCAGTAATTCTGTTTTGAATATCTTTTTCTTGCATTTCAGGGAAGTGAACTCTGATACCTTCTCCAATGATATCACCAATAGTCATCTTAGAGTCAAGTGATGAGTATGGGTCTTGGAAAATCATTTGAGCTTTTTTCTTGAAAGATTGTTTTTCTTTACCGCTCAACTTTGTGATATCTTTTCCTTCATATATAACTTTACCATTTGTAGGTTCATATAAGTTAATAACTGTTCTTCCGCATGTAGTTTTACCACATCCAGATTCTCCTACAAGTCCGAAAGTTTCCCCTTTATATATTTTCAAATTTACATTTTCAACAGCTTTTAAAGTCTTGTTTTTACCAACTTTGAAAAACTTATCTAAGTTTTCTAATTCAACAAGCACTTCTCTGTTTGAATAATCTATGTTTTTATCTTTAATAACGTTAGTTTCTGACATAATTCACTCCTAATAAGGTCTTTCAACTTTTGGTGCTTGTTCGTGTGTTAACCAACATCTGCAAACATGATGATCTGAGTATCTTGTTTCAGGTGGTTTCTTTTCTCTACAAATTTGCATTGCATAATCACATCTTGCTGCAAATGGACATCCCGGAATTTCCATCAATAAATCTGGTGGAGTTCCACCTAATGAATACAATTCATTGTCTTTTGATGAATCAAGTCTTGGAACGCTCATCAACAATGCCCATGTATATGGGTGATGTGCATCTTTAAATATTTCTTGTACTGTACCAGTTTCCATGATTTCACCGGCATACATTACTTGAATTCTGTCTGCAAAGTCAGCTACTACACCTAAATCGTGAGTTACCAATACTATAGAAGTATTTTTAGTATCTCTTAATTCTCTCATCAAATCCAAGATTTGTGCTTGAATAGTTACATCAAGTGCTGTAGTTGGTTCGTCAGCCAAGATTACATTAGGGTTACATGCCAATGCTATGGCAATCATAACTCTTTGTCTCATACCACCTGATAATTCGTGTGGATATTGTTTAACACGTTCTTCAGCGTTAGGAATATTTACAGTCTTTAACAATTTAACAGCTTCTTTTTTAGCTTCATCTTTTGATAAATCAGTGTGCAATAAAAGAGATTCTGTAATTTGTTTACCTATTTTCATAGTTGGGTTAAGAGAAGTCATAGGGTCTTGGAAAATCATTGATACATCAGAACCCTTATATTCTCTTAATCTCTTCTTATCCATGTTAAGAACTTGTTCATCCATATATTTAATTGAAGATGGTTCTTTGATAACTGCTGATTGAGGTAAAATTTGAAGTATTGATTTACTTACTACTGTTTTACCACATCCAGATTCACCTACTAAAGCCAAAGCTTCTCCATCGTAGATGTCAAAGCTTACGCCTCTTACAGCCTTTACTTCACCAGCATAAGTATTGAAAGATACGTTTAAGTTATCTACTTCAATTACTTTTGGTCTGTTAGTATAATCCTTTTCTACTCTAGCAGTTCTTGTAAGTTCTTCTGATAAATTTTGTTTTTCGTTCATATTTTTTTCTTCGTTAACTTTATCTTCTACAACTTCAGAAGAAACAAACTTAGTTGTAGTTTCAACTTCATTATTTTCATTAATTACAGTTTCTTCAACTAATGTTTCTTCTGAAAGGTTTTGTTCTTTTTTTAATTCATCTATATCTTTGTATTTATTCTTGCTCATGTTTTTTCCTCCTACTGTCTAAGGTTAGGGTCAAGCGCATCTCTTAAACCATCACCTAACAAAGTAAATGAAAGCATTGTTAACCCGATCATTAGAGCTGGGAAAAACAATTGATAAGGATAAAATTGGAATACTTGTTGAGCTTGTGAACACATAAGTCCCCAAGAAGTTTCTGGAGGTTGTACACCAAGTCCTAAGTAACTTAAGAAAGCTTCACCGAATATATATCCTGGAATATCAAATGAAATTGATACAAGTATTACGTTCAAAGTATTTGGAATAAGGTGTTTGATAATGATATCTTTGTTGCTTACTCCTAATACACGAGCTGCCATGATATAGTCTTGTTCTTTTAATGAAAGAATTTGACCTCTTACAAGTCTTGCAAGTCCACACCATCCTGTGATAGTCATGGCTAAAATAAGTGTTCCTACACCATTTGAGTTTAAAGCTAATCTTAAAATGATTACTAATAAAAGGTAAGGTATAGAAATCAATATTTCTACAATTCTCATCATAATTGTATCAACTCTTCCGCCAAAGAACGCAGAAGCCGCACCATAAATAGAACCAATTACAGTACCAATAACAGCACCTGCAAGACCTATTATGATGGAAATTCTACCACCTCTCCAAATTCTTGTAAATATATCTCTTCCAAGTTCGTCAGTACCGAACCAGAATTTTGAGCTTGGTGATAAGTTAATTTCTCCTACTAAATCTTCGTGAGAATATCCCGTTAACATCGGTCCGATGATAACCATTACAATTAAAACTACTAATATAATGAATGCAACTAAAGCTGCCTTGTTTTCTTTAAATCTTCTCCAAGCGTCAGACCAGTATGTTACTACAGGTCTTGCTATAAACTCAGATGTTCTATCGTCATCTGTTAGTCTTTGAAATTTGCTTTGATCTATTTTTTCCATACTAATCCCCTAATCTACAATTTTAATTCTTGGATCTGCTATTCCGTATAAGATATCTACAACTAATTGAGAGATTAAGAACAAGAATGCATAGAAAATTGTTGTACCTATAATCATAGGATAATCTCTGGCAGTTATAGAGTTTACAAAGTAACTTCCTAAACCTGGTATAGAATACATACTTTCAATAATGAAAGATCCTGTAAAAATACCAACGATTTGTGGAGCTATTATTGTGATGATAGGAAGTATAGCATTTCTGAATACGTGTTTTCTAATTACATTGAAGCCTGATACACCTTTTGCTTTTGCAGTTAGTATGTAGTCTTCGTTTAAAACTTCCAATACATTACTTCTCATGTATCTAGCATAAGTAGCTATTGAGCCAAAGCATAATGCTATTGAAGGCAAAATTGTATACTTAATTTCGTCTCCGTAGCCTGAAGTTGGAAACCAATTTAGTTTTACTGCGAATGCGTATTGTAAAAGAGCCCCCAAAATAAATACAGGTATCGTAATACCCAAAATAGCTAATACACTGATAATATAATCTGGCACTTTACCCCTGTTTAAGGCCGCAAGAATACCAAAGATAATACCAATAGTAATACCTATTACCATGGCTTGTCCACCAATTCTTCCAGATACTGGAGCAGTTTGAGCTATTGTAGTCTTAACTTCTCTACCTGGATATTTGTATGAAGCACCTAAATCTCCGTGTAATGCATTTTTTAAAAATATTGCATATTGTGTTGATACTGGTTTATCCAAACCGTATCTTGCTTTGTAATTTTTTATTGTTTGCTCTGGAAGAGTTTTACCCATAGCAGACAATGGATCTCCTTGAATGTTATGCATCAAGAAGAATGTTGCTGTTGTGATTACAAATAATGTAAGCACCATGTACAAGATTCTCTTTATAAGATATTTTAACATGAGTCCTCCTATATACAATTAGTAGGCTGTTACAAATTATTTGTAACAGCCTGCCATTTGCTACTAGTTATTTTATTTTTTTTCTAAATAAGTGTCTTTGTATCCTGCTGTTGAGAATTGGTTTAAGTTAATATTCTTTACATAATCTTGGTAATAAATATTTGTAGAACCAGATATAATTGGAATAATAACTGTTTCATCAGCTAGGATTTGTTCAGCTTTCTTATACAATTCTACTTGTTTGTTTTCGTCTTTTTCTTTGGCAGCGTCTCTGATTAATTTATCATATTCATCGCTCTTCCATCCAGTTCTAACTGCGTTAGCACTTGAAGTGAATAGAGACATCATTGCTGATGGGTGGTTGTAGTCAGCAGTCCATGCTAAATATCCCATTTGGTAATTACCTTTGTTGATTTTACCAGAAAGAATAGCCCATTCCATCATTTCCAATTTAACTTTTACACCAAGTTTGTTTTGGAAGTTTTGTTGGAAATATTCACCGGATTTTTTTAATTCTGGAGAGTTAGTCATAATCAAGCTAACTTCTAATTTGGAAGGATCTGGATCCATTCCTAATTCTTTAAGACCTTCTGATAATAATGCTTTTGGATCGCCTAATTTATCAGCCATTTCTTTAACAGGGTTTCCTGCCATTTCTCTGTATTTCAATTCGTTAATTGAGATAGCTTTTGGTACCCAGAAATAAGCTGGAGCTGATTTTCCTTTAAGGACTGTATTGTTGAAGCCTTCTCTGTCTAAAGCGATGTTGAATGCTTGTCTAACTTTTTTGTTCTTGAAAAGTTTATCTTGGTGGTTAACTGCAAAATAGTCTACAGCTGGAAGGTCAACTTTTTGAGTCTTAGTTCCTTCTCTCTTATCAAACTTAGAAGTCCATTCTGGTTTATTAGTACCTACACTCATAATTTCTCCAGATTGGAAAGCATTCATTCTAGTGTTTTCATCTGTTAACACTCTAAGGTTAACTTTTTCTAGTTTAACTTTGTCTTTGTTCCAGTAGTCTTTGTTCTTTTCAAGAACTAATTTAGAGTTGTGGCTCCATTCAGTTAATTTGAAAGGTCCGCAACCTACGATTGTATTAGCTTCAGAACCGAATTGTTCACGGTGTTTTTCAACTATGTCTTTTCTTTGTGGGAAACATACTCTAAAAGGTACGATGTTAATGAAATATTGTGCTGGAGCACCCAATTTGATTTCTAATGTTTTATCATCAATAGCTTTAACTCCCAATTTATCCAATGGAGCTTTTCCTGAGTTAACTTCTTGGAAGTTAGCGATATCAGCTAATAAGAATGAAGAACCAGAACCTGTCTTAGGGTCTGCAGTTCTTTTAATACCATATTCAAAGTCTTTTGCTGTTAATGGCTGACCATCATCCCATTTCAATCCATCACGTAATGTGAATGTATAAGTCATAGCATCTTCAGATACTTTCCATTCTTTAGCCGCAGCTGCTTCTGGTTTTAATGTCAAATCTTCGTTTTGAACTAATCTGATAAGTGGTTCATATACGTTATTAACTACAACATTACCATACGTATCACTACCTTTTTGAGCATCTATAGATTCAGGATCGGAAGCTACGAAAGTATTATATACTGTGTTTTCCCCCTTAGCTCCTCCGTCTTTTGATCCTCCATTTCCACATGCTGTACCGGCAACCATAAGACCGGCTAACATCAAGGCAACAAACCTTTTCTTGTTTCTCATTTACAATTCCTCCTTAAATATTTTAATCATATGAGAAAATCCGAATTAATCGTGAATACATATTTGAAAATATATAAGTTCTAGCATTCACTTTTTTCGTAATTTCATTATAACATGAATCTATGAAAATGATAACATAATCATAGTTTTTTCAAAATATTTTAATATTAAATTGTTATTTTATTGTCTTGTTCTGTTTTTTTATAGATTTTTTCGTTTTAATTTATCTTTGCAGGATTGTATACTTTTCGTAATAATCGCTATTTTATTGAAATATTGTTTTCATAAATTTCTCTTTTGATATTTGTTATCATATCCGTTCTGAGTGAAATATTTTTACATTTTGGGGCGATATTTTTGTTATTTTTGTGTGAAAAATTTAATAAACGGATTTAAACAAATAAAAGATGAGATATTTTAGGAATTTATACCACAAAAGTATTTAGTAGTTTTTTGTAAATCATTGTAACTTTTTTGTAATATTTTTTTATTTTTAAAAAATTTCTAAGAAAAAAGCGACCATTTAAGGTCGCAAATTTATAAATCATTTATCAATTCATCTACCATGTGCTCTTCGGTAGACCATGATGTACAAATTCTTACATTTATGTAATCCTCTGTTTTGTAGTTTTCGCAAAAATTATATTTGTGTTTTAATCTGTGATATCTTTCATAATCCATATTTACGAATATTGTGTTGGTAGTAGATTGAGTAGCTAACACATAGTTTTGTTCTTTTAATCTTCGTCTTATTCTGTCAGCTTGTTCATCTGCTTTTTCAGCTAATTTGAATATCAAATCATCAGTAAATAATTCTCTAAATTGAATTCCCAAAAATCTGGATTTAGCAATCAACATTCCAGAGCCTTTAATGTAGTTTTTAAAATGAAGCTTGAAGTCATCGTTGTTTAATATCAATGCTTCTCCAAACATAGCCCCACACTTTGTTCCTCCGACATATGTCGCATCGACAATCTCACAAATTTCTTTTAATGTTAGGTCGTTGTTTTTTGCAGCTAATGCATATGCAAGTCTTGCACCATCCATGAATAAATACAGTCCATGTTTGTCGCAGACTTTTTTTATTTCCATAAGTCTTTCTTTAGTGTAGATTGTTCCAGATTCCGATGAATTGGTTATGTAAACCATTTTTGGAATTGGCTTGTGAAAATATGCAGGATCATTCATTCTTTCTGATACAAACTTATCTATTACTTCTGGAATTACTAATCCATCTTCATCTTCTACTATTTCTATTTTGTGACCAATATCTTCAATAGCTCCTGTTTCTAATGTATTAATATGAGCATTATCACATGCGATAACACTTTCAAAAGGTCTTAGCGATGTTTTGATAACAAGTTTATTACAAGCTGTAGAACCATGTAGAAAATAAACGTCTTGATCAGAAATCTTTTTTCTGATAAGTTCTTTTGCTTGATGAGTGTATTCATCGTTGCAATAGCCTTGTTGTTGAACCATATTGGTTTCTTCAAGTGCTTTTATGATATTTGGATGAACTCCTTCTAGGTAATCACAGTTAAAATTATACATAATTTTTCTCCTCAATCGACAATAATTAGTTTGTTAAAATACAGATTTATTATAACACTTGATAATTTTTTGTAAAGAATATTATTCACTTATTTTGTGTATAAACATTTGATGTAATATGTCATTTTTTGTCCATTGTCATAAACACATTCAGCTCTTTCAAGTATCGTCTTGTATTTACGATTGTTAATTACACCTTCATCTTTTATCAAATTGTCAGGATCTTCTGCGTTAATATCAGGGCCTTGTAGATTCCACAATTCTTCTAATCTGTTATTAAATATTTCTATGTTAAATTTACCAATTATTTCATTTTTGTATTTTATAACAACAATATTTGATTTTTTGGAAAACGTAACATTTTGATTTCCTAAATTTTCGATATTTTGTGTGTTGGAGTCGTATTGAAATTGAATATTTTCCAATAAACGGTCGTAGTTTGTCGTTTCAATTTCTAACCTATCATTGACAAAGGATCTGATTTGTCCGTATAGCGACTCAAATTCGTCTCCTCTGAATCCAAATACACGATTCATATCCTCTTGTGAAGTTGTAAATTTATCACCCAAATAAGGAAGTTCTTTTGTGCTGTGTTTGACTACAAAATAGTCAAGTTTGTCTTTTATTTCCTTTATTTTAGCTGGATTTACATTGCTTTGAGATTTTATTTTGCCATCGACAAGCAGATTTTCTTCAACTAGCATTTTTTCTAATTTGGCTTTTTGGTCTATTCTACTGATATTATATGCAGAAAGAGGTCCCACCGAAGAAATCAGTGCCAATATCAAAAACGTTGTCGGTATAGTGATGTATGTCTTTTTATTGAAAAACAAATAGTAAACCATTGATATAACAATGAATATTCCACCAACTACAACAAGATATCTTTCTTCCGTGACTCCATAATATGATATTCTGATTCCTATTGAGTAAAACATCATGACTGAAAGTATCAATAATATTATAGGTTGAATTTTATTGTAAACATTTATGAATTTATCTTCTACCGTTTTTGATATGAACAAGACCACTACTGAAAGCAATCCATACCGCAAAATAAGATTTGTGATGATATTGTTAGGTATCGTCTTTAAAACTACTACCTTTATTATATATAGAAGTAAAATAAAACCGTATATCAAAAATATCGGAGCAATAATTCTCGTAAATAAAAACTTAAAAGGCAAAAGCCATTTAATTTTTAGATTTTGATCACAATATTTCAATGGAAATTTGGATAAAATTATAGATGAATTTAGCAATAGAAAAATTACCGCTGCACATGATACCATGACATTGCTAAGATTAAATTGTAGTTTGAACAGTTCCTTTGTCGTGAACAAAATCGCAACAATTCCAATAAAAATCGTTACGCAATAAATTAACGATTCTATTATTGATAAAACTATTTTAACTGCGTAGTCGGCATAGTCATTTTTCTTATTAAAGTGACCTGCGATAAACATTCCGACAAAAAGCGTCACAAATAATCCCATTTCCGTGATTTGATTTCTAAGTACGAAGGACTTATCTACCTTTATTATTAGGAAATAGCACACTAATCCCATAATCAATGAAACAATTGTATATACCAAAGCTTTTTTGCCCTTGGTGATTTCTATGTTTTTGTCTGTGATTATCAGCTTTACAATCATGTAGCTCATCGCAAAATAAAGCGAAGAAATAAGCAAATCTGTTGTTAATGTGCTATTAAATGCTCCAACTTCAATATTCCATATCACCATAATTGCAAATATTGTAGCAATAAATATGGCAAGTAGTACCATTGGATATAGCTTTATTGTTTTCTGTAAGTTTTTTAGTTTCGATTTAAAAATATCTAACCTCATAATTTCCTCCTGCTTTTCTATATTATATCACGATAAATATCTTAAAAATCGCTTGAAAACATTTGTTGCAATTTCGTAAACATTGCTCAAATATTTACAGAAGGTTTGTGATTTTGTTCCAAATCTAATAAATACTTTTTCTTTTCTATACCAAATTTATATCCAGTGAGCTCATTGTTTTTTCCGATCACTCTGTGACAAGGTACTAAAATCATCAAATCATTTGAGCCAACAGCTCTTCCAACTGCTCTTGCTGATGTTTTTGTGTTGTAAATTTTTTCGTATTTTTCTTTGATGTCGGTGTATGTCGCAGTTGTTCCATACGGAATTTCACATACTAATTTCAATATCTTAGTTGCATAATCTGATTTGTCTATTAATATATCGTCAAATTGCCCTGTAATCTTACCCGAAAAATAATCGTCCAAATAATTCTTACATTTTTCAATTATTTCATCAGTCCCCTGTTCTACAAAATAATCCACGAATTCACATTTTATTATATGTTCTCCGTCGCTTTCTATAAGAATATTTCCTATTTTTGATTTGTAAATTTCTCTCATATAAAAAAGCTCGGATTACTCCGAGCTATCTCCTTTATTTTACATTTAAGCCTTTGATGAAGTTGGTAAATAATATAGATAATACAAGTGCTATTACCCCAGCTCCCAAATAAATATACATATTAAGTCCACTAAATAATTTGAATGCTGATATTAAATATTCTGAGAAGAATACATTTAAAGCGATAATAATTGCAGTAAATAATATGAATATTTTCACGGCACCGAATTTGTACGCTAAGAATATCAACGAATTAAATGCAAGGCTACACACTGATGTGATTACAAAAACTATTGGCATATATGATAACAATGAGCCTTTTGTGAACAATCCTATCTTGTCGTAATAAATTTCGATTTGTCTAGCGTGTAAGAATCCCGACAAAACTCTTGTCAAATAAATTACACCAATTATAATTGCGAATACCAACACGACGTTGAAAATTCTTTCAAAAATCGTAGCTTTTTTGATTTGTTTTCTGTGGTAAGATGATTCTATGTTCATTCCAAAATCTTGGAAATAATCCTTACTTGCTACTAATAAAAAGTAGAAAGTATTGAATAAAAACATCGGCACAACGTATGTGAATAGTGGCAATTTACCAAAATCGAATTTCCATATATTAAAGTAGGAAAGTCCTTCAATGATTGCTAATATCACAACAGATACAAGAAGAGTGTAGAATGCGTACGCAAAACTATTCGACAACTTCTGTTTTAACAGTCTTTTCATAATTTCCCTCCTCAATCATTGTAATTAATTCGTCTAATGGCAATTGTTTGATTACACAGCCGTTATTTTCAAGTAAAATTCGTTCGTCTTCGTTGATATCATCGAACATTTTAATTTCATCTTCTAATCCATCAGAAGTTCTCGTCAAAATCCTCTTGTAATTCATAGCAGTGATGATTTCCTTAGGTCCACGAACTACGTTTGCTTTGGTAAGTATGTTGTGCTTAGAATCCTTGAATTTAATTCTACCATCTTGCATCAACACCAAATAATCAAAAAATACTTCCTCCACTATCGGTGCTGAAATCAATATCGTGTTTCTGATTAATTCTTGACGCTTTTTCATTATATCTATGAATTCCAAAGAAAGCTTTCTGTCTGCTATTTCAAAATTTTTCAGTAATACTATCTTTTTGTTCGTAGCAAGTGCCGCAGTCATAAGCACGATGTTGCAGTAATCTTCTTTCAAATCTTCAAGCCTTGCGAATTCATCAATTGCAAATCCTTTTAGCACAGAATCCACAAATTCTTCGTCGAAATAAGGATTCAACTTCTTTTTTAATTTAAGATACTTCTTCACCTTCATAGATGAATTGTAATCTTGTAAAAATGTTGAAAACTCAACTTCATTAGTTAGCTTTGGATCCTTTAGGACGTTTTCTTTTTCTTCAAAACCATACAAGAATTCTCCATTGTATTTTGTTGTAAAAGATCCCAAAATATCAAACAATTCATCAATGTTTTTGTCGTGACCCGTAAACAAATATATGTAACCTTCTTCTATTTCAAGGCTACAATCCAAGTCAATTTTTTTCAATCTTCTTTTTTTGTTTATGTTATCTATCGTATACATAAAATCTCCTATTTAAATCTCGAATGAGACAACCTACTTGCCGCAGCCGCTGCAATCGCAGCTACTATATCATCCAAAAATGTGTTAACGCAATCTGTTTTTTCTACGTCTAGCTCTTTGATAATTCCGATCTTTTCCTTATCCAAATACCCAAAATTAGTAAATCCGATTGACCCGTACACGTTGATTATTGACAAAGCCAACACTTCATCAATTCCATAAAGTCCTTCATCTGATTCGATAATTTTTTGAATAGGATCGTCGAATAACTTTTTATCACAAGCTTTGTCGATTGCAATCCCCGTTAATACACATTGCAACACTTCACGCTTTTCTAAAACCCTCTCCACATTTTCAGTGCACAATTCCATCGTCAAATTCGGATAGTATTTTTCTTGTAAAGTGAACACTATTTTTGAAATTTCTTCTATCTCAACGCCTCTTTCTTGTAATTGGCGAATCGTAATCTCTTTCAATTCTTGAATAGTATAAGGATATTCAGAAACTTTTTTTCTACCCATGTTACCTCCTAAAAATATCTCTATACTATATTTTACCCAAAATTCAAGTGTTTTACTCTAATTTGTCGGCAATTTTCTTTTAGAATATATAACTTTTACTTTATCTCCTATTTCATTTGTAAAATCATTGTTGAGCATATATGAATCGATAGTTTTATCTTCCAATTGAATAACCACTTTAACGCTCGATCCCTGGAATACAATATCCTTGATAACTCCATCTTCTCCTTGATCTGAAAATTTCACATCCTCTGGTCTAACGTAATATCCTTCAAAAATATTTTTTTCTCCGATAAAATTCAACACGAAATTATTTTTCGGATTTTTGTAGATATCTAAAGGATAGGAATGTTGTTCGATTTTACCTTTGTTCATCAAAATAATATCATCTGCCAACTCAAAAGCTTCGTTTTGGTCGTGTGTTACGAAAATCATCGTAGTTCCTAGATTTTTTTGAATATTTTTGATTAACAACCTCATGCTAACCCTCAATTTTTGATCCAAATTGCTAAGAGGTTCATCAAGTAATAAAAGTTTTGGACTCAAAACCAAAGACCTTGCAAGGGCAACTCTTTGTCTTTGTCCTCCAGATAATTCGTCAATCATTTTCTTCTCATGACCTTTTAAGCCAACAAGATCAATCATTTCGTTGACCTTGTTTTCAATTGTAGCTTTGTCCATATTTTTGAATTTCAAACCATAGGCGACATTTTTGAACACATTCATGTGATAGAAAAGCCCGTATGATTGAAACACAGTAGTGATGTCCCTTTTTTCAGCAGTTAAGTGCGTAATATCTTCTCCATCCAAAATAATTTGTCCTGAATTCGGCTTCACAAAACCACCGATCATATTCAAAATCGTGCTTTTACCACAACCAGAAGGCCCCAAAATACACAACATTTTTCCTTTTTCTAATTCAAATTCAACATTATCTACTACGGTTTTATCTTCGTAAATTTTCGTAAGATTTTTTACACTTAAAATCATTTTCTATCTCCTATTTTTGTCGCCAAATAATATCCACCATTTACAACAAGACATATCAAAATTATTATTAAAGCAATTACAGAACCAATATTGTAATTACCACTGTTTATAACATCAAACATAACAAGCGTTAAAACTTTTTGCCCTGGATAAACCAAGAAAATAATCGATCCAATTGTGGTCATCGTCGCAGTGAACGCATTGATGAATGTAACTGTGAATCCCTTCTTAGTTAGTGGAAGCACGATGTCTTTAAATACATAAATGAAATTTGCCCCCAAATCCTGTGCAGAATTGATTTCATCTTCGCTAATTGACAAGACGTGGCTGTTCATAACTTTTGTCGAAAAAGGCATTTGTTTGAACAAAACATTCAACACTACAATTGCACTAGTTCCAACAAGCATCAACGGTTTGTGATTGAACGCCAACAAATAACCTAAACCAAAGAATGTTCCCGGCAAAATATAAGGCAAATTCGAAATATAATCTGCAACTTTAATTACCTTGCTCTTTTTTATTATCGAATAATAAGCCATCAACAAACCAATCATACTTCCGAAAAATGCACTAATCAAAGAGTACACGATACTTCTTGTGATTGTGTTTGTAATGTACGATTTGGAATTTCTGAAGTTTTCCAAAGTAAATGTAAGTTCGTTGTTTTTCATTTTTGTAAATGCTGACAAAATAATTGACGCATATTGAATTACAAGCCAACTCAACAAAAACACACTGATTGCACACAAGAAATAAAACACAGCAGACTTTTTATCGATAATTGGTGTGCCTGACGAATTAGAATTAACATTACTTTTTCTCATTGATTTCGAATAAATGATAAACATAATAACAGAAGGAATCAAAATCATTATGTTGATAACTGCGGCAGTTTTAATATCCCCTTTGCTAATGACAGCCATGTAACCTTCACTTGCCAAAACGTTAAACTTTCCACCTATAATTGCAGGTGTTCCGAAATCTGCGATCGAACGAATAAATGTTAGGAAAAACACTGAAATCAATGTGTTTTTTAATTGTGGAATCAAAATATCAATGACTATATGATTCGTATTTGCTCCTAAATCAACCGCTGAATTTATAGAGTCTGAATCCAAATTATTCAGATAAGATATTACCATCAAACTGCTCAACGACAAAAATCCCAATGTTTCCATCAAAATAATTCCCGTCATTCCATAAGGGTTTGTGTTTAATTTCAACAAATTATAAGTGATGAATCCTCTTCTCCCGAATAAATTTATGTAAGACAAACTAGTTACAAAAGGAGGCGAAATCATCGTCACCAATAAAATTGCGCTGATGATTTTTTGATGAATTTTACCACTCAAAAAACAATACAAGCCAATTATCGCAGAAAAAACCGTCGTTAAAACGGATACAATAAAACCAACTGTAATTGAATTCACAAACAGTTTTCTATTTTCTTTAAATACATTTAAAATAAAATCTATGGAATTGCCGCCATCTGTTGTGAAGGCTTCTTTAAATACGTATAAAAACGGAAGTCCAATAAACACGAATATGAGTAGAAAAATTATGTATTTAATAAATTTATCTAATGTTTTCATAATTTACTCCATATAAAACAAGCACCCGTTAAGGTGCTAGTTAAATGGGAGAAACCAAACAGATTTCTCCCTATTGAATTACTTACTTTTTACAAATTCTGAGAATTTATTTAAAATAGCTTCTCTTTTTTCACCGAAAGTAGACAAATCTTGTTTGATTAAGTTTTCTTTTTTCAAACCTAAATCAAGACCTTTGATTCCATCTTTAACCATTTGGTTAGAATCTTTTCCGTCTATTTCTGCTAACATTTGTAAAGATTCATCTTCTAACATGAAATCGATGAATGCTTTTGCAACTTCAGTGTTAGGTGAATTTTTGAAAATAGCTACTCCTTCTGGAACCCATGGAATACCATCTTCAGGATATACAACAGTTAAGTTGTTGTCTTTTGCTGTATCGAACGCTGATTTGTCAACTGGAATAATACCAATTCCAAATTCTCCAGCTGCTGTTTTTTCTTGAGGATCTTTTCCTCTTTTGCCGTAGAAACTGATGTTATCATTTAATTTAGATAAATAATCCCAACCTTTTTCTTCGCCATATTTGTCCAATAATCCTTTAACTGCTGCGTAGTTTGTACCAGAGATTGAAGGATCGCTCATGATTACTTCGCCTTTGTATTTTGGATCTGCTAATTCATCCCAAGTTTTTGGAACTTCTAAGTTTTTAGATTTTAATACTTCGTTATTTGCTAAGAAACCAACAACTGTGATTCCTTTTGATAACCAGTAACCATCTTTGTCTTTGTAATCGTCAGGAATTTGTTTCAAAGCTTCAGATTCATATTTTTCTAACATATCGTCTGATTTAGCTTTCATGAAAGCGTCGATTCCGCCTCCAAACCATACGTCAGCCATTGCTTTACCTTCAGCCTTCGCTCTTGATAAAACTTCACCACTTGACATAGATAAGAATTCTACCTTAGCTCCTGTTTTTTCAGTGAACTTGTCAAACAATTTTACGTATTTGTCGCTTGTTGCAACAACGTTCAAAGTTTTTCCTTCAAACTTCTTAGCGTCGTCAGCTTTTTCTTCAGTTTTTGTAGGTTCTTTTGATGTTGTTTCTTTTGAGTTATCTTTTGATTGACAAGCAGTCAATGCAAAAATTAACATTAAAGAAAGACTTAACATCTTTAAAAATTTGTTTTTCATAATCCCTCCATATTTTTTAATTTTATCATTAGATAGTATATATTATTTTGAAATATTTTACAAATATACAAAATGACCACTATTTTGTGGAGCCATTTCGTGTAAATTATTTCTCAATATATGATTTTATAAAGTAATTGCCGTCCTTGTTTTCAAGAGTAAGAGTCGCATAGTTATTTTTTAATATCAAATCATTGCCTTTGATTTCTCCTTCATTTGGATAAAAAGTTCCTATCGAAACATCGCTTACAAATGTATAATAAGCGTTGTTTTCTTTCAAATACAAGCATTTTTCTTTGCTTTTAACATCATCAGAAACAATACCTGCGTATTTTTTCAAAGTTGCATCTACAAGATTCTTGTCGATTTCTACAAGTGGCATATTTTTGCTTGAAAACTCGAATTCTGAAAAACTATCTAGTTTTTTCAATTTTTCTATTATAGCTTTGAGCTCATCTGAATTTTCTTCATAATTTTTCGATGGAAAATATTTGATAAAACCATCCAAATCTATTTCTTTTGGATCGTTGTATCTTCCTGCCTTGAAGAAATTAGAAGTTATGTTTTTAATTTCATCAAATTCTGATCCAGGACGTTTTTCCACAAATACTTTTTTAATTTGATTTACCTCGTCATCTGTAAGCTTTCTATCTTTTCCTGCCTTTATCCCTTTAAAAGCTTGTTCAAAGTAATTTCCGACCCATTTTTGTTGTTCTTCAGTTAGTTTTATTTCTTCTTTTTCCGCATCATTTTTACTACAAGATGCTAGAAAAATTATCGCAAATAATAAAACAACTGAAAATCGTAAAAACTTATGTAATCTTTTCATACATACTCCCCCTTTATTTGGTTTATTTATACCCTGATTTTTAAAATTTATAACAAAAATATCCCCTCAATATAAATTGAGAGGATACCTAAAATTTAGAAGTTTATGGGATTACTTTATGATACTTGTTAATTGATTGATTACATCTTCAGATACTGATTTTTCTCCACCAATTACATAAGATTTGTTGAATTTAGTATCTTTGATGAATTGTTCTGCGTTTTGTCCTAATTTGTCTTTGTTAGTAAGAAGGATTGCGCCATTTTGTTTTGCTGAGAATGGTGCTGCAACTAATGCGTCTGCAAAGTTTTCGCCACTTGCTACTACGACAACTTCTTTTGCTCCAGAATATTTTGCAAGAAGAATACTTGTTTCGTATCTGTCAGCTCCGCCCATTCTATTAACTGTTGCCTTGGAGATTTTTTTGATGTTAGCTTTAGTATTTTCAGATACTGATTTTTCACCACCAGCTATATTTATTAATGATGCTTTTGATGATTTGATAACATCTTCAACTGATTTGTCTATAGCGTTAACTCTTACTAAAAGTATTGGAGCTTTATCCTTTTCTGCTGCGTTGTTAAGTGATAATGCATCGGCATAATTTTCACCACTCGCGATTTCTAATGTTGTTGTCTTACCGTCAATAAGTTTAGCTGCGATTTGTGCACTAGTTTTGTATCTGTCAGCTCCTGAAAGTCTGTCAACTTTGAAGTTTCTCTTTTCTAATTCTTTCTTCAATCCTTCATTTACAGATTTTTCTCCACCGATAATAGTGATTTCTTTTGCTTTTAATCTTGCGATTTCACTCATAACTTCCTTACTGATTGAGTTTGAAGATATATATAACAATGATGCATTGTTTGCTTTTGCAAAAGGTGCTGCAGTTAAAACGTCTGAGTAGTTGTTTTTGTTAGCTAATACTACTTTATTTGTTCCGTCTTTGAACATTTTTTTAGAAACTTCAATAGCAGTTTGTTCCCTATCTACCCCAGAAATTCTTTTAACATTTTCATTTGTTTTATCTGCAGTTGATTTCTCGATTTCGACTTGGTCAACAACTTTTAATGAATCAGTTTCATAAGTTGTAGCTACTATTGATTTGTCAGTCACTTTAACTTCTGTAAAGTTTGGTTTGTAATGTTGGTCTCTAACTGCCATGTAGTCTTTGAATTCTACTAAATCATAGTGTTTTGAACCTGATGCAGAGTTTGCAGTTAAATATAATTGTCCTTTTGGGTTTACATATTTTGATGGAACTTTACCTTCTTCTTTTGATTTGTCAGTAAAGTTTCTTTCGCTTTCAATAGCTACTCCGCCATTCATCATTCTACTTCTTGTGTAAACGTGGTCGTGACCGGATACTATTAAATCAATACCGTATTGTTTCATCAATGCTGGATATTCCGCTCTTCTTTTGATGATATCATCGTCATTCGCATGAGTTGCTGCAGAATAAATAGCGTGGTGGAAGCCAACTACTTTCCATTTGATATTTTGATTTTTTGTCATTTCAATTGCTTTTTCAATTGTAGCTTTGTGTTCAGCGGTATTCATGTTGTTAGAATTTAATTGAATGAATAGTGTATTATTGTACACGAAATAATAGTTGGAACCTGCTTCTGTAGCTCCTTCAGCTTGAAGGTTAGGAAGTGCAAAGTGTTGTGAATAAGAATTTGCTTGTGAATCGTGATTACCAATTAACGTAGCAAATGTAATTCCTTTTGCGTTTTCTCTTTCGATATATCCACTGTATTCTAATTCTGATTTAGATGTATATTCGTTGACTTGGTCTCCCAAACTGTACAAGAAACTCATTTGTGGAACTTGTTTCTTGATAGTTCCCAATGCTTTTTCCCATTTGTCTCTGTCTGCATAGAATTTACCAGCACCAATTTGAGGGTCCCCTGCTAATACAAATGTAAAGTCTCCTTTTGCTTGAGTTGTAAATTCGAATACTTGAGATTTTTTGCCATTACCATTGTAAACTCTGTACATGTATTTAGTGTTTGGTTTCAAGTTTTTGATATTTACTTGAGAGTTTGACATATCTTTAAGTTCATACAAATCTTTTAAAGCTTGATCTTTCTTATCTTTTTCGATTTTTACTTTTGCGTTTGATTTGTCATTGATATCAAATGTTGTGTTCTTGTCAGAAGTTACAGCTTTGATTTTCGTTGCATTTGAAAAATCTTTTTGATCATTTGCTTCTACGATTTCCAAATAACCTTGTTCTTTGCTCTTGCTGTACCAAGTGAAGTTTCTTTCACTTTGGTCTTTACCTATAGTCAAGATTGGAAATCTTATTTGAGATTCTTCTTGAGTTTGTGTTGCTGTTGTGCTAATATCATTTTTTCCATTAGTTTCAGCAAATGTAGTTGTGTATGTAGCTGTTGTTGCTATTGAAAATACCATACCCAATGCTAATAACGCTTTTGCCGTTTTGTTCATTAATTTTCCCCCTTATGATTATATATAATTGATGAGAATAATGATGTCACTGGCACCATTATAATCACAACGACCGTACCTATCAGCCCTTTTGTGATTTCCACTGAAAAGAAATCAGAATTTACAAGCTGATTAAAACTTACTCCGTGCGATATCAAAACCATAATCGTCACTAGAGATGATCCAATAAATGCAAACACCAAAGTGTTTACCATTGTTCCAATAATATCTTTACCTATATTCATTCCGCTTCGAAAAAGCTTCCTGCTATCCAAATCTGTATTTAATGATTTAATTTCTTTCAAAGAAGATGAAATCGACACACTAACATCCATTGAAGCACCAAGAGATGCTATGGAGACTGCAGAGAATAATAAGTTCTCAATCCTAAGTCCCCATGTTTTTCCTACCAAAATCAAAGTTTCTACATTTTCCATATTGTGTCCAGAAACATACAAAACTTTTCCAATGATTTTGACCATAATTGCCGCTATCAAAAATGAAGTTCCTATCGATATCATATTTACCAAAGTCATTTTACTGTATCCATACAACACCACTAGAGAATAGACTGCACACAAAATTACCGTTATAATCGTAACCAAAATATTATTGTATCCATTCATCAAAAGCGCCACATCAAAAAATAAAATTATGTAAATACTTACAAATAAAGCTATCGCACTTTTGAGGCCTTTTATCCCAGCAATCACAGCCAAAAATATTACAAATAATGCTATAATCACAAAAATTCTTATACTTCTATCGTAGTTGTACACGGAATAGTAATAATCATCAGTTGAACCTGAATTTTGATTTTGAATTAGAATAACATTACTTCCTTTGTGAACTTTAATGCTGTGTGTGTTCACAAGTTCGTTATCCAACTCTACAACTTTTCCAGTTTTTAAAATCTTAGCTTTAATCTTCTGAACGCCGACAGGTTTAGAATTGTCCGGATAATCTAGCGATTCATCCACAACTTCCACAACCTTCGCCCTCAGATATTCCACACCCTTGTAACTAATCAAGCTTTCATTTACATCTAGCTTTCTATTAAAAAAGAAAATTCCAATCAATAGCAAGATTAAAATTACATTAACAATTTTCTTCAATATTTCATCACCTATTACATTGTACGATTAAAATATTAAATTTATGTTTTTCAAAGTTAATAAAATGTAAAAATTTGTTAAAAAAACATTAAAAAAAGCATATCATTTGATATGCTCATTAAAAATATTCTCACTGTATATTTTTGAGGCAAAAAAAGAAGTAACCGGAACCATTATAATCACAACGCTAATTCCAATTAACGCTTTCGTAATTTCCACTGCGAAAAAATCAGAACTTACAACTCTATTAAAAGTATTTGTTCCGTGCAATATAAAAATCATAATACTCACAAGTGATGATCCAATAAATGCAAATACTAATGTGTTGACCATTGTTCCAATAATATCTCGACCAATACTCATCCCACTTTTAAATAATTTTTTACTCGATACATCTTTATTTAACGACTGAATTTCTCTTAATGCAGAAGCTATCGATACACTTACATCCATTGACGCTCCCAAAGCTGAAATAGCAACAGTGGAAAACAGTAAATTTTCGATATTTAATTTCCATACCTTTCCTATCACTAGTATCAATTCCCCGACATTTTCCAGATTATACCCCGAAATATTAAGTCCGATACTCATTAGCTTAACCAAAATACTCACAAATACAAATGATACCGAAACAGAAATCATATTGATTAAACTCATTTTAGAATAACCATATAAAATCAAAGTGGAATATATTGTGCACAAAATCACAGTTAAAATTGTAATCACAATATTATTAAATCCATTCATGATAAGCGAAATATCAAAAAACAAAATTATGTATATACTAATCACAAGAGCAATCGTGCTTTTTATTCCTCTACTTCCTGCAACAAGTGCTATGAAAATTATAAATATCCCCATCCATAAGATTGTACTAAAACTTCTATCGTAATTATACATCCTGTAAAAAGTTTCAGAATTGTGATGAGGATTTCTACTTTTCGCCAGAATCACCTTGTCGTTCTTTTTTACTAAAACACTATGCGATGCTTCTAGTTTGTTCTCCACATCCACAATTTCTCCAGTTTTTCTAATTTTCGCTTTGATGTTTTGTATTCCTACAGGTTTTGAATTATAAGGATAATCCAGCGTTTCATCTACAATATCTACTACAGTAGCTTTTACATAATCAAGTTCAATTCCATCATAGCTTACCAAATGGTCATTATTTCCCCATTTTAAATTTATTATAAAAATCAGGGCCAAAATCAATCCCAAAAATATATTACAAATTTTTTTCAATTATTCACCAACTCCATCTATATATAATACTATAATTTTTTTAGTTTGATAATTGGTTTTAATAAAAAAGTTCCTCGGCAATCGCCAAAGAATTTTTATCTATTACTGTATTAATATTTTTTCTCTTGAAGAATATTCTGTGTGAAGCAAATGATGTGCTTTTTCTGAACCAGGAGCATCCAAATACTCATCGTAAATCTTTTTGATAGATTTATTTTCGTATGATCTTCTGATTGGTTTGTCCCTGTCTTCTTTATGATATGAACCAATAGATTTGAACTAGTCTGCTCCATTGTTTATTAAAGGAGTAATATTTGCTAATGTTTCAATGTTGCTTGCAATTACAATCTGATAATTCATTGTGGTGGCTGTATGCAAAACAAAATGTACATGCAAAGCAAAACGAATTTCGCAAAATCGCACAACATACCAATGACCAATTATGGAATTGTTCTTGCGAAAATCAATAAAATATTAGACAGAATCACATATTAAAAACGAGCTGAATTAAATCAGCTCGTTTCTTATTTTACTTGCATTGTTTTGTTGCAATATTTTTGTACTTTTTTATCATGACTTATAATGAACACGATTTTATTGTCGATATCTTTAATAAAATTCGAGAAGAAATCTTCCTGTGATTCTGAATCCAAGTTGCTAGTTATTTCATCAAAAATATAAACATCTGCATCTCTCATAAGACTTCTAACGATGGATACTCTTTGTTTTTCTCCTCCCGATAAGTTTTCTCCATTTGCCAAAATTTCTGAATCCAAGTTTTTATTCTTCAACACAGGCTTCAAAACATCCATAGACAATATTTTTTCATCGATAGATTTGTCTTTGACTGTATCCACCAAAATATTTTCCCTCAAACTTGCAGGAATGATAAGTGGATTTTGTGGAACGTATGCGACTTTTTCTCTTAATTCATCCAAAGATAATGAATTGACGGACTTTTCGTTAATAGATATTCCATCGACATCTCTGATATTCAACAGCGAACGTAGAAGTGTACTTTTACCCGCACCACTTTTTGCGTCTATGTATACGATATCTGAAGGATAAAATTCTTCATTAATATCAAATTTGAACTCAGTGTCCAATATTTTCACAACAGGATTTTCAAACTTCACTTTGCTAATCGTGTTTTCAATTGCAACATCATTTTTATTTTCCAAATTATCTAAAATATTTTCCTTATAAAAACCAGAGTCAACCTTCAAATTCGTTAAATCGATGTTTACTCCATTTAATGAATACAACGAATCGAAGAATACATTGATTACCAAAGTAAACACCACAATTGAGTATAACTTAGCATTTCCAATCGTAACATTATAACTTATCCATATCAACAAAGCGTTTTGCACAAGCTCGTTAAACATTCTAATACTACTGCTTGCTGCACCTGCGAATTGATTAACGCTTTTGTGTGCTTCAAAAATTTCCACGATTTTCTTGTTGATAAGATTATCAAAACCATCAAACTTGGAGTATTGTTTCAAAAAATCTGGATTGCTGTAAATATTGTTAAAATCTTGGTAGTTTTTGGAAGTAATTGCAGATAGTGATACGCATTTTTCAGATAATTTCTTATTGATTAATTTAAATCCAAAAAACGTAAATGGTATTATCGCCAGTAAAATCAAACCATAATAAATATTTTGAATTGAAACAAAAATCAAAGCTCCAATAATTATCAAAATAGAACTAACCATTGTATTTACATCATCAATCAAAAAACTGTAAATAGAATTAGTCAACTTAGAAATCTTCGTAATCAGTGAATTGTTTCCCAAATTAATCATAGTGTCGTATTTCACATGAAATAAATCTTTCATAAAATTATCCATGTTTTCTGAATTCACATTCACCGCTACTTTTTCTTTTAACAAAATCAGCCCTATTTGAATAAAATAATTTAACACCATTATACCAAACAATAAGAACAAATCACTTCTTTGAATGTTGGTAATATCTCTGAAAATTTTATTACTTAAAAATGGTACGGACAACGTCGCCACAACCATAATTAAACTCATAATCAAAGATACTGCTATAAACTTGATGTTCTTTTTAAGAATTACTTTTATCATAATGCCCTCTCTCCTTCAATTTTATAATTCTTACCCAAAGCTACAATCAATTCTATTGATTAGAAAACGCTTTACTATTATTATACTCTTCAAAAAAAAATAAACAATGGTTATAAGCTTCTCGTTATATTTTCGGCATTTTTTACTCAAATTTTATCGAAATTTAAAAAGATTAACTTAAATCTCATAAAATGATATAATTAGAATAATATTAGGAGGAAATATGAAATTTATTAGCACTAGGGATAATTCAATAACTATCGATTCTCAAGAAGTAATCTTCAATTGTATAAATGATGATATTTACGTTCCTTTGAATTTAGATAATTTGTACGATATTGATGTGCTTAGAGATATGACATATAACGAACTTGCTATATATATTTTGAAGCATTTTTTAACTGATATTGACGAAGATTCAATATCAAGCATTGTAAATAACGCTTACGATGGAGATGAGCCTAATGTTTTTTTGAGAAAAACAAATGATAGATGCTACGTCGAACTTTTCAACAACAAAAGTCTGTCTTATAGGGACTTGTCATTGAGTATTATCTCTAAATTTATAGATATTAATTTGAATAATAATGAAGATGTGAAAAACTTATACCTGTTCACAGCTTCCACGGATATCTCTGTGTCTACGATTGAGAATTTTAAAAAGATGAACACAAAAGTTTTCGTGTTTTATCCAAATAATATCTCAGATATCGAAAAATCAAAATTATTATCCACACTTTCCGATAATGTCTGTGCAATTGGCGTAGATGGTGATTTTTATGAATGTAAAAAATTAGTGGATAGTTTGATAAATGATTCTGATATCAAAAATTTGATTGCACAAAAAGAATCGGTGATTTCTACGTGCAATTCTTTGAATATAATCAGAGTTCTCACTCAAGTTATTTATTATTTTTACAGTTATGTGACAATGGTAAAATACGGAGAGATAGAAGCTGGAAAAAGAATCAACGTAAGTATTCCTACGGAAAATTTCGGCAATATAATGGCTTGTTTCTATGCAAAAAGAATGGGACTTCCTATTAATAAAATAATTTGTGCGACAAAAAGTCCATTGTCTTTCAAAAAATTCTTGGATACGGGAGAATTTGTCTATGACGAAGTTTTCGGTGAAGAATCCACATCATTTGAAAGATTGGTCTTGGCGAATATCGAAAGATTACTACATCATTTGATAAATAATCAAGATAGAATAAGAGAGATTTACACCGATTTTAGAGAGAAAAATAAATTCACTTTGTATCCTGAAGAACTACAAAAATTGAGTTGTATTGAAACTTACAGCATGACAAGTGATGAAGTCAGTCAGAAAATTTTGAGATTATTCTTGGAATGTCAGTATCCATTATCCCCTCAAACTGCAATGGCTTCTCTTGCCTACGACAAATATGTCATCGATTCTTATGACTACACTCCTTCAATAATTATGGCTACAACATCACCATATTCTTCTACGGAAAATGTGTTGAAATCATTCGGGTACAATGAAGATTTGGATATAAATATGGCTTTGGAAAAGTTAAACTCTTTTATAAAATCGCCTATTCCCGATAATTTACAAAACATCAAAAAAATTGACACGACGATTTTCGATTCAACTGAAATCAAAGATATAGTTTACAAAAAAATACAAGAAATGAATTAAGCGGCGCAAATTTTACGCTGCTTTTTGTTTTAAATAATCAAATATCGGATATATATTAAAATAAGAGAAATTTTAAAATAAAACAAGGGGGCATTATGAACAATTTTACATTTTACAATCCTGTAAGAGTACATTTTGGTAAAGGTCAAGTTACAAACCTAAAAGAAGAATTAAAAGATTACAATAAAATTTTAGTAACTTATGGTGGAGGAAGCATCAAGAAAAACGGAGTCTACGATGATGTTATGGAAAATTTGAAAGGCAAAGAAGTTTTTGAACTTTCTGGAATCACTCCAAACCCAAGAACTGACAAAGTTTATGAAGGAATTAAAATCTGCAAAGAAAATGACATTGATTTTATACTGGCTGTCGGAGGCGGATCTACATTGGACTGCTCAAAAGCTATCGCAATGGGTGCAAAAACTAATGAAGATTTCTGGGATTATTTCTTCGAAGAAAAAAACAAACCAACAGACGCTATCAAACTTGGAACAGTAATTACAATGGCTGGAACTGGTAGTGAAATGGACGGTAGTTGTGTAATTTCAAATATCGAAAGAAAGAAAAAATACGGCTACGGGCACAGATTATTGTATCCAGTATTTTCAATAATCGACCCAACATACACATATTCACTTCCAAAATATCAATTAATCAGTGGAACTTGCGATATGTTCAGCCACATAATGGAAGAATATTTTTCAGAACCAGATTACGAAAACACAACAGATAATATATCAGAAAGCTTGATGAAAACTGTAATCGACAGTATCAAAGTAGCTCTCAAAAATCCTGAAGATTACCAAGCTAGAAGCAATCTAATGTGGGTAAGTACACTTGCAATCAACGGACTTACTGCCACTGGTAAAAGCTCAGATTGGTTAAGCCACAAATTGGAACACACATTATCCGCATATTTTGATGTAACTCACGGGATGGGACTTGCAGTAGTTCATCCAAATTATTTGAAATTTGTCTACAAAAATCATTTGAAAAAATTCAGAAGCTTTGCAATCAACGTGTGGAATATAGATCCAGAAGGAAAAACAGATGAAGAATTAGCACTAGAATCAATCGAAGCACTACAAAACTTCTTCAAAGAAATCGGAGCTCCAACTACACTTCGTGAACTTGACATTCCAAAAGACAAAATCAAAGAAATGGCTGAAAACACAGCCGCATATAAAACAAGCTACTCAGATTTGTCAACATCAGACATCGAAACAATTTACAATAACGCATATTAAAACTAAAATCTGCCTTGAAACAGGCAGATTTTTTAGTGAGATAATATTATTTCTTTATTGTAGTTTTTAATTATATTTTTATGGTCGACAAAAATAACTATTCCTTCAATTTCATCAAAAACTTTCAGAAATTTTTCGGTTGATTCGCTATCCAAGTGATTGAGTGGTTCGTCAAATATAAATATATTTGAGTTTCCTATTAGCGCTCTATCTAAAGTTATTTTGTGTTTTTCCCCACCAGATAGACCATTCACATTTGTTTTCATTAGTAACTTATTATCTGTGAATACAGTATCTATTTTATCCTTTCCAAGGAAAATATTCTCTTTCACAGTAGTTGGAAAAACATAAGAGTTTTGACAAAAATAATTTATGTTGATATTCTTCGCATTATTTAACTCTGTGTTGTTAATACTAATATTTCCATTATAATCGGTATAAATGTTACTTAAAATTTTAATTAAAGTTGTTTTTCCAGTTCCATTTTCTCCAGATATTTTAACTTTATCTCCTTTTTTTATGTTAAAATTTACAGGTTTTAAAATGTTTTTATCATTTACCGTGTAACTTAGATTTTCAGCAATAATTTCAATATGATTTGTTTTATTATCAAAATTCTTCTTTTGAGAAATATGTGAATAAAATTTTCCAACATTAACTTTTAAACTTTTTAATTGAATAAATGAGTCCACGGACTTTTTCACACAATCGAAAAATTTATTGATAACAACAGACATAGCTAAAACTTTTATTATTGAATTGATTCCTATAATTTGCTTGGAACATAGAATAATTCCAAATCCCACTACTAGTATTAAAAACAATCCATCTGCTAAATTTCTTACTGCGTTTTGAGTTTTTGTATACATTTCTCCTCTTGCTACTTTATCTTTCACAAATTCATCAAATAATTCTTTGTATACCTGTATGAATTTTGTGTACAAATTATTAAATTTCAACCAATCTTTTTCAAAAGAGCAAGAAAATAATATTTTTCTTTCATTTTCTTTAAATGTAAATTTATCTCTTGTATATTCAGAAACTTCATTCTTAAAAGTAGTAAATGATACAAATCTTAAAAATCCCATAGCAACTATGAATATGAAATAATAAATTGGTAATTCTTTCAAGCTTATTATCAAAATTAAAACTATTATTAAAGCTTCTGAAATATTTTGAAATGCCCATATAAAATACAATCTAAGCATAGTTGCTTCTTTTTCTATAATATTGTCAAATTTATAAGATTTTATATCTCTTAAAATACTTTCATCAAATTTTAAGTATTTGTCTATTAGCAAATTTTCGTGAGTAAAACTATTTTTCAGGATAATTTTATTTGATAAAATCTGAAAAATAGGTATCAAAACTACAGTAATCAAAATAGCAATGAGCAACTTATATATTGAAGATTTCATCATTTTTATATCTGAATTCAATACTGCAGATGTAAAAGTTCCCAAAACAGTCGCTATGAAAACTGCTGACACATCTTGAATTATATTGCTAATCAGGCCTACTATTGCGCCAAGTCTCATAGACTTGAATAAATCCTTATACATAATTATCACCGCTATCTAAATCTAAAGTTTTATTGCATATTTTATTTAACCTTTCATCATGACTAATTACAATCATTTCTCGTGAATCAGATCTTAAAACACCGATTAGTTTTTCCACTGATTTATCATCTAAATGATTTGTCGGTTCATCTAACAAAAGTATATTCTTATCAGATGCCAGACAAACTGCTAATGCAAATTTTTTCCTTTCTCCACCTGATAATTCATCTAAGTATTTACTCCATTCAAGCTCCTTAATCCCAAAATAATTGCAGAGTTCTTGGACTTTTTTAGCGTATTCTTTTCCTTCAAGCATACCCATAATCTCTCTCATTGTAAAAGAAATACATAAATCATTTTGATTTAAATAACTTATAAGTCTTTCTGGAATATCTCTAATAACCAATTTGCTATTTGAGTGTAAAAGTCCTAAAATCAAATTGAAAATTGTTGTTTTTCCTTTGCCATTACTCCCAGAAATTAGAATTTTATCTCCTTTTTCTAATTTAAAATTTGTTCCATTTAAATTTTGACAAAAATCTAAATCTTCAATTTTTAAATCTATTAGAGAATCAGTATCTGAAACTGTTACATCGTTACTATTAATATCTTTATTTAAAATATTATTTATTCTAGTTTTTGATACATTGAATTCTTGAACCTTCGAAATATATTTTGTTATATTCTCAAAATTGGAATAAAACGTACTCAGTAACATAATCATAAACACCGAATCAGCAATGGTAATTTCCTGATTATAGATTGCCATACCAATAATTGCATAACTAACTATTTTTAAAATCAAATCTAACAGAGAATACATCGCATTTTCAAGTGCAAATGCAATTTCAGCCTTAGTACCAGCATTTACATTCAGTTCATCTAAATTCCTTTTATTTTTAAAATACCAATCAGTCGCATTAAAAGTTTTCAAAACATCTCTTCCTTCTGATGCTGAAATAATCCAGTTAGTAGTATCTTGTTCTATTTTTCTAGTATCCATGTAAATCTTATATAAGCTATTTTTAGTAATTATTGGCGGTATTACTTGCAAAATAGCTAATAAAACAAAAATAAAAGTCACCTTATAACTTAAAACCAAAAATGAAACAAGTACCATCGCAAAAATAAATAATGAAGAAAAAAATTCTACCAAATATTCATACCTAAAACTTGCTACGATTTCGCTATCCTTATCTACAATTTGCAAAACTTGCTCTCCTGACAATTCGAATAACAATTCTTTTCGTAAATTGTAAATATCTTTTAGTATATTGTTTTTAAACTGAAATTTTAATTGATGTTTTATTAATTCTAATTTATAAGGTATCAGTTTTTCTAATAAAAATTTCACACCAAATACTAATATTATAATTAACATAGTTTTTATTGTATTTTGAAATTCTACTGTATTTAGTTTTACAAATTCGTCTGCAAAATTTGATGTAATTACAGACACTAAAAAATCAAGCACAAAAATAAATACATAAAACAAACTTGAATAAATAAAATATTTTTTCGCTTTAGTTTTCATAATCACAAATTCCTCTCTTTTTTGATTATACCACCTAATAAAATCTTGCGAAATAGAATAAATTTCAAATCTACATTGTTTTATGATATCATTTATTAATACGGAGGTAATAAATGAATAATAGAACTAAAGGTATTATAGCAATATTATTATCAGCATTTGGATTTGCTCTTATGAATTTATTCATACCACTTGCTGGAGATTTGCCAACTATTCAAAAAAGTTTTTTCAGAAATTTGATTGCTTTTTTGGTGGCATTCGCGCTTTTATTGAAATCAAATAAAAAAGAAGAAGTAAAAGAACTTCACGATATTAAGTCAATCCCATGGAAAACTTTGATTTTGAGAGCAAGTTTGGGTACTGCAGGAATTTTTTGTAATTATTATGCGTTGGATCATTTGTTTATTTCTGATGCATCAGTTCTCAACAAACTAGCTCCATTTGCGACTTTGATTTTGTCTTGGATTTTCCTAAAAGAAGATTTGAGAAAGGAACACATAATTTCGATTTTGATAGCATTTGTAGGGGTTTTATTCGTCGTAAAACCTACACTACAAATCCAAGAAATCCTTCCATATTTAATAGGAATTTTGGGTGGAATTTGCGCAGGCGGAGCTTACACTTGCGTTAGAAAATTGAACACTCTAGGAGTTAATAGTTCGTTTATCGTTGCGTTTTTCTCTGGATTTTCGTGTATAGTATGTATTCCTTTTATGATATTTAATTTTGTTCCAATGGGAACATCATCAATCCTTGCTCTTATCGGCGTTGGACTTGCAGCCCTTATCGGACAATTTGGAATAACATTAGCTTACAAATTCGCTCCTGCATCTGAAATTTCAGTGTTTGATTATTCGACGATAATTTTTACAGGATTGTTCGGATTTTTATTCTTGCATCAAATCCCTGATTATTTAAGTATAATCGGATATGTATTGATATTCAGCGGAGCATTGATTAACTTTTTAAACAATAGAAGAAAACAAAGAATGCTAATAAATGAAAAATCTGCACGAGTATAATCTCATGCAGATTTTTTTAAAAAATACATTTTTTTATTTTTTATCATATTAATAATTTCGCTATCATGCGTAATCAAAATCACTATTTTCTTTTTAAAATACAACTCATTTATCATATTCGCTATTTTGATTTTATTTTCTTCATCTAAAAAATTAGTAGGTTCATCTATTATATAAACACTCTTATCCGTATTTAATGCTAACTCTATTTGTGCTTTTTTCTTTTGTCCAGAAGAAAAATTTATTTTATCAGATAACAATCCAAAATTAGATATATTATAATCAGATGATATGTACACCATATCATAGTAGCTCTCTTTTAATATTCTTCCATTTATTAATATATCTCCATTGTATCTATCAGTATAATTCAAAATAGATTCTATCACAGTTGTTTTTCCTACACCATTATCTCCAGAAATTATATTTATATTTTTATTATCAAATTTCATAGAAATTTTTTCATTTAATACTTTCCCTTTATTACTCAAACATTCAAAATTCACCAATTCTATTTCTTTTATAATATCATAATTGTATCTTGTTTTTTTTACTTCCATAAAATTCAAAAAACTATTTATTGCTGGCTTTGCTGTTAAATATTGATTTCTTATGTCAAACAAATATTCTACTGGTGTCCAAAATCTAGACACATAAAGTTGTGTAGCATAAAAAGTACCTATTGTAATCATATTTCTATACACATAATATCCAGAAATCAAATACATAGAAATTATTACACCATTTAAAACAAAATAAATCATCATATTATTTACAAGAGATTCTAATTTATATTTTTTATTTAAGGTATTTTCATAATTTTCTAATAAAATTTTTATATCAAACATCTGCTTTTTTTTTAAAAGTCTTTCTGACTTTGTAATAGAATATTTATCTAGCAGATATCCCTTAATATCTCTATTATTCGTTAAATCCTTTTCCGAATAATCTGAAATCAAATAACCTAATTTATATGATATATATGCACCTACTGGGACTACAATTATCATAACTAATGCTAAGCTAATAGACAATTTTAACATTATTAAAAATATTGCTATCATAGTAATAATAGAAAATACAATACTAACAGGTATATCTACAATAAAGCCTTTTATTAATGTAAGATTATTTGTTATTTCTTGATTAATCCTATCTCTATTAATTGAATGTTCTTTTACTCTATATGTATCCAAATTTTCATTTACCTCTTTGAAAATATTAGATATTGCTGATGTTTCTACTTTTTTACTGAAAATATCAAATATATAAGATACAACCTGAGTTAATACAAATAAGAAAACATCTATCAGTCCAAAAATCAACATATTATTAAAATTTTTATTCATTGCATTATCTATAAACTTTTTTGCAACAAGTGGAGATACTAAAAACAAAATTTTTAATAGACCATTTATCAAACAATAAATGGCAAGGCTTTTATTTGAAACATATCTTTTTAATTTCAACATTATTTATCACCCCCAATGGGTTTTCTATGTAAACACCAAATTCATTTGACAATTCAAACAAAAAATATAATTTATTCAAATAATTTATAGATTCATAATTACAATTTATTTTAAACCTTTTCATTTATTATAAAAAAAGGAAACATTTTGAACTGATTCTCAAAAATTAGATATAAAACCAACTTTAAGAATATTCGCTCATTTTTGCTTTCTCTTTTTTACAATTCAATATTTAAGCTCTTCTTGGGCATTTATCTTCTCCGCCACTGCCACCTTCTCTTAATACTGTAAACATAAATAAACTCACATCCATTGCTAATTTAATCCTATCATATATATTATTTAATATCAAAATCATATTTACCCGCCTTGTGATTCGTAATGTTTTATTCCTCTTCTCCACATAAAATAAATTATTATGGAAAAAATCACGATGTAAATTACTTGTTCCAAAATCAAAGCCTTCATATTGTTTGAGTTAATTATGTTTGCAGGAATGTAATAAATTCCTGCAAGAGGATTGTGTTTTATCATTTCAAATTTTCCGGAGAAAAACGCTAAAGGAACTACTTCTCCTGAAAATATTGCCAGAATATACCAGAAAATATCTCTGAGACTAAGTACAGATTTTAACCAAAATGTTAGTAATCCTAAAATGCATAACACTTGAAACATCAAACAAAATCCTAGAAACAAGGATATTATAAAATAACCAAGCGATGCAAATGAAAACTTATTGAAATACAACTGAACTGCTATCCAAAAAACTATCCCCAAAGGCATTGATATTACAACTCTTCCTATAGATATGCAAAATCTAGAAAGAGGATAATAAATTGGCTTAGTTATCAGAGTATCAATATTTCCCGAATTTATATCTTGAAATATGTAATAAGTTTCAGCCATTGTATTTGATATTGAATTTTTTACTACCAAAATCGTCATGAAATACGCAATCACATCATCAAAATTCATTCCAGCAATATCAGCTTGTTCTTTCATTATGAATTTCCACAAAAAATAATAAACAATTATTGTAATTGGTATATAAAATATGGAGGAAACAAAAGAAATAAAGTATTCTTTTGAATTTAGGTATTCTATTTTCAAAGACTGCAAGTATTTTTTCATTCTAACCTCCATTTGAAGAATATCTTCTAAGTCCACGATTGTACACAATGTATAAAATCATCAAGCTCACTGCTAAAAAAATTAATATTAGAGGAAAATGTCTAGTAGGTTTTCCGCTTAAAGCTAGTGTTGGAACAAATGCTATCAAAGAAACAGGAACTACATAAGTCAGAAATTTTCTCAAAAAATCCGGGAAAATTGTAGTAGGATAATTTTTTGAAAAATTAAAATTGAAAATCAAATCCCTTAATGTCGATATTTTTTCAAATCTTAAACTCAGCATAGTTATAGTCGCATAAATCGTTTGATAATAAATGTTCCCTATTATTAAAAGAATTATCATCTTTAATACAGCTACAAAAGAAATCGCGATATCAAACTTCACTACTACCAAAATTATTCCGACAATTCCAAGCACTAGTTGTTCAATAAATGCAACAAGTGGAATATTTTCTATCATTATCATAAACAAAGTATTTTGAGGGCGATACAAATACCTATCCAAACTTCCGTCACGCACCAACCACTCAAAATCTCTGAGTCCGAAAAACATTTCTTCAATAGCCGACGATAACATCCCGACCATTGCCAACAAATATATAAAAGATTTGTCGTATCCAAAAGAATCTACATTGTCAAATAACACAACCCAAAACAAAATCGTCGACAATAATTGGAAAAGGCTGTGAAAAAATATCATGATTATTTCATTTGGATAAGCAAGCATCTTTTTCAAAGCAATTCTTAGAGAACAAGCAAATAATTTCATCATTCACCCCTCAATTTAGTCTTCAAAACATCTTCCAAACTCAATTCTTCGATGGTGAATTCGGACTTAGAAAATTGTGAAATATCTACACTATTTAACTGATCGATTGTCAATAAAGCTGTCGCCTTCTCATTGTCGATTTCTGGATTAAAATCCTTCAAATAATTAACGTATTTTGAAGATACAGTTAGTTTTCTGTACTTATCCCTATCCAAAAATTTATTACACCTTCCATCGTAAATCACTTCTCCATGATTTAATACTATAATTCTAGGGCAAAATTTATCTATATTTTCTATCTCATGTGTGGTCAATATGATCGTAGAATTGTATTTTTGGTTTATCATATTCAAAAACTCAAATATATTTTCTTGAACCACAACATCAAGACCAATAGTAGGCTCATCCAAAAATATCGTTCGCGGCAAATGAATAATGCTCACTGCCAATTCACACTTCATTCTCTGACCGAAAGACAATTTTCTTACAGGAGTATGTAAAAGTTGTGAAAGTCCAAGAACTTTATCAAATTCTTGTAGTCTTTCCTCAAAATCCTCATCTGAAATTTCATAAACTTCTTTGAAATACTTGAAAGATTCTATCACATCAATATCGTAAAACATACACGAACGTTGTCCCATTGATACTCCGATCTCATTCAAGAATTCCTTTTTCCTATCAGACGGAGTGAATCCATTCACTTTTATAAAACCATCCGTTGGATACAAAATTCCAGTCATCATTTTAATCGTAGTAGTCTTGCCAGCTCCATTAAGCCCAATGAGTCCGACCCTTTCTCCATCTTCAATTTTAAAAGAAATCTTCTTCACTGCATTCACGATAGTTCTTTCTTTGTTTAATAAACTTTTTCTCTTAATTATTTCATAATCTTTTTTCAAGTTGTTTATCTCTATCATAATTCGCTCCATGTTTATACTTTCAATATCATTATATATTATATCCTAAAAAAACAATTTCCTGCTACATGTTAGCAATAAAAAAAGCACGAGATTAATCGTGCAATTTTTTACATAGAAATTAGTTTTTGTTTTCTACAACGCTCCAAGTGTTATTAGAAATACTTCGATAAAAAGCAATGCGATATATGATTTTTGGAATTTTATCCTTGAACCAAATCCCACAATACAAAATATCGACCACATTTTTAAAACATTAACTGTAACCGCAGGATCACTTGTTTGTAGCACAACTTTTATGCTAAGAAATATACTTACCAATAATATTGCGAATTTAAGTACATCTCCAAATCGAAATAGCGTATATTTTAATTTGGTGCGGTTATTAAATATTAGCTTCCCGTCTGTTATTACTGCTTTTCCCGAAAAATAATCGTGCAAATCTCCAATAAAATAAATCAAGAAATTAATAATTAGAGAAATACAAACTCCCACATTCAAATTTCTTAACTGCAAATTCTCTTCTTGCGTAAATAAAATATTTATCACCAAACTAATCAGAGAAATCACCAATAATACTGCAATGAATGATATGGATTTTTTGATGGAAACTGCTTGCAAATCATCTTGTTTTTTCAGTATTTGTTCCAAATTCTTAAACTCATTATCTGTTTGATTCGAAAATACAACATACACATTATTTTCATAAATCATCTGAGAATTAGTTTTCATGATTTGTATTTTTTCATCGATATGTTTGTCAAAACGCTTACGTAAGACACAATAAGATTGTGGGGCTTTGTTTTCATCATAGCGAAACTTCAGTATATCCAAAAAACTTCCCACTGCGCCACAAAAACTATAGCCTTTTATTGATTGTTCTTCCAAATATTTAGTCAATGCTGGTGTTTCATAAAATTGATAGTTGTTATAAGTGTTTTTAGTTCCCATATTATTAACCTCTTTTAGTTTACATTGTAACTGGTACTAATTTCCCGTCTTCTAATTTTAAAATACAATCGCTCATTTCAATTGCTTTACTTGTCAAATGATGTGTAATTGCAATTACTGTCAAATCTTTTTTCGAAAGTATGCATTCTTCAACAATATCTACACTGTGTTTATCCAATGAGGATGTTGATTCGTCTAATAAAATACAGTCAAAGTCTTCATTTAGTAGTCTTGCAATGGCAATTCGTTGTTTTTCTCCACCTGAGATAGATTTGTCTTCACTGGAAATTACAGTGTCAATTCCTTTTGGTTTGGAATTAATCAAAGTATTTAATCCCAATTGTTCAATGATTGTTTTATCTACAGGTTTGTTGTCAAACAAGGATATGTTGTCTTTGATACTAGCTGTGAATATTCCAGTGTCTTGTGTTGCAAATCCGATTTTAGAATAATATGTGCTATCTGTAATATTCAAAATATTTTTATTGTTAAGCTGAACTTCTCCTTCGGTTGCTATTTCTTGTTTTTGCAAAATCTTGAATATAGTTGATTTGCCCGTTCCACTTTCTCCAATAATAATGTATTTTTTGCCTTTTTCAAATGTAAAATCCAAATTTTTCAAAACGTATTTGTCACTTGTTGGATATTTGAACGAAATATTGTTTAATTTCAAATTATTAAATTCGAATTCATCTTCTACCTCAACAGGTTTTTCTTCTGAGATGAAATTCATAATTTTGTTTTGGACTGGTTTTGATGATTTAAAGCTTGTCATTATATCTGTGAAATTTAATAACGGTCCTGTCACATAAGCCATAAGTTGACTTGATTCTATTACTTGACCAATGGTTATTCTGTCTTTAAATACTAGCCAAATTCCGACCAACATACAACCCAAATACATTGCCAATGAACTAGCAAATGATAAAACGTAAATAGTTTTGCTCAAAGTTTCCTTAGTATTTGATGCGTTACGATATTCAATGGATTTATCTTGGTTAATTTTTTGAAAAATAATTTCTTTTTTGAAAAACTTAATCAAATTGAAATTGTTCACGAATTCTTGCAAACTAGACGTATATTCATTTCTTATATTCATAAGTTCTTCTTGTCTTTTTTCGATTAATTTTTCGAAAATAAATGGCACTGCTAGTTGCACCACGGAAAATATTATTATTGTGATTGCCATTATTATGTCGATTTTGACAAGCAAGACTAAGGATATTACGAAATTGAGAATTTCATGATATGAAGACACCATATTTTTGAAATAATCCATCTTCAAATCTTCCAAATCATTCAAAAACATCGATATATAATATCCACTATTTTGTTTGGATATTTTGATTAGAGATTCGTCTGTTATACTGTTGAACAAATCATTTCTAACATTATATATACAATTATTCGTAAGTTCTACTGTGCTTTTTCGATATAGCAAATCGGAAATACTTGCAAAAATTATGTACAACACAGAAATTAGAATTAATCTGGGCAAAAGTTGTTCTTCTCCATTAGTTCCTGCATCTGTTATAATTCTTAAAAGCCACGCCAAGCCAATATCAAATCCAACGGCAATAGGCGCTGTAAGAAGAGTTAAATAGAATAATTTTTTGTTATGAGTAATGTATTTGAACATTTTAATCTCCCCCTTTAAGTTAAATATATCACTTATTTTATTATTATGCAATGTTTTTTTTGATTATACACCCGAAATATTATCTCTCACATTTTTTTAGAATTTATGATATAATTATTTTGAGGTGAATATTATGGAAAAACATATTAAAACTTTAACACCTAACACTTTGAAAGAATCAGCTTGCAAAGGTGGTTGTGGTGAATGCCAAACATCTTGCCAATCAGCTTGCAAAACTTCTTGCACAGTTGCTAACCAAGAATGTGAAAACGAAAATAGATAATCTTGTTTACATAATGATTGAAGACTTTTAAGTAAACAATCAGATATGCGATTATTAAATTAATGCCACTCTTTTGAGTGGTTTTCGTTTTTTATTGACTTAATTCATAATTTTCTATAAAATAGTACGGTAGCTGAAAGGAGAATTATATGATACATAAATACAAAATGAATGGCCACAACATTGTTTTAGATGTAAACGGTGGAAGTGTCCATGTTTTTGACGACATAAGTTACGATGTACTTGATTATTACAAAGATTTAAGTGCAGATGAAATAGTAGAAAAATTAGCTCAATATCCTGAAGAATCTGTCAGAGATTCTATCAAGGAAATTGCAGAATTGGAAAAAGCGAATATGCTTTTTTCATCGGATGATTATCTTCACATTGAAGATTTCAAAAAGAGAGAACCTGTGTTAAAGGCAATGTGTCTTCACGTTGTTCACGATTGTAACTTGAAGTGCGAATATTGTTTTGCTTCACAAGGTGATTTCGGTGGACACAAAGCTTATATGACTGAAGAAGTCGGCAAGAAAGCTTTGAAATATTTGGTTGACAATAGCGGTTCAAGAAAATTCTTGGAAGTGGATTTCTTCGGTGGAGAACCTCTGATGGATTTCGAACTTGTAAAGAAATTAGTAAAATATGGCAATGAAATAGCCGATGAAAAAGGTAAGAAATTCAGATTTACGATAACTACTAACGGCGTTTTGTTGGACGATGACAAGATTGATTTTATCAACGAAAATATGCACAACGTAGTTCTTAGTCTTGATGGTAGAAAATCTGTCAACGATAATATGAGAAAAACTTTGAACGATAAGGGCTCTTATGATTTAATCGTTCCTAAATTCCAAAAGCTTATTAAAGGAAGAAAAGGAAAATATTATTACGTAAGAGGAACTTTCACTAAGAAAAACTTGGATTTCTCAGAAGATGTAAAACATTTCAAAGATTTGGGATTTGAATTGTCAAGTATCGAACCTGTTGTAGACAGCGATTATGACGATTACGCTATTACTAAGGAAGATTTGGACACTGTTTTGAATGAATACGAAAAATTGGCAGTGGATTATGCAAAGGATCAAGTTAATGGTTCTAACTTTAAGTTCTTCCATTTTATGGTTGATTTGACTCAAGGTCCATGTGTAATAAAAAGAATGCAAGGTTGTGGAGCTGGATGCGAATACATTGCAGTTACTCCAGAAGGAGATATTTATCCTTGTCATCAATTTGTCGGCAACGAAAAATTCAAAATGGGAAATATTTTAGATGAAAATCTAACTTTACCAGAAGATTTGCGTGAAGAATTCTTGAATTGTCACGTATTTACAAAAGAAGATTGCAAAAATTGTTGGTGCAAATTCTACTGTTCTGGTGGTTGCCATGCAAATGCGTACAATTTTAATAACGATATTTACAAGCCATACGAATTGGGTTGCGCAATGCAAAAGAAACGTACTGAATGTGCAATTATGGTAGAAGTGGAGAAAATGTTGAATGCGTAATTTGTATGAAAATCTGAGAAAAAGAAAAGAAAAAGTAAGCTTTCACATGCCTGGTCATAAGGGCAAGATGCTGGAAGGCATGAGCGATTTTCTTGAAAATATTTTGAAGATTGATGTAACTGAATTATCTGATACAGATGATTTGTACCATGCAAATAATATTATAGCTGAGGGCAGGAATAATCTTGCCCTTTTTTCACATGCAAAAAAATCAATGTATCTTGTCAATGGTTCAACCTCTGGAATAGTCGCAAGTATAATGAGCGTATTAGATGAAAACGACAAAATTTTGGTAGAGAAAAATTGCCACAAATCCGTAATCAACGGCGTACGACTTGCTCGCGGAGAATCTGTGGAGATTGACTGTGATGGAGTGTGTGAACAAGAAGTTTTGATAGAAAATTTGAAAAAAGATTCATCTATCAAAGCAGTTCTTATAACACGCCCCAATTATTATGGGATTTATCAGCCTATCGAAAAACTTGTAACTTACTGTCACGAAAATAATATCAAGATTATTGTTGACGAAGCACACGGAACGCATTTTGCATTGGAATGTTTTGACAAAAATGCAATGCAACTAGGTTGTGATATTTCTATTAATTCGTATCACAAAACGATGCCTGCATTCACACAAACTGCTGCGATTAATTTCAACTCGGAAGATAGATTGATAGATAAAACTATGAGTAATCTACAAATGATTATGACATCTTCCCCATCATATATTTTCATGACATCTGTGGAATATGCCGTCAATTATTGTACTAAAAATGAGAGCAAATACGCTGAATTAAAAGAAATAATAGATTGGTTTTATAGTGAGATTGAAGGCTTAGATTTCATAAGAAAAACTCCTATTCAAAAAAATTGCAAGAGAGATTTTACAAGAATTGTCCTTGAATGCGACAATCCAAGTGATGTGAATGAGCATTTGATAAAAAACGGAATTTATATTGAAATGATAGACTACAAAAATCTCGTATTGATTTCAACGATTGCCGATGATAAAAAAGATTTTGAAATTTTGCTGGAAGCTCTTCGTTCATATGAAAAATCAGACTCTACGAAAATTTATAAAACATACGATTATTTACTGAACAAAAAGATTACCAATGATATCGTGATTTATCCACCGGGAAAGATTTTCGCTAAGAAAAATTCCACAATTAATCAAGAACAAATCGATGAGCTGAATGATTTATCATCAAAGGGCGTAAATATTTTATTAAAATAGCTTGACTTTTTTATTGTAACGGTGTATTATTGTTATAGAACAGATGAGAAAGGAGATAATATGCAATTTGATGATAATAAGCCTATCTACATTCAAATCGTAGATTATTTTAAATACAAAATAATTAGGCAAGAATTAAAGTCTTCTGATAAAATTCCTTCTGTCAGAGAAACTGCGAAAGAATTAAATGTAAATCCTAACACAGTTCAACGTGCTTATGCAGAGTTGGAAAGCTGTGGAATTACTATGAGTAAACGAGGACTTGGTTCATTTGTCGATGTCGACGAAGATAAATTAAAAGCTTTGAAAAATGATATGGCAGAACAATTGATAGATGATTTCTTAAACGAAATGTATCAAATGAATATGCCAAAAGAAAAACTAATGGAACTTATAGATGAAAGGTGGAAAAAATGAGCGTACTCGAAATAAAAAATTTGTCGAAAAAATACGGCAACAAACAAGCACTTAAAGATGTATCATTTACAGCCGAAAAAGGAGAAGTCATCGGACTTCTAGGTCCAAATGGTTCTGGCAAGACAACTTTAATCAAAATTTTAGCTGGAATAATAAAAAAATACGAAGGCGAAGTTAAAATCGATTCACAAAATGTTAATTACAAGACAAAAGAATTCGTAAGTTATTTGCCGGATCGTTTTTTCCTAGATCCTAACCTTACAATCGCTCAAACACAAGCATTGTTCGAAGATTTTTATTCCGATTTTGACGGAGAAAAATTCACAAGTTTTATTGAACAAATGAGTTTGGACAAGAAAATGAAAGTCAGCAATCTATCAAAAGGTATGACCGAAAAATTGAACTTGGCACTTGTGTTATCACGTCACGCTAAGCTTTTCATAATTGATGAGCCAATCGCAGGAGTTGACCCTGTAGCTCGTGAACAAATTTTGGATGCAATCATTGATAACATCGACCCTGATTCTACTCTCGTCATTACTACTCACTTGGTTAGAGATATCGAAAGAATTTTCGACAGAGTAATCATGCTCAACAAAGGTTCTGTGGAATTAAATGATAGCGTAGAAAATTTGAGATCAACTTACAACAAAGGCATTGAAGATGTGTACAAACAAATTTTTGGAGGTCACCATGCTTAAACTTTTAAAACACGATTTAAAAAACAACTTGAAATTATGCTTGATATCATTATTTGTCGGATTGTTGGGAAACAGCTTGTTATATGCATTATTTAAAAATTCAATAATCGCAAATACTCAAACGATGGGATTTATCGAAATGCTTTTCTTGATTTTATGTATCCTTGCAGTTTTTGGAAGTTTCTTGGCATTGACTGTACAAATAGTTATGGTGTTCAGACGCGATTACTATTCCGACAGAGGCTATTTGATGTTCACACTTCCTGTTAAAAGCAACGACATTTTAATGAGTAAACTATTATTCGCTCTTATTTGGACAGTAATATTTGCAATAGCATTTTCTTTAATAAACTTCTTGGGAATGTATTTTGTTGGTGAATCGAAATTCTTAGAAATGATTAAATTGGCATTTAATAATCCGTACTTTACGATTTCTCCATTTACATTCATCATTTTGACTGTAAACTTTATTATAAGTACATTTATAGGATATATTGTAATGTATTTCTCAATAGTTGCTACAAAATCATTGTTTCCATCAAACAAAACTGGTTACTCATGGATTATAATTATGATTGTGATTAACGTGGTTATATCCCTAATCGACCAAGAAATATTCGCAAGATTCCCTTATCTAATCTCATATGTAGGTGAAGGAATCGTAGATGCTAGCGAATTAATAACGCTAAAAAATTCAGATACAATTACAATGAACACATTCACAAAAATAATGGGAATACCAATTACAAGCACTATTATTTGGATATTGACAGGTCTTGGCTTATACCAAGCGTCAATAAAAATGATGGACAACTCAATAGATATTTAAACGACAAAAAGCCTCATAGTGAGGCTTTTTTTAGATTACAAATTGATATATAAGTCCTATCGTTGCACACACGCCGATTATCTTAATAATAGAAACTTTTTTATAATACATTACAAATCCTACAAAAAATGAAATTACGGCGACAATGTTTATGTTTGTCGTATTAAATGTGCCATTAAACACTGCCGATTCGAACAAATCGATAAATGCAATGAATATCAGTGCTGCAACTGCAGGTTTGATCCCTTTTAGTATATAATCCAAAAACTTTAATTCTTTTCCCGAAAAAATTAGCTTAGATAACGGAAGTAGAATAATTAACGCCGGAAACACCAATCCAGTAGTTGCTACAACAGCTCCCAGCACGGAATATATTTTCATTCCAACAAATGTCGCAGAATTTATCGCTATTGGTCCTGGCGTCATTTGCGAAATCGTAAGTACGTCTGTCAATTCTCTAAGACTGATCCATTGATTTTCATTTACTACAAAATTTGTGATAAGTGGAAGTGTTGCATATCCTCCACCAAAAGCAAATAATCCAACTTTAAAAAACACCCAGAATAATTTAATCAAAATCATATTTGCCACCTACAATCTTTGAATACATTACCCCGATACAAGCGCAAGCAAGTAAAATTATCGCAACATTTATGTTAAATACAAATCCCATTACAAATGCTAAGATCATTATTCCAATTCCAAGTGCTCTGTCTTTTTTCAAATTTGATTTTGCCAAATCCACAACAGTTAAAAGTAATATCGCACTGATTGCTCCACTCATACTAATAAGCATCATGTTGATAAATGGATTGTCGTGAATTTTGTTGTAAATTAAACTTACAATCGAAATAATAACCAAACATGGAAGAGTCGCTGCAAGTACACTTGCAATTGCCCCTTTTGTTTTATTAATCCTGTATCCTAATAAAATCGACGTGTTAATAGCCATCGCTCCTGGACAACTTTGTGCCAAGGCGATTATTTTCATCATTTCGTCGTCGTCAATTATTTTTTTGTTCTTAACAAACTCATCTCTAATTATAGGAACTATTGTATATCCTCCACCAAACGTCACGGCATTAATTTTCAAAAGAGTTTTAAATAAATCAATGTTTTTCAAATTTATCACCTAGGTAATATTATCCTATACAATAAAAATTTTTTCAAATCAAAAAGCCGAATCTAAATTAATAGATTCAGCTTGAATTCTGATTTTTAAATTAGTTTGCTTTGTCGATTGATCCAAAAATTTCCATTTTTTCTTTAACTTTTGCTTTGATTGCTTCGTAGCCTGGTTTCAAAACTTTTCTTGGGTCAAATCCTTTCTTTTCTTTGTCTTTATTTTCTTCGAAATATTTTCTAGTTTCTTCTGTAAATACGATTTGACATTCAGTGTTTACATTTATTTTGGATACTCCAAGGCTGATTGCTTCTTTTATCATATCAGTTGGAATTCCTGTTCCACCATGAAGAACTAGGGGCATTTCTCCGATTTCTCCTTTGATTTCTCCAAGAGCATTGAAGTCTAATCCCTTCCAGTTTTCAGGATAAACACCATGGATATTACCAATTCCTGCTGCCAAGAAATCTATTCCTAATTCAGAAATTCTCTTGCATTCGTTTTTGTCGGCGATTTCTCCTTGACCGATTACTCCGTCTTCTTCGCCACCGATAGCTCCAACTTCTGCTTCAACGCTGATTCCTTTTGAGTGAGCAAGTTCAACTATTTCTTTTGTTTTTTCTATATTTTCATCAATTGGATATTTAGAACCATCAAACATTACTGACGTAAATCCTGCTTCGATACATTTTTTTGCTCCTTCGAATGATCCGTGGTCTAAGTGGATTGCTACAGGAACTGTTATGTTTAATTCTTCAATCATTCCTTTAACCATTCCTACAACTGTTTTGTATCCGCCCATATATTTTCCAGCGCCTTCGCTAACTCCCAAAATAACTGGTGAGTTGTTTTCTTGTGCTGTTTCCAAAATAGCTTTAGTCCATTCCAAGTTGTTGATGTTGAAATGACCTACTGCGTATTTTCCTTTTAATGCATCTTTTAACATTTTGTCTGCTGCTACTAACATAATTTCCTCCTTGAAAATTTGAAAATTTGTAAATTACAATATTATTATAACATTATTCTGCTTTTTGTTTCCACAATCCATAAATGATTGCTGAAACCAATGATCCCACTGCTACAGATAATACGAAGAACAACGCCTTGTCTACAGATTCCATAGCTGGTAAAATGAATATTCCTCCGTGTGGTGCTGGAGATTTTACTTCAAATGCTTGTGTAAGTCCACCTGCAATTGCACTACCTATTACAGATGACACAATTACTCTCAATGGATCTTTTGCTGCAAAAGGAATCGCTCCTTCTGTGATAAATGATGCACCCAAAATATAGTTAGTGACTGCTGATTTCTTTTCTTTTTCGTCAAATTTATTTTTAAATAAACTAGATGCTATAGCTATTGCAAGTGGCGCAACCATTCCTCCAGCCATTGTAGCTGCCATAAAAGCACCATTACCAGTATCTGTGAATACTCCTATTGAGAAAGTGTAACTTGCTTTGTTAACAGGACCACCCATGTCCACACTCATCATCGCTCCGAGCAAAGCTCCAAGTAAAATTGAGTTTGTAGTTCCCATATTTGCCAAAAATCCATTGATTGCTTTGTTAATTGTAGTAAACACTGGAGATATTACGAAAATCATACCCAAAGATGTTAATAGCAACCCAAATACCGGGAAGATTAACATTGGTTTAGTCCCTTCAAGTGATTTTGGAAGATTTCTAGTAATCTTCTTCAAGAATAAAATAACATAACCTGCTAAGAAACCACCTAACAGTCCTCCCAAAAATCCTGCGCCTTGTCCTGCAATGAAACCTGCAACCATACCAGGCATTAACGCTGGTCTATCTCCAATGCTCATAGCAATGTATCCTGCCAAAATTGGAATCAAAAATCCAAACGCTGCTTTTCCACCTACGGAGAATAAATTGTAAATTGGTGAAGTATCTGAGAAAAATCTTTCAACCAAGAATGACAACGCCAATAAAATTCCGCCGCCAACTACAAATGGCAACATATGACTTACACCATTCATAATATCTTGGTATAATTTTGATTTCCAATTTGTCGTTTCTTCTTCAACTTCTTTTGACTCCGATTCATCTGCGTGATAAATCTTCGCTTTGCCGTCTACTATTTTTTCAATCAAATCTTTTGGATTTCTAATTGCATCGGAAACCGGACACTCAATTACATTTTTGCCATTAAAACGTGCAGTTTCTACTTTTCTATCCGCAGCTATAATAATTCCAGTAGATTTTTCGATATCATCAGCTGTTAATTTGTTCTTAACACCATCAGATCCGTTTGTTTCTACCTTGATGTCAACTCCCATTTTAGATGCTTGTTCCTTCAAAGCTTCTTCTGCCATATAAGTGTGTGCAATTCCCGTTGGACATGCAGTTACAGCTAGGACGAATGGTTTTTCTGTATAAATCGAGCTGGTTTCTACTGGTGCTACTTTCGGCTCAGATTCTTCTGCATAATAGTCAATAGTTTTGTAAACATCTTCTGGAGATTCGCTAGATTTTAATCTATCGATAAATCCTTCTTTTAATAAAAGCTTGGACAATTTCGCCAAAGTTTCAATATGCATTTGGTTTTGTCCTTCAGTTGCAGCAATCATGAAAAATATATAAGTATCTTCTCCATCTAATGCTTCATAATCCACGCCAGTTGTACTTCTTGCAAATACAATCGCAGGTTTATTCACTGCCGATGTTTTCGCATGAGGCATAGCAACACCTTCTCCAAGACCTGTCGAAGATTCCAACTCTCTTTTCATAATTTCAGATCTAAATTTTAGTACATCATTAATAACATTGTTTTCGTACAATTTTTCAATCATCTCATCTATAACATCTTTTTTTGTTGTAGATTTAAGATTCATAATCATTAGATCTTTTGAAAGCAAATCTTTAATTTCCATTATTTTCCCCCATATTTATTATTTTTAATTTGCCAAATATTTCATTTATTTGATCCTTTTCTCCCATATCATATGAGAAAACAGTCGCAGTCGCACTAGCCACAGCCATTTTGAACATATCTTCTTCACTCATTTCATTCATATAAGCGTAGATAAATCCTGCAACCATACTATCTCCAGCGCCAACACTGTTGATAACTTCTCCTTTTACAATTGGAATGTAAAATGAATTATTTGCACTCACAAAAATCGCACCATCACTTCCCAAAGAACATATCACATGCTCTGCTTTTGGAATCATGGTCGATTTTATATATGAAATTATTTCTTCTTTTGAATTAAACTTGTCTCCGTAAATTTCTTCTAATTCTGCTTGGTTGGGTTTTAGCAGCAAAGGATTATAATCCAAGCTTTTCAATAACACATCACCAGTTGTATCCAATGTGAATCTAGTATTCGGAGATAATTTTTTTATCATCTCAATATAAATATCCTTGTCCATATTCGCTGCCACAGATCCGGAAAAAGATACTATTCCACCATCAATTCCAGAAAGTTTTTCGTAGAAGTCTTCTAATTCTTCTTGAGAAATATCTGGCCCTGGTGCGTTAACTTCTGTTTCAGAATCCATTTTTAATTTTACATTAATTCTGTTGTTTCCATTAATTTTTGTAAAATCGTGGAGAATTTCCATCTCATCTAATAATTTTTCGATGTAATCCCCTGTAAATCCTCCCAAAAATCCAATATTTTGGGTTCCTACATCCAAATTATGTAGCAATTTGCTAACCATAATTCCTTTTCCACCAGCGTAAAGTTCAGTAACTTTTGCTCTATTTGTTTCTCCATTTCGAAAATCATCCAATCGCATTATGTAATCAATCGAAGGATTTAATGTCACTGTATATATCATATAATCACCATATTATATATACCCATTTGACACATTAATAAAAAGATAAGACAATATATTTGGTGATAAAATGAAATACGTAAAAAATGTTACAAAAATTGGGAAATTAGACGAATTTACTCATGTAATTTTGGTTAGCAAATCTCCAAGAAGAAACGAATTATTGAAAAATATTTGTGAATTTGAAAGCACATCTACTGATATTGATGAGAGAAAAATAGAAAAACTAGCTTATGAAAAATACAAAGACCGTGAAATTATAGAAAAACTTGCACTTGTTTGCTGTGAAATATCCAAAGCAAAAATTCTTCCATTAGAATTAAAAGAAGACACGCTCTACATTTCTTCTGACACAATCGTAATTAACGACGGTAAAATTTTGAACAAGCCACAAGATTATGACGAGGCATTGGATATGCTAACATCCTATCTCGGAAAAGTTCACAAAGTTGTGACATCTGTTTGTTTGAAATCAAAAAATTACGAAGAAATATTCTACACTTACAGTAACGTAAAATTTTCAGAAAAAACAGATAAAAATATCCATTTAATCAAAAAATACATCGATGAAGGCACAGTCTATGACAAAGCTGGTGCCTACGGAATTCAAGATTTAAATCCAGTTCTTATAGATTACATCGAAGGTGATTTGAATACAATAATAGGCCTTCCTGTCAGTGAAATTAACAAAAGGATTTTCAAAAATTAAAGGAGACAAATATGCAAAATGTTTTAATTAGCGCTTGTTTATTGGGCGTTGATTGTAAATACAACGGTTCTAATAATAAACTAGACGAAGAAACTATCAACTTACTCAAAGAAAAATACAATTTAATTCCAGTATGCCCAGAAATTATGGGAGGTTTACCAACTCCCAGAAATCCTGTTGAGATTAGTGATGGGAAAGTTTTTGATTATGACGGAGAAGAATTTACAAAAGAGTTTGAAAAAGGAAGCGAAGAAGTGGTAAAACTTGCCAAGTTATACGATGCTACAATCGCCATCTTAAAAGAAAATTCTCCATCATGTGGAACTAATTATATTTACGATGGAACTTTCAATCATCAAAAAATAAAAGGCATGGGGATTGCTGCTCACAAACTTTCAAAAGAAAATATAAAATTATTTAGTGAAGAAAATGTTAAAATATTACTGTAAAATATAAAAATATTACTATTTGTTTGATTTTTTTAATTTGATAATCATTTTTAGTTGACAAATTGAAAAACCGTAGTATAATGATAATAGATATCAATTTATATCAAACAAACCCCTTGTAAGATAAAATTGTACTTAAGAATCACGGCTCCCCCTAAAGCCGTGATTTTTTTTCATGAAAAAAGCTACGCAAAATTTTTGCGTAGCTTTATGCTATATTAGTCCAAGTGCAAATTGCATTGCTATTGAAACTATAGTGATTCCAATCCAGCAACAAAATCCAAGAAGGATTGGTTTGCCACCTGTTTTTATTAATTTTACAATATCTGTTTTAAATCCAATTGCAGCCATTGCCATTACAATGAAAAATTTAGACAATTCTTTTAATGGATTAAAAACTTTCGCATCCACTCCCATTTTCAAAGCAACTGTAGTTATAATACTTGCAAGAACGAAATACAAAATAAACATAGGAAATATTTTTTTGAGTTCAACTTTTTCTGATTGTTCTTGTTTTTTAGTTCTCAAATACGACAATACCAAAGTGATTGGAATAATCGCTAATGTTCTAGTCAATTTTACAGTAACAGCTTTGTCCAATGTTTGTGTTCCCAAATTGTACAATCCATCCCAAGTTGCGGCTGCCGCTGTTACTGATGATGTATCATTTACAGCAGTTCCTGCAAATATTCCGAACGCTTCTCCAGAATGAGTGGAAAATCCAATCACGCTTCCCAACAACGGGAAAATCAAAGCCGCAATTACATTGAAGAAAAATATTACAGAAATTGCCTGTGCAACATCTTCATCATCAGCTTCTATTACTGGAGCAGTTGCTGCAATTGCAGATCCACCGCAAATTGATGATCCAACTCCCACTAATATCGCAATGTTTTTCGCAATATTCATTTTCTTTGCAAGTACATAAGAAATAATTAAAGATGTGGAAATAGTTAGTGTAATTATTGGCAATGATTGTTTTCCAGTTTCCATTACAACCGCCAAATTCATTCCAAATCCAAGTAAAATTACAGCATATTGCAATATTTTTTTAGATGCAAATTTCATTCCGACTTCAAATTGTGATTTGTCTTTAATAACATATCCCATAACAATCCCAACCAAAATCGCTAGAACTGCACCACCTATTACAGGGAATTTTTTGCCCAAAAAATGGCAAGGAATAGCTATTAAAAGGCAAAGCAATAATCCTTTATAATTTTTATTTAACCAATTCATAATTCCTCCAAAATTTAAATTACTTATATATTTTAACTCAAAATTTTTTCTTGTAAAGTATAAAAATAAAAAAACACCACGATAAATAATTTACCGTGATGTTTGATTTATTCTTGAACTAACAAATAGTCGCTGTCAATATTTTTAACATACAATACTTCGTCGAATTTTTCCTTTATAAATGGATTAACGTCCTTAGCACAGTATATTGATCCATTGAATCTCAAGATGAAATCTTCTAGCAAAATATTGCCAGTATTTTCGTCCAAATTTTCAAACAAATTAACTACCATGTTAAATTCAGAATCTTGATTGATTATTCTCTTATATCTGATTAAATTCTTATCTCTATCACTATATTCAGAATATCTTTGTTTCGAAGTCAATTCTTCATCGAATATTTTTAACAATGGTGGGATTTTCTTATCCGCAAAAGAATTAAACAATGTAACATTATTTCTAAAATCAGTATCGAAGATGTAACTTTCATCGTAAGTTACTAGCAGGTTTGATGACAAATCAAACTCTTCTAATGGCTCATTATTTACCAAAATCATTCCACTTTGCGGAGACAATGTCTGAATGAATGATTTGGCTAGTAAGTTTACAACTTCTTCATTATCACAAATAATTAAGTATTTTTTGTCAGTATAAAATGTGTAGTTGATCTTAACTTTAACATTTGAAGAATACAATTTCACATCTCTGAACTCAATGTCTTTTATGTGTTCTACAATTTTATCTGATTTTTCTTGATTCCCAAAAATTTCTTCCATTTCGAAAACTTTTTGCTCAGATTGCACAATCATAGATCGTTCTTTTACGATTTTTTTAATGATATGATGAAGCAACATAACTGAACTTATAAGAATGATAACTTCACCGGTGCTGATTTGTGGCTGCTTAATAATATAAATCAAACTAATTATAAAATATACTCCGATGAATAATAATTTTAGATTGTATTTTGTGAGCTCTTCCTTGTCAAGTTCCGTCACTTTTTCTGATATATCTTCTATTAATTTACTGTGAACAACTTCAAGCGCTTTGTTAGCCTTTGAGTTGATGACTTTCTTGGAATTTAACATATCATCTAGAAAATACACGTATCTTTTTCTTAAATTCGATGTATTTGTTTTCTTTTCTAATATTGATTTGTCGATTCTCACATTTATCAAACTGAAAACCAACACTCCTACAGTTATAATTGACACCGGAATAAATGAAACGCAGTATCCTGTTGTAACAAAAACTGCAATCAATAGAATTGCATCAGATATCATCTCCAATGTCGGAATAATGTAATATTCTTTTAAGTATAGCGATGTCGATGTAATGTCATTCGAAAAAGTTTTTTCTTTTTGTTGTATTTCGTAAAAGTTTTGTGAAATCACATTATGAAACAAATCTTGTTTAAACCCTTCTACAAATAAAAGTCCCATATTGTAAATCGTCCTGTCCTTGAGATAATTTATTCCAGCGAATAAAATTAACGATGCACTAATTACAATAAGTGAGAAGGTCTTATTTTGGACTTCAAATAATCTTTTCGTAAATACTATCGCCACCACCAAAAAACACGACAACAAAATTGTCAGTAAAATTTGCATTAGCAAATTGATTTTCTCTCTAAAAATGTACTTATTCATATATTCCCTCTTATAATACAAAATAGAGCTTTCGCCCTATTTTGCATTACTCATTTTCTTTTTTCTCCAATGATTTAAATACATTTCCTGCATTGTAGGAACTTCTTACGAATGGGCCACTTTCAACATGCTTAATTCCGATTGATTCTCCGTATTTTTTGTATTCTTCGAATTCTTCGGGAGTAACATATCTGTCCAACTCTGCATGTTCTAATGTAGGCATCAAATATTGTCCAATAGTAACTATATCTACTTTTAATTCGTTCAACTTATCTAACATTTGATGAACTTCTTCATTAGTTTCTCCAAGTCCAACCATAAATCCAGATTTAGTTACAAGTCCTTTTTCTTTTGCATATCTTAAAACTTCAAAAGAATTGTCCAAGTTACCTTGTGGTCTCATTTCTTTGAAGATAGAACGAACTGTTTCAACGTTGTGATTTAATACATCTGGTCTTTCATCAAAAACAATATCCAACAATTCATGCTTTGCGTGCATATCAGGAATCAAAACTTCAACCAATGTTCCTTCGTTGTGTTTTCTAATTTCCTTGATAACATTTTTGAATTGAGTTGCACCTTCGTCTTTTAAGTCATCTCTGTCAACTGAAGTAATAACAGCGTATTTCAACCCTAATTTTTGCACAACTTTTGCAACATTTTCAGGTTCCTTTTCATCAACAGCTCTTCCTCTTCCAGTAGTTACGTTGCAATATCTACAGTTTCTAGTACAAATATCTCCTAAAATCATAAATGTAGCTGTACGTGATTCGTAGCATTTCATTCTGTTAGGACAATTTGCTTCCTTGCAAACTGTGTTCAATTCAAAACCATCTACTAAACTTTCTACTTCGTGAAGGTTTTGGCTACCTTCGATTTTTACTCTCATCCATTTTGGTTTTCTAATCAAATATATCACCTAAAAACACTTTCTCATCCATTCCAACAATGTATTCCCCGATATTAACATCATTCAAAACATTGTGGAAACCATCTATTGTCATAGCCTTTCCAACAAACATATCGCAAAATTCTGAAATATCTTTGTTTGAAAAGAAATCCCCTTCTATTTTGAAACTATCAATCAAATTATCCTTGATGTTGTAGCTATACTCCACAACTCCAAACTTGTGTTTTCTTTGATAATTTGCAGTAGTTTCTCCTTTTGAGTAAATAAATTCTTCATTTTTAAATAAATCGATGTAATCATTCACTTCTTCTTTTTCAGAATCGTTAAGCACGTATTCTTCTAAGTTATTATCTTCAATGATACCGTTTTTAATTTTATTGAAAAACTCATCGTATTCCATATCAATCATATCATTAATAGTTGTGATTCTGGATTCTACAGATTTGATAGCTTTTCCTTCGAATTTTATTTTTTGAGGAGTAAGTGAATGCATCATCTTTTCAACTCCAATATCGAAAAGAATTGTACCATGATGAACAACCATGCTGTTTTTCATATATTGTGCGTTGCCACTTATTTTCTTACCGTCAATCAAAATATCATTTCTACCGCTGAATTCTGGATTAAGTCCCATCTTTTTCATTTGATTGATTATCATATTAGCGAAATGTTTGAAGTCATTTGCGTAGTTTTGACTTTCAATAAAAGTGTATTGCATATTTTTTTCATCAGTATATATGCAACCACCGCCAGATAACCTACGAACTAGATTAATTCCATTTTCTTCAGTGTATTTTAAGTTAACTTCTCTGTAAATGTTTTGATTTTTGCCTAGTAGAATTGAATCCTTGTTTCTCCACAAAATAAACACTGGAATGTTATGCTTTGCGAAAAAATATTCAACCGCAAAATTGTAATACGGATCTACGCTGTCATTATTAAAATAATATTTCATTTATCTCCTTTAAATATCGTATAAATTTAAACCTGTTTCAGAATCTTTGAATCTATCAACTTTTTCGTCTATTTTATTAATTATGATTTCACAAGTTGCTGATATGATAGCCTCGTTCAAATGTCCGCCGTGAACATTCAAATTCTCATCTGCAAATGTAATATGCATGTGCAAATAAGGTTTGTCATTCATAGTAGAGATATTTCCAAGGATGCTTGTGATTTCCATCTCTCCTGTGAAATTTTTCTTAGTGTATTCTTGTTTTTCGACACTATATAATCCCACAGTTATATTATCACTGGCACCAATACCAGAAATAGAACCATTTTTTAGCTGAAGCTTTTCAACTAATTCGAATAATTTTTCTACAACGTCTTCGCCCTTTTCAATTCGGACTAAAACATTATCATAATATTCTCTATATTTCAAATCATTAACCTCCTGTAAAGTTCATACAATCTAATTATACATTTAATTTCTTTTTGTTTCAATTTTAAAATCTTGCGATTGATTTCATTTTTCCGAAAACAAAATTTTATACTATAATAGAAGTAAGAATTAAAAGGTGGAAAAAATGAAAACAAAACAAGATACAAAAACAATTGTAAAATTCAGAGCAAATGGAGATATGGGAAATTTTTACGGACTTCTCCACGGAGGAGAATTGTTCAAAATGATGGACACAATCGCAGGTGTGTGCACGAGAAGATTTTGTTCCAATAAAACATTGACAAAAGCCGTAAATAATTTGACATTCAACGCTCCAACAAAATTGGGAGAAATTATAAAAATCACAGCGATTATAGATTACGTTGGAAAAACTAGCATGGAATGTTTCGTTCGTGCAAAAGTCGAAGGCACAGATATCATAAAAGCTTCAGGATATTTCACAATGGTGAGTGTAAACGAAGACGGAGAATCTGAAATGGTAAATGAAACAATAGAATATGTAACAGATGAGGATAAAATGTATCGCGATTTGGCGATTGAACGAAGAAAAATTTACAAGGAAGTAAATTTGCTTCAACAAAATTATAAACTATGAAAAAAGAAATCAAACTTTCTGTCAGAGATTTGGTTGAATACACTGAACGAAGTGGCGACATAGACGACAGGTTCAGAAATGTGTTCGACAGAGCAAAAGAAGGGCAAAGAATCCACAAAATGATTCAAAAAGAATACGATATTGGATTTTTGCCGGAAGTTACTCTCAAAAACACTACCCTCTACAAGTCGGTAAATTACATCGTGGAAGGTAGAGCTGACGGAATAGGAATTAAAAACGGTAAAACTTTAATAGATGAAATAAAATCTACTACGCGTGATTTGGAAGAATTGGAATACAATTCGAACAAATATCACTGGGCACAAGTAAAATGCTACGGGTATTTTTATTCTGTGGACAATGGCTTGGAAGATATTGATTTGCAGCTAACTTATTATCAAACTGATACCAAGAAAATAAAATTTATCAGGCAAAATTTTACTTTTGAAGAATTAAAAGAATTTTATTTTTCATTATTAGAAAAATATTCCGTGTTCACAGAATTAATCACACAGCACATAAAAGATCGTGAAGAATCCATTCAGAACTTGTCATTTCCATATCCTGCATTTAGAGCTGGTCAGAAGTATTTGAGCCAAAACGTTTATTCTGCAACCAAACAGGGTGTAGATTTGATGGTGGAAGCTGCAACAGGAATTGGCAAGACTATCTCCACGCTTTTTCCTTCAATTAAAGCTATGGGAGAAGATTTGACGGACAAGATTTTTTATTTGACTGCAAAATCTACGCTAAAAAAAGCCTGCAACGACCAATTGTATTTGATGAAACAAAAAGGTTTGATAATAAAATCAGTCGAGATAATCGCAAAGAACAAAGTCTGCATCAACAATGAAGTCAAGTGTAATCCAAATGATTGTGAATTTGCAAAAGGTCACTACGACAGGGTCAACAAATGCATTCTCGATATGCTTGAAAACGAGGATATTATCGTGGAAGAAATCATTAAAAAATACGCATTCAAATACAGAGTTTGTCCGTTGGAATTGGAGCTGGATTTGTCCAATTTCTGTGACATTGTGATTTGTGATTACAATTACGTTTTTGATCCGGTAGTATATCTGAAAAGATTTTTCGAAGTTCCTTATTTGAGAATGTCGCTTTTGGTTGATGAAGCTCATAACTTGGTGAGTCGAGGACGTGATATGTATTCGTATTCATTGAGTTTCAACCAACTTATGGACTGTTGTGATGAGCTTTTAGATGATAAAAAAGAGCTCAAAATCAAACGCAATTTGAAGAAACTCGCAAAACAAATCAAAGATGAAGCATTAGGAAAACCAGTAAACACTTACAAGGATTTGTCAGTAGATTTGATTGATTATTGTGTGCATTGCAAAGAATCCATGACGAAATTCTTGGTCGAAGAAAAGGACAAACCATACTACGACAAAGTATTGGATGTGTATTTTGAAATCAATAAGTTTTTGAAAATTTCTGATTTTTACGATGATTCTTTCGTCACTTTGATAAAATCAGAAAACAATGATGTTATTTACAACATCATGTGCTTGAACACTCACAATATTTTTAAAAATCTTTTAAAAAAGTGTAAATCAAACGTATTTTTCTCAGCTACTTTGTCTCCTATGACCTACTTTGCAGATGTATTGGGTTTGGAAAAATTCTATAACATAAGATTGGAATCTCCTTTCCCAAAAGAGAATTTGAAAGTAAATCACATCAACATTTCAACTAGATTCAAAGACCGCGAAGATACGAAATATAAAATTGCAGAAATCCTTCGAAAAATCAACGAAAAGCCTGGAAACAAACTCATATTCTTCCCTTCTTATTCGTACTTGGAATCTGTGTATGAGATTTGTGGTTTCGATATTTTAACACAAGAACGAACGCTAACTGATATGGAAAGATTGGAATTTTTGTCCCAATTTACAACTAGTTCAAACATAATGGCGTTTTGTGTTTTAGGTGGAGTGTTCAGCGAAGGCGTGGATTTGAGTGGCGACAGATTGAATACTGTTGGAATAATTTCCGTCGGACTTCCCGGAATTAGCGTAGAAAATGATTTGATTAAAAAATATTTTGACGAAAATGGAAAAAACGGATTCGATTACGCTTACGTGTATCCAGGAATGAACAAGGTGCACCAAGCTGGTGGAAGACTTATTAGAACAGACACCGATACTGGAGAATTATTTTTGATTGACGATAGGTTTGACTCATATCCATACAAATCGCTTCTTCCAAATAGCTGGAAATAAATTTTTTAAGAAAATAATCATGCAATATGGTAAAATTAACTTAATCCCAATGGGAAATTTTAAAATGAAGGTGAAATTATGTCAGAACAAATAGAATTTAGATTTGATACACAATTATTAATAGCAGGAGAAAACTTATCAAGCGATACAATTAGTGAATATATTACAGAACATTTCAAAGGAGATTGCCTTTTGGTTGTAGGTGGCGATGATTTGATTAAAATTCATTTCCATACTAATGAACCTTGGCAAGTATTGGAATACGGACAATCAATCGGAGATATTCACGATATCGTCGTAGAAAATATGCAAAGACAAGCAGACGGTCTACAAGGATAATGAAAAAAATTTTAGAGGCAAAAGTAGAATACAACTTATTTCCTAACAAGGGAATTTGCAAAATAGACGATAATTTGTATTCTATAAAGAACACAATTCAAGGACAAACAATCTCTTTTCAACGAAAAAGAAAGAAAAAGGGATTTATTGAGGGAAAACTAGTTGAAAAACTAGAAAAGTCTCCTCTTGAAACTATTGAAGGTTGTCCTGTAAATGAAAGATGTGGCGGTTGTATTTATCAAAAATTAGAGTATGATGTGGAGTGCGATTTGAAGAAAAAAACACTCACAGAATTATACAAAGATATTTACGATGAGGATATTACTTTTCATCCATCGCCTATTTTACAAGGCTATAGAAACAAAATGGAATACACTTTTGGAGATAGTGTCAAAGGTGGTCCACTTGTTTTAGGACTTCACACTAAAAACAAATTCTACGAAATAACAGACACCGTAGATTGCAATATCATTGATGAAGGCTTTAACAAAATCAGACAAGCTGTTCAAGAATATTTTCGCGACAAAAATTACGAATTTTTTAAAAAAGTAAAACATACTGGACTTTTGAGACACTTCATAATCAGAAAAAGTTTCAGTGAAGATGAGTACATGATTAATTTGGTAACGACAAGTGATGAGTTTGATGTGAATGATTTCGTTGAATTTGCAAAGCAAATCGACAACAGAATCGTGTCTATTTATCACACAATTAACGATAATATTTCTGATGCGGTAATTGTCGACAAATTAGAATTGTTGTACGGCAAAGAATATTTGACAGAAAAAATAAACGGATTGGAATTTAGAATATCTCCATTTTCATTCTTTCAGCCAAATCCAGCACAAGCAGAACAAATCTATAACAGAGCCTTGGAATTAGCTGGAGATTTGTCAGGAAAAAACGTCTACGATTTGTACTGTGGAACTGGAACCATCGCACAAATTTTTGCAAAAAAATCCGAAAGTGTGATTGGCGTCGAAATAGTAGAAGAAGCAGTCGAAAAAGCTCGAGAAAACGCAAAACTAAACGGATTAACAAATACAGAATTCGTATGCGATGATTGCTTGAATTTTATGGAAAAAGTTGAGAAAAAAGACGTAGTAGTCCTCGATCCTCCACGAGATGGAATTCATCCAAAAGCAATCGATAGATTAATCGACATCAATCCCGATAAATTTATCTACATCTCATGCAATCCGATAACACAAAGAATGGATTTGGAGAAATTTATCGAAAAAGGGTATAAAATTAAGTCATTAGAGTTTTTCGACCAGTTTCCAAGAACGTACCACTGCGAAGCTGTTGTGTTGTTGGAGAAAAATTAGAAATTACGGAAATTGTATTAACTGTGATAGTTTATTATTTATGAAGGAGGTTTATATATGATTAAGCAAAAAAGATTTTTAATTATTATGATTTCGCTTTTGTTTCTATCAGTTTTCATACTAAGTTCTTGCAACAATAAAAATACAGATACTCATGAAAAAAGTGTGGATTTCCCTTTAGACGATAAAGACTATCCTCAAAATAATGTTGTAATTATTAACGGAAATACTTACTCTATAAACCTTAAAAATAATTCAAATGAAAATTCCAAAGTTAACACTAAAATTGAGTTGAAATTATCAGATGACAAAAAAGATATTGAAATTATTCTTCCTCAATATCTTCCTATTAATAGTTGGTTTTTCGATGAAAAAAATTATATAAATTTAAAATCTTATGAAAAATTAGAGTATCCAATAAAGAAAGATAATATGATTGAAGGTATCTCACCTTTTGTACAGAAATTTAATATCGAAGTTTCAGATAGTGAAACAACAGAGTTGGTATTCAAATGGGCAAATATTAATGAAGCAAATAAATCGTTTGAAGATAAAAATGAAGATTATTTATTGAAGATTGTCATAACACAATAAAAATTTATATTAAAATTTAAAACCCGGCTTTATCACAATTGATAATGGTCGGGTTTTGGATAGTAAAATTTCAGTTATATTAATTTGAAATACATGAATAAAATTAAAATGATAGATTTATAAAAAACAAAGTCAGGATCAAATTGAATATATAAAGTTTTTAATTTTTTATTAAAATCAGTGGTATAATTTAAGTACAAATTTAGTATCAAAATAAAAAATGAAACTGAAATATTTATTAAATTATGATGAATTGCAAAATAAAACATAAAATAAAGGAAAAATAACATGAACACAATTACCGTCAATGAAGCAATCAAGCTTGTTCCCTATTTCGAAAATTACGATACTACTTTGAAATGGTACGAAGATAAGGATGTGTGCAAACAAGTCGACAACATTGATTTCGTATACGATATTGATAGGCTTCAAAAAATGTACAATTACTTGAATACTCATGGAAAGTTGTTCTACATTGAATACAATAACGAATTAGTTGGAGATATTTCCTTGACTGATGACAATGAAATAACAATAGTTGTGTGCAAAGAATTTCAAAACAAACACATCGGACGATGTTGTGTCAAAAAGATTTTGGAATTAGCAAAAGAAAATGGATTAAAATCTGTCACGGCAAATATCTACGCTTTTAATCATCAAAGCAGAAAAATGTTTGAAGCTGTAGGTTTTAAGCAAATCGATGAAGAATTATTTGAATACAAATTTTAAGCGGCGAACTTGTCGCTTTTTTTCTTGCAAAAATTTAGTAAACTATTACAAAACTTTTCAACTCATTATTATTTTGATATTTTTAATGCAACATCGTAATATACAATATCTTAATATTGCATTGTACGCTATCGTGTTTTTTGATTTAATTACCGTAATTTATTTGATTTGTGGTATCATTAATGTATGACAGATATTAATGAAGGGAAATTTGTAATATATGCTAATAGAAGCAACTTTACAAGATATAGAAAATTATTTGGATTTTTCATATAATTTATCACAAGATTTGACAACTTCAGCATTCCCAACTTATTTGGATGGTATCAAAACTAAAAATGATTTTTACAAATCAGCATATTCATCATTTTCAAAATCAAATTCAAAAATACTCTTATTTATAAATAATGATGAAGTGTTAGGTTGGATTGATTATTATTGGATTGAACAAGACCATTATTTAGGCTTTAATGTATTTAATATTCAAAATAATCAACAAGAAGCTATTGAAGAATTTATTGAATATTCAAAATCCAGATATCCAAACTATACTATTTATTTTGGTTTTCCTTCAGATAATAAACTAAGTATTGAGTATTTAAAAAGTATAAATTCTGAAAAAATTGACGAAAACTACGTATATACTTTAAATTTTGAAAAATATTCTCCTCTAAAATATGATGGAGATATTGTTAGAGTTAATGATGAAAATTGGAATGATTTTCGAGATTTACATGATAAAACAAGTGATATCTACCGGAATTCCGATAGGCTTTTCAACGCTTTAAATTCAAAGTCAAATAAGAAATGGAATATTTTTTTATATTACGAAAAAAATATTTTAAAAGGATGTATTTATTTTGTGTACACGCCTTTACTTATGGAAGTTTTCGGGATTGATTATAAGGATGATTTTGACGAAAATATAATGCGAAGTTTATTGATTAAATGCTTGAATACATCAAAATTAGATAATCAAAAATATACTACGTTTTTTGTTGAAGAAAAAGAAAGAAAAATAGTTGAAAGTGTTGGTTTTAATTTCGTAGCGAAGTATGAATTATATACAATTAGTTTAAGCAATTAAATGTATAATTTTAAGGAGGTTTTTATGCTTGAGTTTTTGAAAAAGGGAGTTTTTAGTGGAACTGATGAGTTTTTAGAGCAAAATAGTAAATTGATTTTGAAAACTTCAGAAAAAACATTCGACTCTCCCCTATTCGATATAGTTTTAGATGAGATAGACAAGATTTCAGAAGATGCGTTAAGAAATTACAAGGAAGTGAGATCTGGTAAGAAGACTTACTTTTTCTCGTTGGAATTTGTAGGCGAAAGTTTCATTCAAGCGACTTTTATTCCTGCTCCTGATGAGTCTGTCTATCATATTGAATATATGAAAGACATATCTGACAGTTTGGTGAAAATAGTCGATGATGTGAGTGTCGAAGATACGAAGGATTTGTTCAAGGACTTTTATAATGAAAAGCCTTTGAGTGATGATTTTGATTGGGAAGATATGAGTATTTAAGGAGGTTTTATGGCTAGATCGATTTTAATTTACAATATACCTGAAAATATTAAAGAATTTTTGGTGATAGAATCTGAAAAGCACAATTTTGAAATAATTGAATGCGATGATTCTGATTTGCGCACTAAAATATCTGTGCTTTTAACAGAAGAAGACGGCGAAAAAATTGAGTGTGCTGAAGAAGGTGTTGATATTAATTTTCTAATGATCAATAAATTCAACAACCAAATTTTAAATAGATTTTTGAAGGATATGCAACGTGAGAATATTTACATTCCAAACAAATGCGTGACTACTGAGCACAATATCAATTGGCCACTTAAACAACTTCTTTTGGAAAACAAAGAAGAGCACGAGGTGATGACGATTTACAAGGAGCTTGCTTCTCTCAGATCACAAGCTATTCAATTGTATAAAGAAAACGACGATGATGAACTTTATGAAACTATTACTGAAGTCACTGAATATATGCAACCAAAAGAATTTGAAAAGGATGAACTTATCAGAAGATTCAACCATTTAAAATCAGTTATAGAAAGAATTGGCTAGATTTATTTAACTCATAGTCAAAGTAATAAACCCTCATGCTAAGAATATCATACGGAGAAAATTGCTTTGATTTCAATTCGAAAAAATCCGTAAAAATCGAACTGTTTGAACGTAAGTGAGTTTTCGATTTTAGGATTTTGAGATTTAGAAATCAACAATTTTTGTAGTCCAGATATTCGTGTATGAGGGTTTGCTTACGTATTAGAATTAGCAATAGCTAATTCTTTTTTATTTGACACGATATCACAAGTGTGCTACGATTATGATACAGTATGATACAAGAGGAGGTATGTATGATTACTTTTGAGAATGTGACAAAAAAATACGACAGAAAAATTGCTTTGGACAATTTGAATCTTACAATTAACAGCGGAGAAATCTTCGGTCTTATCGGCCATAACGGAGCTGGTAAATCAACTACGATAAAATCCTTAGTTGGTGTTATAAAACCTGAAGAAGGGACTATCAAAGTTGACGATATTGATGTAAGAGATAATCCAATGGAAGCTAAGAAGAAAATCGGATATGTGTCTGACAGTCCAGATATGTTTTTGAAGATGACTCCTTACGAATTTTGGAGATTTGTCGGAACAATTTATGAAATTGAAGAAAACAAATTCAACGCTACTTGCAAGATGCTTTCCGAAAAATTTGATTTGACAGAATTCTTCCAACCTATTGAATCTTTTTCACATGGTATGAGACAAAAAGTTTTCGTAATAGCTGCTCTGTTATCTGATCCAGATGTGTGGGTATTGGACGAACCGTTGACAGGACTTGACCCACAAAGCTCGTACAATTTAAAGGAAATGATGAGAGAACACGCCAACAAAGGAAATACTGTTTTGTTCTCTACTCATATTTTGGAAATTGCAGAAAAACTTTGCGACAGAATTGGAATTTTGCAAAAAGGAAAACTTATATTCTTAGGTACGGTTCAAGAACTAAAAGATTTACATCCGGATAAATCTTTGGAAGAAATTTATCTTGAAATGATAAAATCACACGATGAGGTTCCAAATGAACAAAACTAAATTAAAAGAATTGATGAAAATCGACTTATTGAATATAAATCCTATGCTCACAGGTCAAATCAGACAGAAGACCAAGCCTGCTGAGAACAAAAGTATTTACAAGAAAATTATCAGACAATATATAATGTCCGCTGTGATGATGCTTGTAATTTACGGAATTATGTTCGGATTTGTGTTTGATTATAGCAAGGCACCTAAGATGTTTGATTTATTCGTGTTTTACTTGGTAATTTTGGGAACTTTGCAAAACTTCATCAGCGTATTCAATCTGTTTTATGAAAACAAGGATTCGTTGAAGATGTCCTATTTTCCAATCAGTCAGAAGGAAATGTTCGTTTCCAAAACTTTCTTGACAATGTTGAGTTCGTTGACAGTTCTAAGTCCGATTTTGTTGTTGTCGATAAAGTTTTTCATTGATTTCAAATTCAATATATTCTTGGCAATTTTGTTCGGAATTTTGAATTTCGTAGTTTTATTCGTTTTTACAATAATTTTGAATATTGTCGTTGCGGAGCTTTTGGTGAGAACATCTGCATTGTACAAATTCAACACGCAAATAATGGTTGGGCTTAATATTTTCATTCAAGTCGTTGCCATAGTATTTGTAATTTTTATTCAAAATTCAAACATAATGAAAAACACTACAGGATTTGGCCCTATTTCAGGATTACTTCACAATCCATTATCGGCGATTATTTTCATAGCTGTATTGGCAGTTGTTGAAGTGATTTTAGGAAAAGCGATTCTAGAATTTGCATCGAAGAACTTGTACGAACACATGAGCGATATTCAAAACAGAAAAAATTCTGTTAAGAGAACTAAAGTTGACAAAGAACCAAGCAATATCGGCAAGGAAATGTTCAAATACAACAAAATGCTTTTGAGTGATGCTACAACTATCACATCGTGCATTTTATTCCCAGTAATGTTTCCAATATTGATGACATTTACTAGCGCGCCTAGTATGCGAAGCGAAATCGGGACAAATATTTCCGATTTGCAATCACTTGCTATTGCTCTTAGCATTTCATTTATGTACAGTGTGTTCATTGGACTATTTCCTATGAACCTACAATCGATAATAGTTTCATTGGACGGACAAAATCACGATTATTTGATGAGTCTACCAATGAGTAAGAAAACTTATTTGAATGAAAAAGTAAAATTCTCATTTACAATAATGGGCGTGTTATCTGCCCTTGCAATATTAGGATTTTCCATATTCTTTAGAGTAAAAATCTATTTCGTAATCGTTGCAATTGTGTTGAATTTAATATCTATATTCGTATTTTGTAGATTCAAAGTCGCAGGAGATTATAAACACAAGTACGTAAATTGGTCGAGCATTTCAGACATAATGAACAGACAATCCAAATTCGCCTACGTTATTAAAATGATGGGACTTTCATTTTTGACAATAGCAATATTCTCATTTGTATTGTTTAGCATTCAATCAGCCCCAATTAAATGGATTCTCATGGGAATATTAATTCCATGGGCATTAATAGTAATAGGAATTGAACTTTACAATCAAATCGGTTTTTGGAGAAAAATAAAATAGACACACAAAAATCATCCTCTTTTTAAATAGAGGATGATTTTTTAATATGCTATTAATGTGTAAATTTATTTGTGCTCTTCGTAGTATCTTGTTCCCAATACATCAGCTGTCAATACGAAATCTCTTAATTTTTCCGGAGTGATTTCTCCAACTACGTTGTGAATAGTTTCTCCTTCAACACAGGCTTTTTCACAACCTACCATTATATTTTCAGCTTTTATATTCATATCTTTCAAAGTGATTGGAAGTCCAACTTTGTAGCAGAAATCCATTACCTTCATCAATTCATCTTTTGGAGCTGATTCCATCAACAATTGCACAATTGAACCGAAAGCTACGATTTCTCCGTGCATTGCAGACACACCTTCTATTTCAGTAAATCCGTTGTAGATAGAATGTGCCGCTGCAAGTCCACCATTATCAGCACCAACACCACTTAGATAAGTTGCTGCTTCAATAACTTTTTCTACAGATTCATTCAACAAATGATTATCCACAGATTTCTTGGCAATTTCTCCATGTTCAAACAAAATTTCATTGCACAATTTGCAAAGTGCCATCGCTGATTCACTAATTCCACCATTTTCTAGTGAAGGTGCATCAACTTTTTTGCAACTTCTTGCTTCGTAGTAAGTTCCCAAAGCATCGCCCATTCCTGCAACCAAAAATCTCACAGGAGCGTTGGCAATTATTGTCGTATCCACGATTACCATGTTAGGATTATCTGGATAGAAAATATATCTGTCAAATGTCTGATCGTCATTGTAAATAACTGAAAGTCCAGTACAAGGAGCATCAGTCGCTACAACAGTAGGAACTACAAGTACTGGTTTGTTTTCATAAAATGCTGTGGCCTTTGCAGTATCAATAGCAGATCCTCCACCAATTCCAACCACCGCATCGATTTTTTCATCGACGACAATTTTTCTCATTCTCTCTATTTCTCCATTAGAAGAAATCCCGGAGAAAATTTCATATTTTCTGAAAGCGTCAGTTCCTTCAAAACTTTTTTCGATTTTTTCCTTACAATCGTTCAATCCTCTTTTTGAAGATACGAACAAAAACCTGTTTCCATAATCCTTTGCGTATTTCCCAAATTCATTTAAAGCGTCTTTGCCTTGAACGTATTTTTGTGGTGTTCTAATTAATTTTAACATTTAATTCTCCTTTCGTAATTTTGATAAACAAGGTTATTTATTTAACATTTATGTTCAATCAACCTCTAAGATATTTATACCCAAATTTAAAAAAACGAAAACAGCGACAAACTTTTTTCGTTCATCGCTGTCTATTTTTTAATTATTTTGGTTGAATGTAGTCTACTAAGAAAAGTTTTTCTGTTCCATCACTTCTAACTCTTACAACTACATCTTCTTGATCTTTATCGTTGTATTGTCTAGTTAATATGATGTCTCCTTTTTCAAAGCTGAAATTATACGGAAATGATTGATTGTAAACTGTTGTCGTGAAATCTTTGAAGTATTCCTTGTCTTTAATTCGGTATAGTTTTTCGTGAGGATATGGAGAGTACTTGTGACTTATAATTCCATAATAATCTGCTTCAAATTCTCTTCCATTGTATGTGATTTTTTCTGTTGAGATTGGTTTGAGATTTTTACTTTTCAACAAATTAACTATGTGAAGATTTTTAATTTTATCTTGGATAATTTTCGTCATATAATCGTTAATATAACGTGTTCCATCTATATGACCCAATCCAAAAAATCCAATAACATCTCCTTTTGTCCTGTTATATGTATCCATGAAGTTTTCTGCCATCATTTTATCTCTGTACTCACTGGCTTTTAAATGATCAACTTTTTCTTTGCCATAGAAATTCTTGCCTTGTTCTATCGCTCTTTCAGTAAGTTCAATATCTTCTTTGTCGCCTTTTTCTTTTGCTAATTTTAGGTAATCCTTGCCTATAATATCGTATGAATGTCCCACATCTACACCGTAGAATTTAATATCATTCATTTCTTTTTTTATTGTCTTGAAATATTCGATAGTGTAATCATAATCATAGTTTCCGTATTTTTTAATAACATCATACATTTTGTTCAAATACTCATCATTATCTGATTTCATCCACAAATTAAGATATTGTGCACCATAATGAGAATCCTCCAAAAAATAATTCCTACCACCTTTTTTGTAGTAATCTCTCAAAATGTTTAATTCTTCATTATAAATAGGTTTTATATCGTGGTCTTCTCCATACAAATACACTTCTCTTTTTCCAATGCTACATGAACACAACATTAAAAGCGCCATTAAAATTGCAAATATTTTCTTTTTCATAAAATTCCTCCTGCTTGCTTATACACCCATTTTATCACAAATAAAAAATCTCCTCAGCAAATAATTTGCCAAAGAGATTTAAATTCAATATTAATGGTGTCTTATTATTTTTGCAGGCATTCCAACTGCTGTACAATCAATTGGAACATCATGTAAAACAACTGCTCCTGCTCCTATTTTCGCACGATCTCCAATTTTAATCGGCCCCAGAACAGTTGCTCCAGTTCCAATTACAACATTATTTCCTACAATCGGGTGGCGTTGGTGTTCTTTTTCGTTGCCAGTACCACCTAATGTGACATTATGGTAGAAGTGGCAATTGTCCCCGACAATCGCAGTCTCCCCAATTACAACTGCCATCGCATGATCTATGAACAGATTCTTGCCGATAGTCGCTCCTGGATGAATTTCAATTCCAGTTTTACGTCTCGCTCTTTGTGAGAAAAATCTCGCAAGAGTTGTGTGCTTTTTTCTGTAAAAATAATTTGCGATTCTGTGATAAATTAACGCCTTCACGATTGGATACATGAATAACGCTTCGAATTTGGTGCGACATGCAGGATCTTCTTTTAAAATAAAATCACCGTATTCAGATAATCTTTTAATTAGCCTCATTTTCAAATAATTCAGTCGACAAGTATCTTTCTCCAGTGTCTGGAAGAACAGTAACTATCGGACCATCAACTTTCTCTAACATTTTTAATGCGCCAAATACATTTGCGCCCGAAGAAATTCCCACCAAAAGTCCTTCTTCTTTTGCAAGTCTTCTTGCCATATCCAAAGCATCATCACCCTTTACAGTGATTACTTCATCTAACATTTCTCTATCCAAAATTTCTGGAACAAAGTTTGCTCCAATTCCTTGGATTTTATGTCCACCAGCTTTTCCAGTGCTCAACAACGCTGATTCTTCTGGTTCAATAGCCCACACAGCTACATTTTCATTCTTTTCCTTTAAGAAATGACCAACACCACTAACAGTTCCACCTGTTCCAACACCAGCGATAAATCCTTTAACCTCTGGTAATTCAGAATAGATTTCAGGACCTGTGTATTTTTCGTGAGCCAAAGTGTTGTAAGGATTTGCAAATTGATTTGGCATAAAATATTCTCCAGTAGCTTCCAATTCCTTCGCCTTATCAACAGCTGTTTGCATACCACCTTCGCCAGTCAAAATAATTGTCGCACCATAAGCTTGCATCAATTTACGTCTTTCGATAGACATTGATTCTGGCATAACAATTGTAACTTCGTAGCCCAAAGTTTTACCAATCATTGCAATCGCAATTCCCGTGTTACCACTTGTTGGTTCAACAATCTTCATGCCTGGTTTTAATGAACCATCATCAATCGCACCTTTTATCATTTCAAGAGCTGCTCTGTCTTTGATTGAACCAGTTGCATTTTCCTTTTCAACCTTAACATAAATACTTCCATTTCCTATGTTCTTCAATCTAACAAGTCTTGTATTTCCAATTGTATCTAAAATATTTTTCATTTTTCTCTCCTTTGTTTCCATATATAATAAACCACATTTGATTTTATGTCTATAGTTTAATATAATTTAATGAAAAAGTACGTTGTTAAAACAACATAAGAGGTAGAAATGGAAATATTAAAATCAGAATTATTTAAAAACTTCTCAAAACAAGAAATCGAACAACTATTAAACTCAAATTTTATTTACCAAAAATCCTATAAAAAACACCAATACATATACAAATCTGGAAACACAACAGACACATTCGGGTTAATACTCAAAGGAAAAATTAGATTAGAAATCACAAATTATTGGGGAAGTAGAATGATACTTTCTAACAGGAACAAATTCCAAATAATAGCAGAGTCCTACGCAATAAGTGGCGAAAAATTAATCATAGATGTAGTTGCAAGTGAAGACTGTGAAATCTTGTTCATAAAAACAAACCAAATTTTCGCAAATCACAACAACTACAACGATAAATTAATAAAAAATTTGCTACTCATACTATCAAATGACAATTATTCACTATCACAAAAACTTTGCCAATCCTCCTTCAAAAAAATTCGACAAAAACTATCCGTCTACCTTAGCTCTGTCGCCCTAAAAAAAGAAACCAACCAATTCGACATACCATTTAATAGACAAGAACTAGCAGATTACCTAAACGTCGACAGAAGTGCACTATCTAAGGAACTAATGGAAATGAAAAAAGAAGGACTGCTCGACTACAACAAAAACCACTTCTCACTCCACAAAAACTTCAACGAAGAATACTTCTACGTAATCTAGAAATGAGTAACAGCATATTGTCTGAAAAAATATATTTGTTGGTGATATTTGCTATAATCTTGACCTACGTGTGTACAGCAACTGTAATATTTCCTATATGCTACCAAATTCCTCCACACAAAAAATGCCCCTATCACACGATAAGGGCATCTCTACTTATTATAATTATTTTAATTCAATATCAACTTTCATTTCTTTATCTATTCCATTACAATCAACTTTAATTACTTTTGTACTTTGTGGAGGATTTTGATAGTAAACAGAATAATAAAAATCATCTGTTAAACTCACTTCATCTTCAGTAATTAACTTTCCAATAAGCTTGTCGCCTCTATAAAGTTCAACAACATTTTTTCCTAACTTCTTCTTGATTTTAGGTTGAATTGAAGGATCTAAGTGAAATAGTCTAGTGTATTTATGTTCTTGTTTGTCCAATGATTTTACAGTATCAATTATCGAAATATTTGATAAGTCTTTGTTAAATCTTATATTCCTTTTGAAAGTAATATTTGAAATTCTTTTAGTCACACCTGACATTTCCCATGGAGAATCTGTTTTTGTTATTTTTACATCCTTACCCTTAAATTTATTTCCATCGTCTACAATTAAAGTATTATGGGCTTCAAAATCTGTTTGGTATTTTGTATGAGGATTAGATTCTTCATATCCATACGAACCAAATTCAGTAAATATATTACCGTCCTTATATAGCCAAAAACTCAAATCATCGTTATGATGGTGAGGATTCTTGATGTAACCACCCCTAAACAAAAGAAAAGCTTTTTTGTCCATATTTTTGTAAATGTCATAACCAGATTCATAATAAGTTTGTCTTTTGTTAGTGTTTCTATTATTTAAAATATCCTCACTATAATAATCATTTAGATTAATCTTCATCGACCAGGAATCACCAATATTAGGTATGATTCCACTTGGAAGAAGAGTTTGGTAGGCAAAATCTGCAGATTTTACGTAAATTTCCTTTAATTCATTGTAATTTGGAATCACATTTTCGTCATAATTATCTAAAACTTTTTTTAATTCAGCAACTAACACATAGTGATATTCAGATGAATTTTCCAAATGGACACCATCATTATCAAAGTTATCTTTAATATATTTTTCTATTCTTTTACTGCATATATCTTTTATGTCATCTCTACCATATTTTACTGCATACATAAGACCTGCTTCATCTTGAAAAAACCCATGATTGTTATTACCAGAATAGAAATCAGTAAATGCAAAAAGTTCTGCGGTTTTCTTCAAATTATCGTCAAGCAATTCTTCATCTTTATTAGACAATTTAAAATCTAATTGTTCAGTTTTTTTAATAAAGTTTAGAATATTTGTCATTCTAAGAGCAGTTGTTTCATCATGCCATGACATTTTACTTTTATCAAACTCCATTTGCTCTACAAAAGAAATAATCAATGAATACCCTTCTTTTATATATGAAATATCCTTTGTATCTTCATACGCATTAAAAAAATCGTCTAAAAAAGAAAATCCATAAATCAATCTTTGAAAAGATCTTTCTATATTACTGAAAGCTTTCCAATCTCCATCAAATTTATATGTCTGTTCTTTCCCTTTAAAATCAATAACCATTGTACCATCTATAATTTTATCGGAAATAATCTTAGATTTCGAATTATTTGTTTGCTCAATTTTTTGTTCTGGTTTATTATTTAATTTTTCTTGCCCACAAGCAGACAGAACAATAGACGATAATATAACCAGACATAAAATCCTTAACTTCATATTAACTCCTTGTATGTATTTTTCATATATAATATCAATATTAGCTTACAATAAATCAAATGTATTTGCAATAGAAATAAATAATAGATTAACATATACGTCAGCAAGCTTTTTGTCACGAAAAAATGCCCCTATCAAACGATAAGGGCATCTCTAATTTTATTGTTCTTTAATTATTTCTTCTGTAACATTAGAAGGAACTTCTTCATATCTCACAAATTCCATTTCAAATTCTCCCCTTGCTTGAGTCATTGATCTCAAATCTATTGAATATTCGAATAATTCTTTGTGAGGAGCTTCTGCGATTACTACTTGGTTACCGTCTTCGTCAGATTCCATTCCCAAAATTTTACCACGGCGTTTGTTCATATCTCCCATTACATCTCCCATGTATTCTTCAGGGATTTTGATTGTAACTTTCATAATAGGTTCTAATAAAATTGGTTTCGCTTCTTCAATTCCTTTTTTAAATGCGATTTGGGCTGCGATCTTGAATGCCATTTCATTTGAATCTACAGGGTGATATTTTCCATCGTAAAGAATCGCTTTGACGCCAACTACAGGATATCCTGCCAAAGGTCCCTTTTCCAAAGATTCTTCCAAGCCTTTTTCAACTGCTGGGAAGAAATTCTTAGGAACAGCTCCACCGAATACTTCTTCTTCAAATACGAAGTTTTCTTCAGAATCTGTCAATGGTTCAAATCTAATAAATACATCCGCAAATTGTCCAGCACCACCAGATTGTTTCTTGTGTTTTCCTTCGACATCTGATTTGGATTTGATAGTTTCACGATATGCAATTCTCAATGGAACAACTTCCGTTTCTACTTGGTATTCATCTTTTAATCTGTCCATCATTACTTGAAGTTGAACATTGCCTCGTCCACCGATTAATAATTGCTTAGTTTCATTATTTCTTTCAGATACAAATGACAAATCTTCGGTTTGCAATTTGTTTAATGCACTTGAAATCTTATCGTCATCTGATTTTGATTTTGGTTGAATTGCAAAGAATAATGTTGCAGGTTTTAATTTCAAACGTTTGTAAACAGTTGGATCATTCTTATCAGAAATAGTATCCCCTGTTTCTGTTTCAACTAATTTGCTAATCGCACCGATATCTCCTGCGTGAACTTCATCAGTCTTGATTTGTTCCTTACCACGCAAGAAGAACAAATCACCAATTTTTTCTTCAACTTCCTTGCTTGAATTATATATTAAAGTATCTTTGGTTATTTTACCTGATATAACCTTGAAAATCGAAATCTTTCCAACAAAAGGATCCACAATTGTCTTAAATACAACTGCACTCATTGGTTCGTCAACAGAAAACTTACGTTGTTTATCATCTGCATGTCTGAATCCGTATTTTGCTCTTTCATCGTCAGGTGTTGGCATGTATTTTTCGATAATTTCTAATAAAACATCAACACCTACTCCTGTAAGCGCACTTCCTGCAATAAGTGGTACACAACTACCTTCAAGTAGTGCTGATACCAAAGCTTTTTTGAATTCTTCGTGAGTAAATTCTTCTCCGTTGAAATATTTTTCCATCAAATCATCGTCTGTTTGAGCGACAACTTCACAAATTTCATCGAATACGACATTAACTTCATCCACTCTATCTTCTGGAATAGGAACTTCCTTAAATTCGAAACCATTGTATTCATATGCTTTCTTGTCGATAACATCAATAACTCCCTTAAAGTCTTCGCCTTCACCAAGAGTCAAAGTAAATGGAATGATATTATTACCAAATTTAACGTGCAAATCACTAACACATTTGTTGAAATTAGCATTTTCTTTTTCCATTTTATTTACGAAAATAATTCTTGGAAGATCTATTGATTGAGTGTAACGAAGAACTTTTTCTGTTCCTACTTCTATACCATTAACAGCATCAATAACAATAAGCGCCGCTTCAGATGCTCTTAGTGATTGATAAACTTCTCTTTCGAAATCAAAATAGCCCGGAGTGTCTATGAAATTGATTTTTATGTCGTTATGTTCGATTGGAATAACAGAGCTGGATATAGAAATACCCCTCTTCATTTCTTGCTTAGAATAGTCAGAAACTGTGTTTTTGTCCTCAACTTTTCCTACTCTGTTAATCACATTGGTTAAGTATAGGCATGCTTCAGTGAGTTGAGTTTTTCCACTTCCACTATGCCCAACCAAGCTAAGATTTCTGATTTTGTTTGTTGGATAAGATTTCATAATTGTGCCTCCTATTATTTATAAGAAAACATTTGCATTTTTATTGCATAGTTTAATACGCAATTTGATAAGTAAATTTGTCAAACAATATTTATAATATCGTTTGCAAAATGACCGCAACGTTTCTCTTATATTATTAAAATATATATACCCAAAAATTAAAATTCCTAACAACCTAAAAAATATTATAGAAAAATTCCTACTTACATATTTATATTTTTTAAAATGAGATTTTATTTTGCTTGAAGCTAAATCTAACATCTTATATCTACATAAGATAATCTTAAAGCACGATATCTTTCTAAAATAAGATAATTATTCTTATAAAACATAAAACCTCTGTATTTTCAATAAAACTAAGTTTTTTTATATATGATGCCTCAAATTTTAGCTTAAATATGTAAAAATTAAAGGCAGGTTGATAAAATAACCACCTGCCTATCTTAGCTAAATATATTCTTAAATTTTTACTTTGATAACCATCAAATCGCTATCCTCAAGAGCCCCAAGAGCATGGATTTCATTAGGATCCATTGTGATTATATCACCTGGGATTATTATCTGATTTCCGTTCTGTCCCTTAAAATCTACCTTGCCCTTATAAATTACAACTACTACACTTTTATCTGACTTGTGACTTGGTATTTCATCGCCCTTTTTGATTTGTAGGTGGGTTATTTGTAAATTATCCTCATCCACCAAATGCTCAAATTTGCCGTCTAAAATATTCGCACTTATTTTTTTTCATATTTTCTCTCCTTGTTAATGACCATTACCATAAAAAATGGTATACAATAAATTTTTACAAACACAATTTATCTCAGCTTTTTTACAATTTTCTTTAACTCAGGCAAGACCTCCTCTCTAAAAAAAGGATTTTTTGCTATCCATCTGTTGTTTAGAGGACTTGGGTGGGCTATTGGGAAATATTCTGGTAAAAATTCTTTGTAAGATTTTACTGTTTCGGTTAAATTTTTCTTAAATTTATCCTTCAAATAAAATTTTTGAGCATAGGCTCCTATCAAAATGGTTAACTTTATATCCTTCAATTCATCTAATAATAGTGGATGGTATTCTTTTGCAATAAAAGATCTAGGAGCCTTGTCGCCCGATTTCCCCTTTCCAGGATAATAAAAATCCATTGGAATTATAGAAAAATCTTCACTATGGAGGACGTCTTCGGATATACCCAACCATTTGACAAGATTTTCCCCACTCTTATCATTAAATAAAATACCAGTTTCTTCAACCCTTTCCCCAGGAGCTTGCCCAATTATCAAAAATTTTGATTTTGGATTTAGCTGGAATATTGGGTTAATTCCTCTATTTGTGTAGATTTCATTTCTGCTATCTTCTCTTAATTTTTTAATAATGAGTTTTTCTTTCATAATTTTGCCATCACCTTCATTAGAATTAGAACCTTACCAAGCTTTATGGCAAGTAACAATTTTCGTAAAAAATCTATTCTTAGCATAGTAAAACTTTCAACCTACATAAGATTATTACCCATTTTTGTCTTGACTCTAATCATGAATTGCATAATCTACTATCATTCCTTGTGATGTTAAATTTTCTTTTATAAATTTTTCAACTAGGTTTTTGTTTTCACTTAAAGATAATTTTTTGGGTAGTCCTATTATTAATTGTCTTTTTAATTGTGCATTAGAATTTTTTTCTGCCATTTCTACTTTGTTCCATAAGGTCGACCTATCATTAAATTCTTTTGGTATATGATCAGGTAATATTATATTTTTTACTAATACTTTTTTTCCTTGTATAGTCGTAGGTTACTCTGTCCCATTCATTTTTTATTTTTTCTCCACTTATATATGCCGTACTTGCTACTGCGCTTTTTCCTTTTTCTCTTGATATTATGTTTACTGAAAAATGAAAACTATCTGCCATTTTTTCTGAAATATGCTAATTACACGACACAAACATTGCTTTTAATTTCTTATTAAAAATATAAGCACAAATTGTGCAAATCACAAGAATTAGTGGTGCAACTCTGACAAATCCCCATTCGAAACTTTGCAATATGAATTTCATTACTGCTGTATTTGAATCTGTCGTGTCCCATTGTAAATAGCTACTTTTCATGAAAAACAACACTAAGAATACAAAAACAATTAAAACATCAACTACGATAAAGATATTTCTGTAAATCGTAATTTTCTTTTGTTTATTTTCGAAAAATTGCAGATTAATTTCTTCGAGTTTCTCCGATATTTTATCTAATTCTGTTTGTTGTGTTTCTTCTATATTTTCACCTAATAGAACACTTACAGATGTGTGTAAGATTTCCGATAAATTTATCAAAGAATCCGAATCAGGAACGGACAATCCTCTCTCCCATTTCGATACTGTTTGTCTGACAACGTGCATTTTATTTGCTAATTCTTCTTGTGACAATCCATTTTGTTTTCTTAGTGATTTAATATTTTCATTCAACATTTTTATCCCTTCTTTCTATGCCACAATGATACAATAATTCCTGCCGTTGCTACAAGAAACTAAAACTAACATAACATAATTCTATGATTTTCAGCATTAATCACTAAGTTAATATAACTTGCGTATTCGTGATATAAATGATAAATAATTATTAGTTTCAAAATATTGTATCATAAATATTCACCGCGACTATTTTAATGAGTTTATTTCATTCCTAGTACAATATTTTTCCCACGTAAAAAGGACAAGCCTATGCTTATCCTTTAATCAATAATTCTTCTTTTCCGAACGTCCGATGTATACCAAACCATTCAAAATACTAGATTTTATTTTTTAGAGTATCACTAAATCCATCTAATTATAGGCTGTTTTCAGATTTTCAGTCCCAATCCCTTAGAAATATAATTTGTAGATCTATAATTATTAAATCTATCATGTAGATTTTTTAGTTTGGAATCATTTTCTATTTTTTTAAAAACATTGTCTCATTTTCCTATAAGCTTACGTGCTCTTCCATTTTGTTTTTTATTCTTTTAAAAATATCCAAATGAATTTCGTGAGTAAAATTTTCTATTAAAATTTCATAACTATCATCAAAAAATTCTTTTATGCTTTTTTTAGCATCTATATCTGCCATTGTATATATTATAAAAATTCCTTCTAAAATCGCTTTTGTAACCAAAGGATCACCTGCTGAATAGGAAATTATCTGGCTGAAACCAAGATATAGTTCATCCTCCACAGAATAACTTTGATAAATTATTTTTACATCTTCGTCCTCTTTCATGATTATAAAATGATTGCCTGCAGATAATAGTTTCCCTAGCAATGATGACATTTTATTTATACAAATTATTGCAGTATTTGGATCATTTGTGCCAGGACTTAGCGCCATATTCGCAATTTCGGTTAAGTTTACAATTCCACGGTGATAATCTTCTTCTCTATTATTGTAAGCATTTATTATAAACAATGGACTTAATTTTTCTTTTAATTCTTTTTTTTCATCATCATCTAACTCGCATTGGAATATATTTAATTCTCCTAAGGTTTCGCCTTTGGTTGTGTATTCACCAATTCTCTTGTTTATAGCAAGTTCTGCTTTTATGCCATTAAGCTCTTTAAAAATCTCATCTGCTTTTATTTCAAATAAATAACCTGAACTCTCAGCTACAATTGATAACTTTGTAGATTCGTCATCTACTTCATAATGCTTAGCTTTTTTTCTTAGTTCTACCTCTTTATCAATAAGTTTCTCGCAGTCATTAAAAATATATTCTATAACATTTGATACCTTTATATTATCAAGAACCTGTCTTGAGAAAGCGATAAAACTTAGCATCGCAATTATGGAATAAGCAATTCCAAGACTTCCAGCGACAACATGTTGGTCTGGAGCAATATCTTGCAATAATAGGATACTGATTACCGAGTAGAAAAAACCACTTACAAATATACCATATAAACCAAGAACTCCGGTCCTATCTATGAAACTCTGAAGCATCCTAGGTGATATGCTACTGCTATATTTATTAAGTACAGTGACAATAATTGTAAAACAAAAAGTACTTATAGTCAGAAATATTCCAGATATATTAGAAAGGAAATCTACCGAAACTTCAACCGACAGCAATAGTTGTTTGGGAATATAAGATTTAATTGCAATATATTGATAATCAAAAATCCAGGTAACTAAAAGAAGCGACACTGTTAAAATTAAAAATCTTGACATCCTTAAAAAATTCTTATGATTAAAAAACCACAATTTAATTTTAGACAATATACTCAATCCTCCTGTTTAAATATTGTAATTATTAAACTATATTATCATATACTTGATTCTTGTACAATATGAATTTATATATTTATATCCTTGTCATTGAAAATTCACTGGCGATTTTCTCGTTTATTTCCCCAATCTATCATCAATCAATCTATAAAAGAAACTACTCAAGTACGCCGCAATGAGGTGCTTTCGAGACAAGCCTAGTTCACCATTTAAAATGCTACAACAATTTGCGGAAATAAATGGATGGATTAGACGCCGATGAGGAGCCTCGCAGTCGAGTCGTACAATTAGTACGTCGAGGTTGTGAGGCGACTAAACAAGTTTAATACGCCATTTAGACCGCAAATTTATTCCCACTCTTCTTTTCCAAACGTCCGATATATCCCAAACCATTCAGAATACTATATTCTATTTTTTAGAGTATCACTAAATCTACCTAATTATAGGATGTTTTCAAATTTTTAGTCTCGTCCCAGTACCGGAATTAAATTTAAATACAGAAATGTAAATCTTGAGCTGTATCGTAATATTACGTATTTATTGAAAAACTAGATTTACATAGTTCTCTTGATGAATTTACCCTATCCTTTTCAATTTAACGATAGAAGACATGGTACTTAACAAAAGTAATTTATTCAAATGGATATAATAATAGAGCTTGTATGATTTATTCCTCACAAGCTCTATTCACAAAAATTTAAATTATATTAGAATGAATTTATTAGTTCTAATTTTTTTAAAGGAGTCATGAATACATCTATTGTATCTCCATCTTTATCAAAAAATTCAACTTCACAATTTTTATCATTATAAAGTAAAACAATCGTTCCCTTTGTTCCTTTAATTATTTCTTTGTAATCCTCTTTCAATCTTACTTCATCTAATTCTTTCATTATAAATTTTTAACCCTCTCAGTCTCTCTATCATCAATTTCAAAAGAGCCATCATTTAATTCGTCAAGTCTTTTAATAAGTTTCTCAAGCAGGTCAAGCATTTTGTATTTATCTTTTTTCTCTTTTTCCTTATCAAAATACACAGGTTCATCATTGTAATTGATTTTATAGTATGATGAATATAAATTCGAAATTTCATTATTTAGTTTTTGGATATATTCGTCATCGTCAACAACATCTATTCCTGTAACTAATTCTTTCTTTTTTGTATCATATATATCCTTCCAAAGTGGACCAGATATAAAATCTAACATTATTATTAATTTTTTCATTATCTTGAACCTCCTCCTGGATAAACTGATACTATAAATCCATTTGTTCCTACTCCTGTAATTACAATATATTCTCCTTTACTTTTCTTTAATTGAGTACAATTTATATAAGCCATGACTTGCTAATATAAATAAAAATGTTCCTAAAATTATTGATTTATAATCAATTATTTTAAATAAACCTAAGACCATCAAAAGAACAGAGGTAGTGATAAGATAATAATATGGTGCTTTTCTCCTATTAATATCTAAATTCTTACTCTCCCTATCTGAAAAAACTGGAATTTCTTTATTTCCATCTGATTCAATTAACAAGATTTCCTTATTAATCATACCAGGATAAGTCGCTATCATACCTTTAGGTGAGTTATAAGGTCTTAATTTCACGTTGCCTAAACTAAACTTTCCAATATTAAGTGGAGCAGTAAAAACTTTAAAATTCATTTCCTTTAAAAAATCAGAGTATTTTTTTCTTTCTGTATTACTCATATATCCGACATACTGTACTGAATATTTGTGATCTGAATTAGTTTTTTCAAATTCATGTAAAATTGATCCACTTTTTACGAGACGATACCCTTCACTTGCAATTTGATTAATGTATTTTTCTCTGCCTTCTATTGGATTCATAAAAACTCTTATTTTATTCATAATTTCCCTCCTTCTTTAATTTCTTTTCCCCCTCTAAGACTAAAGTTCTCATCCTATCAATCTCTAATAAGACTAATTTTTTTCCAATGTCAGTTGCTATATAGACTTTTTTTCCACTCTCCTTATCTTTATCAACTAACTTGATCCAGCCTTTTTTGCTAAGATTGTTTATCGCACCATACAGTGTACCTGGCCCTAAAACAATTCTTCCTCCTGTTATTTCTTCGACTTCTTGTGAAACTTTATAGCCATAGTTTTCTTCTAGCATTGTTAGTAAAACTAGAAACATCGTTTCCGTCAAAGGAATATTTTTCTCTAAATCATCACCCATTATCAACACCCCCGTATCTGATTATCTAAAGTATATCACCAAACTTACTACGTATCAAGTAGTATGTATAACGTAATTATTATTTTTAAAAAGACCGTAGCTTCAAACTACGGTCTAATTTTTTGCCCAAATGCAAACCACTTGGAAGAATTATTCAGTTTATTCTTTTTTACAAATGTTCCCATTTTAATCCCAGTTACAGTTTTTGATTCTCTGTAACCGTTGATTTTAAAAAGCTTTTAATTTTTTTGCGACTATTCCCATTCAATTGTTGCTGGGGGTTTACTTGTTATATCGTAAACTATTCTATTGATGTGGTCTACTTCGTTGATTATTCTTACTGAAGTTTTATCTAATACTTCGTATGGGATTCTCGCCCAATCGGCTGTCATGAAGTCTGTTGTTGTTACAGCTCTTAGTGCCAATGTGTAATCGTAAGTTCTGAAATCTCCCATTACCCCAACCGTTCTATTGTTAGTGATTACTGCGAAGTATTGGTTGATGTCTTTGTCGATTCCTGCTTTTGCGACTTCGTCTCTGAATATATAGTCTGCTTCACGCAACACTTCTAATTTTTCTTCAGTGATTTCTCCCATTACTCTGATTCCTAGTCCTGGTCCTGGGAATGGTTGACGATATACCAAATATTCTGGCATTTCTAATTCTAATCCCAATCTTCTAACTTCGTCTTTGAATAAATCACGAAGTGGTTCGATTAAATCTTTGAAATCAACTACATCTGGAAGTCCTCCAACGTTGTGGTGAGATTTGATAACGGATGCATCGCCTTGTCCAGATTCTATTACATCTGGATAGATTGTTCCCTGTGCTAGGAAATCTACAGATCCGATTTTCTTAGCTTCATCTTCAAATACTCTGATGAATTCTTCTCCGATGATTTTTCTCTTTTGTTCTGGATCTGATACACCTTTTAATTTATCTAGGAATCTGTCTTTTGCATCTACTCTTACAAAGTTCAATTCGTCATTTTTGAATGCGGCTTCAACTTCGTCGCCTTCATTTTTTCTCATCAAACCATGGTCAACGAATACACATGTCAAATTTTTGCCGATAGCTTTTGATAAAAGTGATGCACATACAGAACTGTCTACCCCACCTGATAATGCCAACAAAACTTTTTTGTCGCCTACAGTTTTTCTGATTTTTTGGATTTGTTCTTCCAAGAAGTTTTCCATTGTCCAATCTCCGTCTGCTTTACAGATTTCATAAAGGAAGTTTTTGATAAGTATTTTACCTTCAACTGTATGATTAACTTCTGGGTGATATTGAACAGCGTAGATTTTCTTGTCTTCATTTGCAATTGCTGCTACTGGGCAAGAATCCGTTATTTGAATGATGTCAAATCCTTCTGGTTTTTCTGATACGAAATCAGTGTGACTCATCCACACGATGCTTTCGTCGCTCATATCTTTTAAGATAGAACTTTGATTTGCAATTTTGGCATTAGTTTTACCAAATTCACGATTTTTTGCCTTTTCAACAACTCCACCAAAATCTTTGGAGATAAGTTGCATTCCGTAGCACATTCCCAAAATAGGAATATTTAATTCAAAAATTTCTTTGTCGATTTGTGGAGAATTTTCTTCGTAAACACTGTTTGGTCCACCTGTAAAGATTATCCCGATTGGTTGTTTTTCTTTGATAACATCCAATGCTTTTTTGTAAGGAACAACTTCGCAGTACACGTTCAAATCTCTAACACGGCGAGCGATTAGTTGATTATATTGTCCTCCAAAATCTACTACAATAACTAATTGATGTTTCATTTCTACTCCTAATTATTAGTTAAATATTTTTCTATATAGTCTTCGTAATTCATTGATACGTCACGATAAGTTCCGTCATCAAATATTTCAATAATTCTATTTGCAACAGAAGATACAAATTGGTGATCGAGTGATGTGAACAAAATGTTTGATTTGAATGTAATCAAACCGTTATTTACAGCTTCGATACTTTCCAAATCCAAATGGTTTGTAGGTTGGTCGAACACCAAGACATTGGCTGGTGTTACCATCATTTTGGAAAACATCATTCTGACTTTTTCGCCCCCGCTAAGAACGTTGGCTTTCTTCAAAGCTTCATCACCTGAAAAAAGCATCTTTCCCAAAAATCCTCTGATGTGAATTTCAGATTTTTCTTCGCTGAATTGTCTCAACCAATCAATCAAATTCAAATCGCAATCTTCGAAGAACCTAGTATTATCTTTTGGAAAATACGTGTGAGTTATAGTTTGTCCCCATTTGTATTCTCCTGTATAATCATCATCGTTTCCGTTGATTATTTCGAAGAATTTCGTGATTGCAATTTCGTTTCCGATGAATCCAATCTTATCTCCTTTGTTTACTCTGAAGCTCAAATTATCGATAAGCTTGTTGCCATTTTGTTCTACAGTCAAGTTTTCTACATTTAGAATTTCATTACCAACTTCTCTTGAAAGTTCAAATCCAACGAATGGATAACGTCTACTAGATGGTTTAATGTCATCTAATGTGATTTTATCTAAAAGTTTCTTCCTACTTGTAGCTTGTTTTGATTTTGATTTATTGGCAGAAAATCTTTGAATGAAATCTTGAAGTTCTTTGATTTTGTCTTCTTTTTTCTTGTTTTGTTCTTTTTGCATTCGAAGTGCAAGTTGGCTTGATTCATACCAGAAATCGTAGTTACCAACAAACATATTAATCTTTCCGTAGTCGACATCGACCATATGAGTACACACTTCATTTAAGAAATATCTATCGTGAGATACTATAATTACAATTCCTGGAAAATCCATCAGAAAGTCTTCAAGCCACAATATTGCCTTCAAATCCAAACCATTTGTAGGTTCGTCTAGTAGCAATATTCCTGGATTTCCGAACAAAGCTTGTGCCAATAAAACTTTTACCTTGTCAGATTCTTTCAAATCTTTCATCAACATAAAATGTTGTTGTGTCGTTATTCCCAAACCTTGCAGCAAAGATGAACTTTCCGCTTCTGCTTCATATCCTCCAAGTTCTTGGAATTCTGCTTCTAATTCCGCTGCTCTCATTCCATCTTCATCGCTGAAATCTGGCTTCATGTATATAGCATCTTTTTCTTTTTGGATATCGTAAAGCTTTTTGTTTCCCATCAAAACTGTATCCATTACGCTGTTTTCTTCAAAAGCGTAGTGATCTTGGTTAAGTTTTGATAATCTTGTGTTCTTATCTATCGTGACATTGCCTTTTGTAGGCTCTTTTTCTCCGGATAAAATTTTGAGGAATGTAGATTTCCCAGCACCATTCGCACCAATAACTCCGTAACAGTTACCTGGATTAAAAATTAGGTTAACATCCTCAAATAATTTTTTATCGGGGAATATGACACTTAAATTGTTAACTGTTAACATCTAAATCCCTCCAATACTCACATATTATACCATAAAAGTATTATCAAGTCTTGATATCACAATATTTGGATACATTTTTCAATTCAAAAACAACCATTTAATTTTGAAAAATAAATGGTTGTTGATTTTATAAATTTATATATTGGTCAATCCTTTTGGCAAATTTCCAATTGAAGCATCTTTTCCAAATTCACACACAGCTCTGATGTAGCTTTCAATGTTTTCAATTGGAGTGTTATCACAAACAGTACATCCTGCATTTAGAATGTATCCTTTTGGACTGTCTGACGCCTTTTGCAAAAGTGTTTTGACTTCGTTTCTCACAGTCTCTGGATTCGAATTCAATAGTATATCCATAGGCGCAATATTTCCTTCGATTATCATATTGTCGCCCAAACTATTTTTCAATTCTCCGATATCTTCGATATTGTCCACAGAAAATCTTGAAAAACTACTGTCCCTGAAATTTTCCCACACTTTATCTGTTTTGCCGCAGATATGAACCATAGGCTTAATTCCAGTGATTTCGTACACACTATCTGATAATTTTTCCATGTAAGGTTGAGTGAATTCATCGTATTGTTTCCTACTGATGACATTCAACGAAGAAACTGGATCAGCAATTTTGAAAAAACATCCACCTACTTCTTCTGTAAAAATCTTTACAAATTCTATAGTATAATCTGTGCACATTTCCAACAGTTTTTTGATTTCTTCCTTATTTTTTCGAGTATCACGAAGAAGTTTTTCCACAGGTCTAACTCCTGATGCTGTCGTAAGAGGTCCTGTCACAGCACCAAATATGGTGATTCCTCTCATTGCTTCTTTTGTTTTTTTAGCTTTTTCAATAAAATTTACCACAGTTTCGCTAGATTTTATATCGATATTTTCCATTTTAGAAAAATCTTTGTAATCATCAAGCGCATACACCGATGTCAATGAATCTCCTTTTTCAGTCATCTTGGTTTCACTTCCCAAAATACTTCCAATTCCTTTTTGATCCATTCCTATATACATGTAATCAATTCCATACAACGATTTTTTCAAATGAACCATATCAGTGTACAACCCAAAATCATTTAAAATATCTTTCTTGGAATATCCGGAATTTATAGCCAGTGGAGTCTCCACATCAAAAAGATCGAAAGGATTTACATCCACGACATTTCCTTCCAAGTATGATTGTAACCTGGAAGTATAAGTCATATTCAAAAGACCTTCATCAACAAATGAAATAAATTTTTTCGACATATTCTCCCTCACTTTTTTGACCCAGAATTATTTTTGAAAATTTTGATTAATTCCTACATTAGTCTAGATTAATCGCAACTTTTGTTTCTGTTTGTTTGCAAACTCCGCATTTTTTTGCTTTTGGATCTATTTTTTGTAATATTTCAAGAGATTTATCCACATCTTTTGCATCTACTACAACTACCATTCCAATTCCCATATTAAATGTGGAGAACATTTCTTTTGTTTCGACATTTCCCCATTCTTGAATAGCTTTGAACACAGGATCAATCTCTGATTCTTTTAAGTCAAATTCTATTCCTATATTTTCAGGCAACATTCTAGGCACGTTTTCGTACAATCCACCACCTGTGATGTGAGCAATTCCTTTGATTTGAACTTCTTTTAATAAAGCTGAGATTTCTTTTTCGTAAATTCTCGTAGGAACCAAAAGTCTTTCTCCAACTGTAGTATCTTCAAATTTGTCGGATAATTTCACATTTGCCATATCCAATGCTGCTCTTACAAGTGAAAATCCATTGCTGTGAACTCCGCTTGAAGATAGAGATATTGCAACGTCTCCTTCCTTAATGCTACTTCCGTCAATTATTTTTTCGCGGTCTACGATTCCAACTGCAAATCCCGCCAAATCATAATCATTTTCTTTGTATAACCCTGGCATTTCGGCAGTTTCTCCACCAATTAATGCACATTCTGATTGAGTGCAACCTTCCGCTACACCACGAACCAAATCCGCCATTTTTTCTGGTTTTAAACTTCCTGTAGCGATGTAATCCAAGAAAAACAATGGTTTTGCCCCTTGACACAAAACATCATTAACACACATTGCAACCAAATCAATACCAACTGTATCGTGTTTGTCTAGTTCCATGGCTAATTTGATTTTTGTTCCAACGCCATCAGTTCCACTAACCAATACAGGTTCTTTCATATCGGAGATTTCTGGTTTAAATAAACCAGCAAATCCACCGATACCTGTTAGAACTTCTTTTCCATGAGTTTTCTTTACGATTTCTTTTATGATTTGAACTTCTTCGTAGCCTTTTTCTTTATCTACACCAGAATCTTTGTAAGTTAATCCCATTATATTTCTTCTAACTCCCTGTCAGAATCAATGACACCTTGTTTCATTTCTTCTTTGTAATCTTTTAATTTTTGAGCTAGTTTTTCGTCAGACAAAGCAATCATTTGAGCTGCTAAGATAGCTGCATTTTCTCCACCATCGATTGCTACAGTTGCAACTGGAACTCCTTTAGGCATTTGAACTATTGAATACAAAGCATCCATTCCAGCAAGTGCAGATCCTTTTACAGGAATTCCTATAACTGGTTTTGTTGTCATTCCTGCTGTTACTCCACCTAAGTGTGCTGCTTTGCCAGCGATTGTGATGTAAACTTTGCAGTCGTCTTTTTCAACAGTTTCTTTTAAAACATCCAATGCTCTGTGTGCTGAAATAACTGATACTTCATAAGATAGATCAAATTTTTTCAACATTTTAGTAACTTTTTTTGCAACTTCAATATCTGAACTGCTTCCCATTATTAATCTAATATCCATTGTTTGCTCCTATTTTTTTGTATAGTTTGGAGATTCTCTAGTAATTGTAATATCATGTGGATGATTTTCTACAAGTGTTGCTGGAGAAATCTTCACGAATTTTGATTTTTCTTTTAATTCAACTAAGTCTTTACTTCCTACATAACCCATACCTGAACGAAGTCCACCAACTAATTGATAAACAACTTCTGCAACAGATCCTTTGTAAGCAACTCTACCTTCTACTCCTTCTGGAACGTATTTTTTAGTGTTATTTTGGAAATATCTGTCTCCACTTCCAGCTTTCATAGCTCCAAGCGAACCCATTCCTCTGTATTCTTTGTATTGTCTACCTTCTAATACAACTAATTCTCCAGGACTTTCTTCAGTACCAGCGAACAAGCTACCTGCCATGATAACAGATGCACCTGCTGCTAATGCTTTTGTAATATCTCCTGAGTATTTAATACCACCATCGGCGATGATTGGAATACCGTGTTTATCAGCTTCTTTCGCACATTCGATTATAGCTGTCATTTGAGGAACACCTATACCTGTTACAACTCTTGTCGTACAAATAGATCCAGGTCCGATACCAACTTTAACACAATCTGCCCCAGCTTCTATCAAATCCCTTGTAGCATCTGCTGTTGCAACATTACCTGCGATAATTTGAAGATCTGGGAAAGCTTCTTTTAATTTTCTGACAGCATTCAAAACTCCTCTTGAATGACCGTGAGCTGTATCAATAGTTACGACATCAACTTTTGCATCTACTAAAGCTTGACATCTTTCAATCATATCATTAGTGATACCAACAGCTGCACCAACTAATAATCTTCCTTGTGAATCTCTTGCTGAATTTGGATATTGGATTGTTTTTTCAACATCTTTTGTAGTGATAAGACCTTTTAATTTGAAGTTTTCATCTACAATTGGAAGTTTTTCAATCTTAGCATTCATCATTTTTTCCAAGGCTTCATCCATTGATATGTTTTCGTGACCTGTTATTAAATTGTCCTTAGTCATAACATCTCCAATTGGAAGTTGTTCGTCCTTTACGAATCTAACATCTCTGTTAGTTAGGATTCCGACCAAAGTCATTTCATCATTAACTATAGGTACACCGCTAATTCTGTAATGACTCATCAATTTCAAAGCATCAACGATTTTGTCATCTGCAGATAAGTAAAAAGGATCAGTAATTATTCCATTTTCTGAACGTTTAACTCTATCTACTTCTCTTGCTTGTTCTTCAATAGTCATGTTCTTGTGAATAATTCCGATCCCGCCTTGTCTCGCCATAGCGATAGCCATTTTTGACTCAGTTACAGTGTCCATTCCTGCTGACATCATAGGAATGTTCAATTCAATTTTTTTAGTTAATCTTGTTTTCAAGATAGTTTCATTAGGTAACACTTCTGATGGACCTGGTACTAGAAGTACGTCATCAAATGTTAATCCTTCGCCGATAAATTGCATAATACCCTCCTCATAAAATAAATAAAAACTTTGTTAAAAATTTTTAATGTTGAGAATAAATTTACCATACAAATGATCACAAGTCAAGCAAATTTATTCCTTTTATTTTCTTTACAGCTATTATATCAGAAATACAAATTTTTGAGCAAGAAAAAAGCACCAAAAAAACTTTTGATGCGTAAATCTTCTATAATAATTCAACATTTATTTGTTCTGCTACTTCGTTTATTTTATCTGCGTCCAATTTTTCAACTTCTGAAACTCTGGCATTTAATACGCCAAGAGATAAAGCCTTCAAAACAGTTTCCATTACGCCTTCTCCCTCATCCAAGAATTTCGCGAGGCCTGCCACAGTAGCATCTCCACTTCCGACAGTTCTTTGTATTTTATATTGAGGAACAGAAATCCTGTACAAATTATCTTTGTATTTTAAAATCGCTCCGTATTTTCCATTGGTAACCAAAACTATTTCAATATCATCTAACAACTCGTTTTCAAAGATGTTCTTCAAATACTCAGAATCTTTTTTTATGAAATCTTCTGAAGAAATATCTTCTGTTAAACCAATGATTTCCTTAAATTCGTAGAAATTAGGCTTGATAGCAAATGGTTTATAATTATTTTTCAAAACTTTTTTAGTCACTTGTCCATTTGTATCCAAAATAATCTTGCTATTAGCTTTTAGAATATCCATAGTTTCTTCGACAAAATCTTCGGATAAACCGTTCATCAAACTTCCACTGATTACTGCTATATTGTAATTTTTTCCGATTTCTTTTATAAGTGACATAAAAGTTCTTTCAAATCTAGAATCAATTTTGTTAGTTTTTTCAAAGATTTCAAATTGCTTATCGCCATGAATCACTCTAATACAGTTTCTTGTGTCGACATTTGTAAAAATAAAATCGTGCTTGATATTCACATCGTCCAACTTGTCGATTACATAATCTCCATTACTTCCTCCGATAAAGCCTGTAACCATGAAATCTGCTCTCAACAAATCCAAAACTTTGGACACATTTATCCCTTTGCCTCCAGGCGTTTTATACGCATCATCAACTACATTTACTCCATTAGTATCCAGCTCATCCATTTCGTAAATCACATCAATAGCAGGATTTGCAGTTATACAAAGTATCATTTTATTCCCCTCTTCAAATTAATTAAAAATTTATCTTTAATAAATATACCCAATAATTTAGCTTTTTAAATTATTTGGATAATTTGGATGTAAGAATAACTTCAGCAGCCTTCAATCCATCAATAGCACTTGACACGATTCCTCCAGAATATCCACTACCTTCGCCAATCACATACAAATTATCAACATTTTCGCTTCTTAACAAATCATCTCGATCCATTCTCACTGCACACGATGTTCTCGTTTCAACTCCTGTGAGTATAGCATCATCCATTGAAAATCCGTGAAGCTTGTTGTCCATCATTTTAATCGCAGTTTTAATGTAATTTGTAACATGCTCTGGGTAAATATCATTCAAATTGCTCAAAACATATCCCGGTTTTACAGTCGGTTCAACTTCTCCGATTTTTTCAGATTTTTTATCATCCATAAAATCTTTTACCAATTGAACTGGTGCATTGTAATTGGATCCTCCCAATTCAAAAGCCTTGCGTTCGATTTCTTGTTGAAATCTAATCCCATCTAACAAATTATGTCCGTAAGTATTCTCATCTATACCGCACACAATCGCACTATTTGCGTTCTTGCCGTCTCTTTTGTGAAAACTCATACCATTGACGCACAATTCATTTTCTTCACTAGAAGCATTGATTACATATCCGCCTGGACACATACAGAAAGTGTACACTCCTCTTTTGTTTTCTTCAGAATAAGAAAGCTGATAAGTCGCACTTGGAAGATCTCTATCGCATTTATATTGTGCAAAATCAATCATTTTTTGTGGATGCTCAATTCTAAAACCAACCGCAAAAGGTTTGTTCGTCATTTTAATTTTGTCGGCTAACATCATCACAGTATCTCTTGAACTATTGCCAAGAGCCAAAACGTAACAGTCAGATTGAAATTTTCTATTATGCGATTTTATTCCCACACATTTTTCTTTTTCAATTTCCAAATTGTCGATTAATGTATCGAATTCAAATTCGCAACCCATTTTTATAAGGTCATTTCTCATATTCACGATTACTTTTTGTAATTCATCAGTTCCGATGTGTGGCTTGGAGTCGTACATGATTTCACTTGGAGCGCCGTAGTCAACAAATGTCTTCAAAACTTCCCTGACTCTTTTGTCTTTGGAACGTGCAGTTAATTTGCCGTCAGAAAAAGTTCCAGCTCCTCCTTCACCAAATTGCACGTTACTGTTTGTGTTTAGCTTACCAGTATCCAGGAATTTGTTGATATCTTCAACTCTTTTGGATACTTGGCTTCCTCGTTCAATAACTTTCACCTTAGTTCCATTTTTCGCTAATAAATACGCACAAAACAATCCCGCAGGACCACTTCCAACAACTGTGACGCTTTTCGAATTATCGACATCTTCTAGGTTAAAATCTTCTTCATGATATCTTTCGCAATTTTTGATTGATTTTATTTTTTTATCAGACAAATCAACATCAACGATAACTTGGTAGTTGAACAGAATTCCCCTCCTAGCATCAATTGATTTTCTGTAGATTTCATAATTGAAGTTTTTCATTCCAATCATTTTAGAGATTTTTTTCTTCAATTCGTTTTCGTCGTCATTTTTTAATTTTATATTTCTAATAATAATCATAATTTTCTCTCTTTCATTTGTTACTTGTATTATATCATTATTTAAATAGAAATATTGATTGGCAAAACATAACGATTTTTAAAAATCTAATGCTCGAATATCTAGACTACAAAAATTGTAGATTTCTAAATCTCAAAATCCTAAAATCGCAAACTCGCTATCGCTCAAACAGTGCGATTTTAGCCGGATTTTTCCGATTTGAAATCAAGCCAATTTTTTCCGTATGATATTCTTAGCATTAGGATTTTTAAATCCACACTCAAAAAGCTGCCTACCGAAGTAGACAGCTCTCATTTTATTTTTCTTCAAACATTTCCTCTAATATATCTATTGCATCGTTCACAGCTTGTGGACATTTTCTTTGCATCGTGTTTTCTTGTTCGATTTTTTCAAGATTTTCTGCTATATTATCTCCCAATATTTCTTCACAAATTATCGTAGATTGTTTTTCTTTGAATTTGGTATCGAATTCGAACATTTTTTTTACTAATTCAACTTTCTTTTCGCCTTCATTCGGCTTTGAATGTCCGTATTTGATTCCTAAAACCATGTAGGCACCAGTTACTGCTCCACAAGTCATTCCTTTGTACATTCCACCTGTAAATGGTGATGCGATTTTTGTAACAAGTTCCTTGTCCACTCCCAAATCATCTGCGAAATATCTCAAAACTACTTGCGCACAATCTATGCCTTCTGTAAATTGTTGCCAAATTTCTTCGTTAGTTAATTTACTCATCCAATGCACCTCCACAACTTGATCCACTACCTGCAGTACATCCGTAGCAGTAATCTTTCCACACAATTTCTCTGGACAAATCCTTCACATCGATTAAATCTTTGATGTTTGTGTAGTCTTTCATTGGGACTTTTTCTGCTAAGTGGAAGTCGCAATCGTGAAGATTTCCCAAACTATCTACAGAAATTTGGAATCTGCACATTATATTTTCACAAGTTTCTTCATTGTAATTATCTTCCAACAATTTCATGTAATCTTCGTATTCGCCTTTTTCAATTAAAAAATCTTTGAAATATCCAATAGGCATATTTGTAATAGTGAACAAATTATTAAACACAACATCCTTCTTTTTCAATTCGCGTTCATAATCTGATTGAAGATTGGATTGTTCTGGTGGCAAGAATCCACCAAGTGGATTATAAACTAAATCCAATTCTTTTTCAGTTCCATAGCCAATTTCGTTAAGCTTCTTCAAGTTAGCTATGACTTTGTCGTATACGCCATCTCCTCTTTGGCTATCTACATTGTCTTGTGTGTAGCAGGGAAGAGATACGACAATTTTGATTTTTTCTTTATCAAATAAATCCATTAATTCTTTGTTTTTTTCGATATCTGTTGCGTTTGTTCTAATAATAAGTTCTTCTACTCTTTTCAAACATTCTTTTATAAACCACACAATTTCTGGATGTGTTGTTGGTTCTCCCCCTGTAATATCCACAGTTTTCATCTTGTGGTTATCCAAAAACTTCAAGCAATCTTCCATAGTTTCCTTGGACATTTCTAAGTTTTCGCTGTTTTTCATAACGTGGCAGTGTTTACAACGCAAATTACATTTTTCAGTAATGTTTAATTGTAGTGTTGTGATATCTCCAGTTTTCTTAAATTTTTCTGGAATTCTGTCTTCGAATCTCATTTTCTCCCCCTAAATTTTCCTTTTAATGCATTTTTGAAAAAGCTTGGATCGCATTTTTCATCTATACCAACCATTGTACTTACAAAATGGTGCACTTCATTATTTGCCACAAACTTGGATGAACAAGTCGCACAATAAGTATACATTTTTTCATTTTTAATGGAGTTTTGCATTTGTGTTGCGATGTCTTTTTCGCTTTTGCCTGCAATTCCACCTGCTCCACAGCAGTTTGTGCTTATGTATTTATTGTTGAATCCTTTAATATGTCTCTTGATTTCTTCAAATATTATATGATTGTATCTGTCAGAACATGGGAAGAACACATTTACTTCCTCGTCGATGTCTTGAATCATATTTCTTTCTTCAAGCCATTTAAAAATCGTGATGACTTCTACCGACAAATTTTTGTAGAATTTGTGGAAACAGTTTGGACACACGCACACAATTCTTTCCACTTGTTTGTCTTTGAGTTCTTTTTCCAATCTTTCCATGTAATTATTTTCAAATCCCGTATAATCACTTGGAAGATTGCAACAATCTATTGAATAATCAAATCCTTCTTTGTTGAACAATTCCATTAAATACTTTGTAGTATCCGGATAAAATGCTGGAAAATTACATCCCAGATACAACAAATCTTTTGTTTTTCTATCGGATTTGTTTTTGAAGAAATAATTTTCTTTTTGTTTTTTAACTGATTCGAACTTTGGATTTGCTTTTCTGTGAATAAGTGAAATCTTTTTTCCATCCAAATCAACTGGACACACTGCCTCACATTTTTGACACAAGAAACAAGAAAAAGCCAAGTCTTGTCTGTCTGCAAAATCTTTTAAATTAATCTTGTATTTAGTCAAAAACGGACAACATTTTGTGCATTTACCACAATCAATACACTTATCTTTTACTTCTTGTAAGTAATCATTTGTACTTTTGTTTGATATCATCTACGCTTTCCCCCTTGCGATACATATGTTGACATTTCTGCATCATCCACATAGTTCTAAAAGGCCCATTTTTCTGAAATCTACGCGATGAAGAATATATCTTCATTTTTGAAAGAAAAATTTTGTATCCTTTTTCCTTTACTCTAATCGAAAAATCGTAATCTTCCATTAAATCAATATTTTTGAATCCACCCATCTCATCGTAAAACGCTCTCGTGAAAAACATTCCCTGATCTCCGAATGCGATGTTTCTGTGTCTGACACGATTACTAGAATTAAATGCGACAATCTTCATTATGAACTGTTTTGGAACAAACGAAATACTGAAACAACCCATTTTATAATTTTGTAAAATTGATTTGATTTCTTCTTTTGGATTTTCTTTGAAGAAAGTATCCGCGTGAAGAATCAGAATTATTTTCCCTGTTGATTTTGCAATTCCATTTATAATTTGATTGCCACGACCCTTGATGCTTCTAATTGGATTATATCCTCTGTCTCTGATTTTTTCAAACGTGTCGTCATCTCCACTTACGCTGAAAACCACCTCAAACTCATCATCAAAAACATCCAGGTGGTCGATAAACCTATCGATTTTGTCAGATTCATTATACACTGGCACTATTACTGAAATCATTCGCTTTTATAAACTCCCATATATTATCTAAAAATTCATCCGACAAATACGCTTTTATCTTCTCAAAAGTAAATCCATTATCCCTGTTTTCATCAACATATTGAGTGTATGCCATTGAGCACCAAGTTATTCCTCTGAGACATGTGAACAACAAATATTTTACGAATTTTTTTCTATCAACTTTTGTTTTTGATAATTTGTCGTATTCATCTAAGAAATCATCCATTATGTCGTTGTCAAAAATTACATCCGTTTTCCAAAAAGTCGTAGTCGGTGCCAAAAAGTGCGCCAAATCTTGTTCACGCTCTCCTATAATTGGCTTTTCCCAGTCTATAACGTAAGATTTTTCATCAATTATAAAATTTTTATTGTTGAGTTCAGTGTTGATAAGACATGGATTTTCAAGTGTAGAATCAAGTCCTAAATTTTTGATGTATTTTAGCATATTTGAAATCTTTTCTTCAGTTGCATTGTTTTTCTTATCCCATTTTTGATAATGAGAAAACATCTGTGTAAATTCGTCGAACATCATATTAAAAGGACTGCCTGCTTTTATAAAATCTTGTCCAATAACATCTAATGAGTGGATTTGTGAAAGCAAATATGCTGCGATTTTTAAATCAGTATGATAATCCAAATCCCTTCCTATTAAATATTCTTCCGTAAGATAAGAAATCCCTGATAATTTATCCTTTTTCAAATCGTAAACCTTGGCAGTTACATTTGATTTTTCTAAAAACTTGAGCGCATTATACTCGTATTCAATTTGATTATCCAAATGCATTTGTGATCCACGCGCAATTCTTATCAAATAATCATCATCAATCAAATAATTCGAATTGTACTCTCCTTTACCAAGTAATTTCACATTTTCAGATTGGGATATGTATCTTACAAAATCAATATCTGTGTCAATATCGTGGGTTTCTTTCAATTTATAATACGACAAATTATTTTTAATTAAACTATTTTCCAAATCGTTTTCTACGTTTGGATTAGAATATTTTTTGTTTTCAAACAACACGTCGTGCGCTTTTTTCATTCCAATCAGACTATAACCGCCGTCTTCAGTTGGACTGAATACTACATCGTTATTTTCTAATTTATCAAAAGCTTCTTCGAAAATCTCACCATCAAAATCAATTATATCTGAGCCAATTAAAACCACCTTGGAATAGCCAAGTGACAAAACTTCTTTTATAGAATTGTTCATTCTCTCACCAATATCATTTCCTATTTGTCTGATACATTCATAAGGAGAATTTTTCGTGTAATCGTCAAATAATTCATCTGGAGTTAGAGACAAAAAAACTTTGTAGTTTTTGATAGCATTTAAGTTTTTTTCTATCAAATTATTACTCATCATTATCCTTTGTTCTTCAGATAAAATTGTAGATAATCTTGTTTTAGAATTTTTATTTGGAATTTTAGTCATTAAAATTACTGCGTTCATTCAATCTCCTGTAAAAAAAGCGGCCCATATTCTGAGCCGCATTAATTTTAAAAACTATTTTACTAATTCGTAGTCGTGTTCTTTAGTTCCATCTAAAGAGTTGAATACGTCTTTGTTTCCTCTGTCGATTAATTTTTGTGCTAATTGACCAGATTTATTTCCAGAATAGCAATAAGTGTAAACTGGTTTATCTGTAGGAATTTCTGATAATCTTGCATCTGCTTCATCTAATGGAATGTTAATTGCATTTTTGATATGACCTGCATCATAATCTTTTTTATCTCTAACATCAACTATTACGTTATTAGTATCTTCAGATGCTTTTACTAAATCTTCTGGTAAAATGTTAGCGAATTTAACTAATTTGTATTCAAATTTCTTAACGCCTTCTGCGTTTGTAACATCTTTGAATCCGTTATTTACTAAAATTTCAGCAGCTTTTTGGCTTTTCTTTCCTGTGTTGCAAACTGTGATTACAGCTTTATCTTTGTAAGCATCTAACTTAGAAACTTCTTGTTCGAAAGTGTCAATTGGCATATTGATAGCCCATTTAACGTGACCTTGGTCGTATTCTTCTTTGCTTCTAACGTCAACAACCAATACAGTTTCTTTTTTCTTTTTATCTTGTTCGATAGCTTCAAGATCAGCGCCTTTCATTTCTTTTATGGCTGCTTTTTCTTCAGTTTTTTCTTCAGTTTTTTCTTCAGTCTTTTCTGCTGGTTTTTCAGCATTTTCTTCTGTTTTAGTATTATTGTCAGCTGGTTTATCTGAATTATTTGAACATCCAGTAACAGTTAAAGCTGATACTAAAGCTAATGTTAATAAAAGTTTTTTCACTATAAATTCCTCCTAAAAATCTTTTCTATAACATTGTATCATACAGACACTACAAATTCCAAGATTCATTTATTGAAATTTTCTATAAATGATTTTGAGTATTAATTTTTATCTCTTATTCCACAGCTTATCGCATCAACAGGGCAGGCATTTTTGCATCTTGCACATCTAATACATTCCTTATGATTGCAGTTTTTCGTAGGATCCACGTTCATTTGGCAAACTTTCTTGCATCTTCCACAACTAATACATTTGTCTTTGTCCAATCTATATTTAAAAATAGAAATCGGATTGAAAAATGAATAAATTGCACCCAAAGGACAAACATATTTGCAGAAAGGTCTGTAAATCATTATTGAAAGTAAAATCGTAAGTATCAGAATAGTTCCCTTCCAATAATACAAAAATCCGATCGCTCCTCTCATACTTTTGTTGAGTAATACGAGAGGAATTCCTCCCTCTAGCATTCCTACCGGACAAATCAGTTTGCAAAAATACGGAGAGCCTTGTCCCAAAATATCCACCACAAACATCGGCAAAATAATTACAAAAATTAGCAAAATAAAATATTTTAATTTTCTCAAATGTTTATCGTATTTAAAAGTTTTTATCTTTTTGAAAAAAGGGATTTTGTATAACAAATCTTGAATCAATCCAAACGGACACAACCATCCACACACAAATCTTCCCATCAAAGCTCCAATGAAAAACAAAAATCCTACTATGTAATAGCTAAACTTAAAATTAGAGTTTCCAATTACAGCTTGCAATGAACCAATCGGGCAAGAGCCTTTGGCTCCGGGGCAAGAATAACAATTCATCCCCGGAACGCAAATTTTCTTGAGGTTTCCACCGTAAATCTTTCCGGTTTTAAAACCTTCTACATAAGAATTTGTAATCAAAAACCACAGCGATTGGAAAGCGTGTCTGAAATTATCCATTATTTTATATCTGTTTTTCTTCGTTCCAAAGCTTAATAAATTTTTAATCTTATCCAATTCCAATACACTCCATGCAAATTCTTATAGCCTTATCCAACACAACTTTTACTTCGCCGTTGTTGTAACCGTAATAAATCATCCCAACAGACAGAAATAAAATCGTAACTGAAAATATACGGCTATGAATAAATTTTTTGTACATTTAAATCACCTAATTTTATTTGTTTTTCAAATTAGCTAATTCTTTTTCGATAACTTGTTTCCATTCTTCTTTTGATTTTGCACCAGAATAAGTTTCTCCTACAATATTTCCATTTTTATCGACAAAGAAAGTTTCTGGCATTGCTTGTATTCCGTTTAATCTGCCGTTGAAGTTTGATTTGTCTGGCATTAAAAATGGATATGAAGCTTTTGTTTTTTCTTGAATTAGTTTTGCCTTTTTCAATGCTTCATTATTAGTACCATTATCGTCCACAGTATCTGTGACAACTCCTACAATATTTACACCTTTGTTCTTCATTTCTTTTTGAACTTCACTCAAATCAGGAATTTCATTCACACAAGCACTACACCAAGTGGCAAACACATTTACCATTGTAAGGTCGTATTTTGAAAAATCTTTGCTTGAGAAATCTTTGCCATTGATGTCTTTTGTGGATAAATTGTTCAAACCCTTAACAGATTTTTTGTCGAATGCTTCTGTATTTTCCAAATCAGTTTTTTCAGATAATACAAATCCATTTTCAGGACGTGGTTTTTTGTCTATAATATCAATTTGAGTATTAGCAAATTCTTTTGCAAAGCCCTCATTCATTTTGCCTTTTGTGCTTATGTAGTAAGTGAACTTACCATCTTTTGATTTTCCGATTTTCTTATGATTGTCACATTTTGTGATTTTAGCAATCTCAGCTTCGGACATGTTTTTTTCAAACATTCCGATAGTACCAACTCTTTCAAGTTCTTTTTGCCACTTTTCGTATCCATCACCCATCTTATCCACTACTGCATTTTTTTGTTCTTCTGTCAATTTACTGAAAGTAAGCATCGCGTATTTCAATTCTTTGTCGATAGGGCTTTGTTCATCCAGCATCGCAATCTTCTTGTTCGTCATATCTTTTTTAACTTGTTCTGAAAGCTTGAACTTCAATCCCAAAAACTCATATACAAATTCATCTTTTGGTTTTAATGAATAATCAGAAGGTTTGAATTTTTCATTTTCTTGCGTTTTATCGTCCTTCATTCCCGCTTCTTTTGGACTTACCACTTTAGTTTCTTTTCCCGTATTTCCACTAGATTTTTGGCATCCAACTGCTCCAACGCTAAAACACAAAGCTAGTAGCAAAGTTGTTCCTTTTAAAACATTTTTTCTCATAATTTCCTCCATAAAATATCTAAGTTCATTTTTAGATAACACGGTCTCGTGTGATCTGATATTATATTACGATAGTTTTATGAAATGTTCGTGAAACAAAAAACTTTTTTTAATTAAATTAAATCGCAGTTAATAAAATCCCTATTTAAACGCAAAAAAATAATGCGTTAGTTAAAACGCACTATCATTTATTTTAATTTTCTATATATTATTTTAGATTAAGCTTCAGTGTTTACAATCCCAACAGCAATGCTTCCATTTCCCGAATGGCAAACTAAAACCGGAGATATTGTTTCTATATCGAAAGGCAAATTATTTTCAGTCTTTAATTCATCATAGATTTCACTAGCTTCTTGTTTGGAATCTGCGTGTACCACGAAATACTCATAGCCTTTGGCTGCATTATTTTTCTCTGTGCTAACCAATTTCATCAAATGTTTTATAGCTCTTTTTTTGCCAATAACTTTATCCACTATGTCTAATTTTCCATTTTCTAATTTCAAAATAGGTTTTAGGCTCAGTGCATTCCCGATTAATCTCTTGGATTTACTAATTCTTCCACCTTTTTCAAGATATTTTAAAGTATCCACTAATAAGAAAATCTTACCAGTCAATTTGATTTTATTTACATAATCTTCTATCTCATCCAACGATTTATTTTGCTGAATCATTTCCACGGCTTTTTTAATTAAAATCCCCTGTCCAAGAGATGCCGATAAACTATCAACAATTCTGATGTCCACGTCGTACTGTTCTTGAATAATTTTCTTGGCAATCTCTGCTGATTGGTACGATCCACTCAGTTCAGATGTTATCGTAAAACATATTATGTCACTGCCTTGTTTTGCCGCCTTTTCGAATTCTATTTTGTAATCGTCCGGGCTTGGCTGTGAAGTTTTTGCAAAAAATTGCGAATCGTTTTTCATCATCTCCAATAATTCTTCTGATTGGATTTCAATTTTATCTTTAAGTGATGTATCTTCGTTTATGATTATATTAAATGGAACAATTCCTATGTTATTTTGTTCCGTATAGGCTTTTTTTAAATCGCAAGCTGAATCTGATATGATTTTTATCATCGTTTGCTCCTCCTAATTATTTTTTTAATGATAACATTTATTGTTCACGCGGTCAATTATATGTAATTTATATACATAAACTCATGAAATTTTAGCCAATTATACATTATTAACCCAAATTATTACTTTTAAACGAATAATTCATCAAATAAAAACACAAAAAAATCTATTATCAAGCGACTAGCTCAATAATAGATTCACAGATTTTTTATTAACTTTTCTTCACAAATTTATGTCCACAATGAGGGCAAGTTACTTTGATTTTTCCTTTATTTCTTGGAATTTTCATTTCTTTCTTGCAGTTTGGACATTTAATGTACTTCTTGTCCTTGGAATTTAAAGCTCTGATTTTATATTTTTCAAAAAAATCCGTCATAGGCTTTACAGCCTTCGCGAATTTTTGATTTTCAACCATTCTTTGATATTTATTAACAGAAAAAACTCTGAAAATCCCAAAATACATAATCAAAATCATCGTAATGACTTCTATAACTCTATTTTTAAATTTTAAATTAATCAAAGAAAGTATCAGAGCGACTATTATCATAGTTTTCGACAAAAAATCCACTCCGTACACTTTTTGCAAATAATTTTTTATTTTATCTTTCATCAATATCCCTCGTCACATATTCTAAAGTTTTTGCGATATCGTCGTGAATGACGATATTTGCCATATTGTCGTAGCTTGTACGATCTCGATTAATCAGTATCAAATTATCTCCTCTAAAATAATTTATAAGCCCACTCGCAGGATACACGACAAGTGAACTTCCAGCTACAATCATAGTGTCTGCTTTATTTATCCAATTGATTGCTTTTGCAAATTCACTTTGTGGTGGAACTTCTCCGTACAATGTAACATCTGGACGCACAACACCTCCACATTTTTCACATTTGCAAGGTCTGTTTTGTTTGTAATAATCCAAATCGTATTTTGCACCACAATTCACACAGTAATAATCTCTCAAATTGCCGTGAATTTCAGCGATATTTTTCGTTCCAGCCATTTTGTCCAAGCTGTCGATATTTTGAGTAATAACGCCAAGAAGTTTGTTTGCTTTTTCTAATTTCGTCAAAGACAAATGAGCTTTGTTTGGTTTTACTCCATCAATAATCAAATTTTCCAAAACATAATTCTGAAATAAATCGGGACGTGTCACGAAAAATTCGTGGCTCAACATATATTCTGGTGAAAAATCGCTGTCGTTTTTCTTGTTGTAAAGTCCCGTTGCAGATCTAAAATCCGGAATTCCAGATGCAGTAGACACTCCTGCTCCACCGAAAAACACGATTTTGTCACTTTGTTCTACAATTTGTTTTAATCTTTCAACATCATCCATTTTTTACCGCTCCCTTTGCTTTTCTTTCTTGAAATCTAGTTGAAACTGCCAATATCATCACCGACAAAAATATCATAAAACAGCCAAGCAATCTTCTTGGATCTGTAGTTTCGTTAAATAAAATAATTCCTAAAATTACAGATGTAATTGGTTCCAATGTCGAAAAAATCGTGTACGTGCTAACACCTGCATTCACAATGGAAAGTTGAATGAATAACGTTCCAAAAACTGAAACCAATATCGAAATCACGAATGCAATTATCCACGCATATCTTGATAAAGACAACGTAAAATCTCCAGTAATAAGTCCAAATATCAAAAGCATCGTTGAGTTAATTGTGCAATTGTAAAATGTAACTTTGACACTGTCCATGTTTTTTAGCCCCGATACATCCATATAAATCAAATAAAAAGAATAAGTACAACCAGATGCCACAGCCAAAAACATTCCCAATGGAAAATTACTGCTTCCACCGACATTATTTGCGAGTAAAATAACTCCGATTATAGATGCGATCAGTGAGATGAATTTGTATTTCGTCATCTTTTCATTTAGGAACATAACCGAATACACTGTTACAATCGTCGGAAAAATAAAATGAATAGAAGTTGCAAGCCCAACGGAAATGTATTGATACGACGCGTAAAGCATTGTCATTGTGATACAACCACCAATGCTACACATCAAAATTAGTTTTTTCAATTCTTGGTTTGTAACTTTGAGGCTGACATTTCTGCTTTTCAATGAAATAATCAAAAATGGAATTACGAAAAACCCCCTCAAAAAAGAAGTCATAATTACGTTACTTCCATTGCTCAGAGTTTCTCTGACCATAATCGGTGTAAATCCAAAAATCAACGCCGATATTATGGCGAACATCATTCCTTTAGCTTTTCTCACTATTTATAACACTCCTTTTTTACGCATTTATTATCTTCATAATAAAGCACGATTTCAGAATATTCCCCGTCGTAAATAGCGAAAATTTCACCCATAGAATCGCTATGGCCATCCATGTTTTTAAATTCTTGGTAATCTATAAATTCCAACGTTCCTTCGATATTTTCCTTTATCAATTCTCCAGAAAAATCATCAGTTTCATACAAAAATCCGACAATTCTGTCGTTGTTGTCAATGTCGTACCAGCTAATCATTCCAACATATTTTATGTTTTCAATATCCAAATTAGTTTCCTCTTTCGCTTCTCTAATGACAGATTCAGTTATAGATTCTACCTTTTCGACATGACCTCCTGGAAAAGTTAACCCTTCCCAGCCGTATTTTTTTACTTTATCTAAAACCAAAACATCATTTCCACGATTGATTTTTATCATATTGCACAAAATATTTTCCATAAATACCTTCTAAATTTTAAATTTTCGAATAATGTAGTCTGTAAACTCTGATGGATTATTTATATCGAAATTATCATACCCCGTAAAATTTCTGTCGCTAATAATTCCGTATTTATTTACATCGCTACATACCAAATTATCTGTAAGAGTACATTCGTATTTAATGAAATCTGAATCCTTCATTCCTTCGATAATAATCAAATCGACATCGTCCAATAATTTGATCAAATCATAAATATTTTTACTCCTACCATCTAATTTAAAGTATTTATCGTTAAAAATCAAGGTCTGACAAGCGCCGTACTCTTTGTAATAAAAAGTGTCAGTATCTTTGAAATCAAGCTCAAAATCGTGCCCATCGTGTTTAATTACCGAGCAGCTTTTACCCCTATTTTTCAATTCTCCAACAAGCTTTTTAATAAAAGTAGTCTTGCCACTATTTTTTTTGCCGCAGATACAAATCAAAGGCGTCGCATTTTGTTTTAATTCCTCTGGATAATTAATATTAACAAATTCATCCTCAAAAATTGTGTATTTCAAATTAACAAATTTCGCATCGATTTTCTTAACCAAATTCATCACACGATAATCTCCAATTTGTAGCATTCCTTCTATAACAGGAATAATTTTTTTCGAAAAAATCCCGCAAGTAGGATAGCATCTCCCATCTGTTTCAAAAATTACAGCTTCATCTGAAAAACTTGCGATAGATGCTGCAAAATCCACCAAATCAGATTTTACATTTATCATATCGCAAGAAGTTATAAATACATATTCATTTGTAGAATTTTTTAAAATCTCCAATATTCCACTCAAAGGTCCCGCATCAATATAAGTGTCCTTTACAGTTTTAATTGGAGAATAATCGGCTGTATTAGATGAAACAATTACTTCAAAATCTTTGAACCTATCTATTAATTCCTCTATAAAAGTGTGACCGTAAAAGTTCAAATTAAACTTGTCTTGACCCATTCTCACACTTTTTCCGCCAGCCAATATTCCTACAGAAGCTCTCATATTTCACCCAAATATATATAATCCACGCTTGAACCCACTTCCAAATTTTCGTTTTGTTTTTGAAGTAAAAGCGCATTACAATTTGTCAAATCTTGTAGCATAGAATTCTTGTGCTTATCAAAAATCGTAATCTCAGAATCTTTTACAAAACATCTGACGTATCGTTGAAGCTTGGAAGGTTTCATCGAGCCTTTTACAACTTTTCCTTTTTCAAATTGTTTTACATTTAATCCATAATATTTATTGTACAAATCCCAAAATAAAACTTCAAAATTACAAAAAGCTGCAAACGGACTTCCAGAACACGACAACACAATTGTGTCACCTACTTTTGATGCCATCACTGGAGTTCCAGGCTTCATGGCAATTCTATGAAACAAAACTTCTCCGATTTGTTTCATGCAGGTTTCCATTAAATCTTTGTCACCAACACTAACTCCGCCCGTTGTTATAACGATATCTGATTTTTGTGTTAGGTTTTTTATTTCTTTTATAATTGATTTTTCATCATCCATGCAGTTTTTTTGTTCGACAACTTCTACGCCTGAATTTTTTAGAATAGATTTCAATGTAAAAGTAGTTGAACTGTAGATTTTACCTGGAGTATAATCATCCCCAGGATACAACAATTCAGATCCTGTCGACAATAGCGCTACTTTTAATTTCCTATAAACTTTAACTTTTGCATAACCATTTGAAGCCAAAATCGATAAATCAACTGAAGAAATCCTCGTGTTTTTAGGAATTAACAAATCTCCTTTGGACACATCTTCGCCTTCTTTGATGTAGTAATCAAAAGGCTTGTAAGATTTTTTGATTTCAATAAAATCATCAACTACTTCGCAGTCTTCTTGTTTTACAATTGCATCGTAGCCTTGTGGTACGAATGCACCTGTCATTATTCTCACGCAAGTATTTTCTTCGTATTCAAAGTCATTGCAATCACCTGCAAAATTCGTCCCAATAATTTTCTTTTTCGATAATTTGTCAAAATCTTTGCTACTTACAGCATATCCATCCATTGCACTTTTTGGATAAGGAGGATTGTTGAACTTCGCCAACACATCCTCCGCCAAAACTCTGTTATAAGCATCATCGATATCAATTTCCTCAATATCAGATGCTTTTTTTTGTATTTTTCTAAGAATCTCCTTAGCTTTTTCTACTTGTAATAACATTTATTCAACCTTATTCACTCTTTAATTTTGTGTTGATTTTTCTCATTGTTGGAATCAAAATTCCGCCCAACACATTACCCAAAGTAATGACAATTAGAGCGATAATTGTTTGTGAATTCCACATTCTTGCCATTTGAATGTAAAACATATCTGCAATACAGTGTTCAAATCCGCATAGGATAAATACCATAATGCTCATTACAATTCCCAAATATTTTCCAATTTCGTGAGGATTGTTTAAGTATTGATCCACAGCGTGAACAACCATAATATTACAGAAAATACCCAAAACAAACAAACTAATCAAAGTATCGTCTGCTTTTACTTGAACCAATTTCGTGGATTTTTCGATAATTCCTGGGGCAACTCTTGTAAGACGAACCAATTCCGCTACGATAATACTACCAACTAAATTTCCAACCCACACCATCAAGCACCATGGCAAATAAGTTTTCACATCATTACAGAACAGATATCCAACTTTTCCCGTAAACAAATTATACTTCAAAGTACACACAGCAAAAAGTCCCAAACTGAACATAAATGCTCCAACGATTTTATTGTCTAGGCTCAAAAACACAACTCCGCCCATAGCAATAAATGCCCCTGCCATAATGGCATACAAAAAATCCGCTAATTTTTTCATAACTAATCCTTCTTTCTAAAATCCCTATAAATATTTAAACGACTTTGTTTACAAAAGCCGATTACGGACAAATTATATTTGCTTGCTAGTTCCAAAGAAATATCCGTTGGTGCACTTCTAGAAACTATGACAGAAATTCCTGAATTGATACATTTTTGAACAATTGATGAAGGAATTCTCCCTGATGTAAATGCAATCAGATCGGATAATTTTTCGCCTTTCAATACAGCTGTTCCAACGGCTTTGTCAAAAGCGTTATATCTACCGATATCATCACATTGGCAAATTATTTCTCCATTTTTTGCCAAAACAACAGAATGCACATTGCCAGTTTCTTTGAATAACTGCGATCCCGATAAATTGTAATTGGAAATCTTCAACAACGTTTCTTCATCCCAATCAATCGGAGTGACTTTTTCATTTCTGTTTGTAAAATTGTATGGAACATTTTTGTAATCTCCACTTTCTGTAGTCACATGACTTGGAGTGTTATCGATATCTTTCAACTCAACATTACAAATATTTCCATCAATATTTATATCTACGTTTTGTATATCTTCTGGCCTTACAATATTTTCCGTGATAAGATATCCCGTCACAAGTTCTTGTAAATCCTTTTCAATACACAAAAGTTTAACAATCGGTTTCGAATTAATATTGATATCCAACAAAAATTCTCTAAGAATAACATCTTCTACTTCTTCTATAACTCCATCGTTATATTTCTTAACCATTACATTTTTTTCAAAATTCATAAAATCTCCTTTATTTAATTATATCAAACAACTTTAGCCGATTCAAATACTATAATTCCAAATTTTTATAATAATTTTGTCATATAATTCTCATTTTAAATATTTTAGAAATGAAAAATCGGCGATAAAAATCACCGATTCAATCAATCATTATTATGTCGTTGTTCTGCTTCTTTTTTGCTGTAAACGCATCCACAGTAATCTTGTCTATACAAATCAAATTCCTTTGATAATTCAATCGACCTCTTGTAACCATTTTTCTTTTTGAAATCAGAGTGCAAGAATTTAGTTTTATGAGTTTGTTCTAATTTTTCTCCGATTTCATTAATCCATTGGCTGTTTTTATGAGGGCTAACCGACAACGTCGTCGTTACAAAATCAAAACCCATCTCATCTGCAATGTCGAAAGTTCTGTCGATTCGCAAATCGTAGCACTCATAGCATCGCTGTGATTTCTCTCCCAAATCCTTATAAGGAGCAACTCTTTCGTAAAATTCATCTGGATCGTATTTGTCGACGATTATATCAATAGGATATTTTGCTTTTGTATTTGCGATGACTTTTTTCTGCTCCACAACTCTCTTATCGAACTCAGATTGTGGAGAAATGTTTGGGTTGTAAAACAAAATAGTTATCTTAAAATACTGTGACAAATATTCCAAAACATAACTGGAACAAGGCCCACAACAACTGTGAAGAAGAAGTGTTTCTCCTCCGTCTAGATTTTCAATTGTTTTATCCAATATTTTTTGGTAATTCTCCATAAAAATCAACTATCCTTCTTTGATCAGAAATCACAAAATCTGCTCCCGATTCTACGAGTTCTTCTCTTTCTCTAAATCCCCACTCAACACCGACACTTGTTACACTCGCATTTTTACACGTCTCAATATCTGTATCAGTGTCTCCAAAATATACAATCTCTTCTTTTTTAATATCCAAATCTTCCACGATTTTTTCTAGCAAAAATGGATTAGGCTTTCTTTTGGTTTCATCTTCCAGTGCAGACACATAATCAAAATAGCCTTTTGGAAATAAATTGTTCAAAATTTTCTCCGCTGCTGGAAGAGTTTTATTCGTGCATACGCAAACAAGCGCGCCCATTTCTTTTAATTTATCCAAACTTTCTCTAATGTATGGATACAGTTGCGTTTTCTTATCGTCATATCCGTTGTAATACTCAATATAGCTGTCGTAGATTTTAGAAAATTTCGAATTAATCACTGCTTCATCCAAATTATCACGCTCTATTAAATAATTCAAAGATTTTTCCACCAAAATTTTAGGTCCATCTCCAAGAAAATAATTAAATTTTTCCTTTTCTACAGGTTTAAGCCCGAATTTTTTAGTGGTATAGTTGAAACAATTATTTATCATTTCAATAGAATCTATCAACGTTCCGTCCAAATCAAATACAAATACTCTCTTCATTAAATCACCCTCGATTGATACATTGCAATGGAACAAGCTATCGGTAAATTCAAGGAGTCCACATCCTTAGATTGATTGATGAAAATCTTATTTTCATTGTAGTATTCTTTTGGAAGCCCTGCCCCTTCATTTCCAAATGCCAAGCTAAATGGTTGTTCGAACTTCACATCGCCAAGTTCATCTGAACTTTCATCTAGCAAAAACGAATAAATCTTATTTTCCGGGAAATTTTTCTTATAATCTTGTAGGTTATCAAATCTTTGGATATTCAATTTGAAAAAAGCTCCCATACTGGCACGGACAACTTTAGGATTGTAAACATCACACGTATTTGATATCAAAGCCAAATCCTTATATCCAAATGCAAGCATACTTCTCATAATCGTTCCGAGATTTCCCATGTTGTCTATTCCGTCCAAAATTATGTGGTTTTTTTCTTGTAATTTTGATTTTTGCTTTTTGAAAACTCCAATCACGTATTCCTTATCTTTTAATGAAATTTTGTTTATTTGTTTACTTGAAATCGTATAAGGAATTTTCTTATCATTCAATATATTTATCAGTTTTTCTGTGTCATTGAAATCCTCAGAAATTAAGACCTCCTCAACAATATCAGCCTTATTTTCAATAAGTTCATAAGTTGGAAAAGGTCCCATTGTATAAGAATATTCAAGATCTTTTTTGTATTTTGTGTATTTTTTCATTTATACTCCATTACTAAACACCCACATCGCTTTGATTTGTGGTTGTAATCTGTCATATTTCCATGATTTTTGCGAATTAGTAAAACTATTCGGATCGTTAATTATAATATTGCCATTTGAATCTATTCCCGAAATCACCATAACATGTCCCGTTTGTGTGAAATCACCAGGTCTTACAGAAATTAGGATCGGATTTCCTTTTTTTATATTCTCTTTTATAACATTATAATTCGCATCCATTTGCACAGCTTTCAATCCGTATTTTCTTGCGATATAAGGATAAAATCCCCAGCTTGTTCCTTCTGATGACGAATATCCGTTGCGATCACTTTCTTCTGCTATTTTAGCTGGAGTGATTGAAGGATCGTTTTTCAAATACGACATCGCCATAGCGCAACTTGTAGGGCCACATCCAGTAAAACCTATAATTCCGTATCCGTATTTTTCATAACCCCATCTCTTGTCCCACTGCAAATACAATGGCACATTTGAATTATTTGCATTTTCTGGATATGAATAGTCGTTTTTTATTGTAGAATCAATTGTTTTCGCCACGAAATTAACCGCAGTGTAGTTATTACCAGCAAGTTTTAAAAGAGATGGATGAATGTCATCAGCGTTTTTCATCACTAATTTTGCATTAGGATTGTACTTAGCGTAAACTTCCAAATTGTGCAACAATTCATTTCTCTTAAATGTGTTTTGGTAAATATTTTCAGTTTTTTTGATTTCTTCAAAAACCTCCTCATCAGTTTTCTCTTTTTCCACTGGTTCTTCTGGTTTGGAGTCTTGTTGTACGGAAGTTTTTTTCTCCTGAGCTATCTCAGCTTGTTTTTGTTCAGCTGCATGCTCTTGTCTATCGTTTTTTACTTTTATGATTGAAAATAGAATTACTAGAAGAAATACAGAAAACACAATCCTTCGTTTTACTGCGCGTCTTCTTTTTTCTTCTAGAAATCTATCGTGATTATTACGTATCAAGTTTCCACCTCATTTATCTAATTATATCACAGGATTTGAAATTATTACAAAATTATGACAACTTTATAAAATTGTAACATTCTTTTGGGTATAAATACATTAGAGGTGATGATATGAGTAAATTTTACGATTCAATTTCAGATAATTACGAAGATATATTTCAACCAAATGACAAGCAAATAAATTTCTTAGAAGAACATGCTAAAGGCAAAATCTTGGATGTTGCGTGTGCCACAGGAAAAGTTGCGAAAAGACTTCAAGATGATGGGTTTGATGTGATGGGGATTGATTTGGAAGAAAAGTTTGTGAACAAAGCGATTAATGAAAATAAAATCGATGCTAAATGTATGAATATGCTAGATATCGACAAATTGAGAGATAATTTCGGTTTGATTTATTGCATCGGAAATTCTTTGGTACACTTGGAATCTTCAGAAAAAATAAATGAATTTTTGAAAAAATGCTACGACAAGTTAGACACAAAAGGAAATCTTGTAATTCAAATCATTAATTTCTATCCATTTTTACAAGTAGATGATGATTACTTAGGAAATCTTCCTACTATCAAAAACAAAAAAGTTGAATTTGTACGAAAATATTTCAGAAGCGGTGATTTTATACGATTTAACACAGTTATGACAGCCGGTGATAAATCCATTGAAAACGACGTTAATTTATTTCCGATAACATCTGATGAATTAGTAACACTTTTAGAACAAAATGGTTTTGAGAATATAAAAATATACGGTGGATTTAATAAAGCAGAATTCGATAAGGAAAATTCTAGACCGTTAGTATTAGTCGCCGAAAAACTATAAAATAATCTTTAGCACATTTAAAAACCTCCCATCTGGGAGGTTTCTTAAAATTTTATGCTCTTTTTTATTGATCCAAAAATTCCGCGCGCGATATCTCTTCCGATTTGTCTTGTAAAACTACCAAGCATGGAGTTAATGCTTTTAGACGCGAAATCTTCTATCGGAGATTTTTCTTGTTTCTTGGATTTCTTAGTTTGTTTTTCCGGCTCTTCTTTGATTTGATTTTGCAATTTTTTTTGCAATATTTCATAAGCAGATTCTCTGTCGATTGATTGTGAATATTTTTGATGCAAATCAGAGTTTTTCACAATATAATCCACGTCTGATTTAGAAAGTGGCGTAAATGATGAATGTGGTGGAAGTACGAGTCCTTTTTTAGTTATACTTGGTGCTCCTTTTTCATCCAAAAATGAAATCAACGCTTCACCTGTTCGTAAGTTTACAATTTCATCTTTTACATTCATATCTTCGTTTGCTCTGAAAGTTTCAGAAACTTTTTGCACAGCCTTCAATTCTTTTGGAGAGAATGCTCTCAATTGATGCACAATTCTATTTCCTAATTGCGAAGAAATCGAATCTGGAATGTCTAGTGGGTTTTGTGTGATGAAGAATATTCCCACGCCTTTTGAACGAATAAGTCTTACAACTTGTTCTATTTTATCCATTATCATTTTGTTTGCATTATCAAATAACAAATGTGCTTCGTCAAAGAAGAACACAAGTTTTGGGATTTCTGGGTTGCCAACTTCTGGTAGTGATTCGAAAAGTTCTGATAACAGCCACAACAAAAACATCGAATACAAGTTTTTTTCGTTAATAAGTCTTGCAGAAGAAATTATATTCACAAATCCGCGTCCATCAGAATCTGTCTTCATCAAATCTCTTATATCCAAACTTGGTTCTCCCAAGAATTTATCTGCACCCATATCTTCGATGTACAATAATTTTCTCATGATTGCGCTAATACTTTGAGTTGTGATATTTCCGTATTTTTTTGAATAAACTTCCCTGTTGTCCGACAAATGATTAAGCATAGAACGCAAATCTTTTATGTCCAACAACAATAGCCCTTCCTCATCTGAAACCCTAAATGCAATATTCAAAATTCCCGCTTGAGTATCGTTCAAATCCAAAATTTGCGATAACAAAATCGGACCCATTTCAGAAACTGAAACTCTCAATGGAAGACCAGCTTCTCCGTAAACATCCCACAAATTCACAGGATAGTTTTTGAAATTAAAATCAGTGATATTCATTTCATCTAGTCTAGATTTAAGATTATCGTTCATTTCACCAACCGATGCTAAGTTTGACAAATCTCCCTTAACGTCTGACAAAATAGTTGGCACTCCCAAATCTGAGAAATATTCGCACAACACTTTTAATGTAACTGTCTTTCCGCTTCCAGTCGCTCCTACGATAAGCCCATGTTGATTTACTTTATTTGAAAGAAGTTCGATATCTTCGTTTCCTCTTGCAATCAATAATTTTTCCACAATTTCCTCCGCATTCTAATTTTCTTGAATAATTTGTTTCAAATCAATGAAATTGAACAAAGCTTTGTTGTAAAAAGCTTTTGTTTTCTTGTACTTGTTGTAATTGTTGTACACGTTTATTCCGTAAACAAACAAACTAAACACCATCAATATGTATTTGCCAAATATCAAATACAAAATCATTCCCATAATAACATAAAATATTGGGCTGTAATCAAATGGCAAATCGTAAAACACGCTGTAAATTATTTTATCAATGCTAATTAATGCCAAAAATAACCACGCATACATCGCTAGATAGAGCGTATTTGATTCTAATAAATTAAGAATGATTGCTGGAATAAAATACACTCCCGCTCCTATTATTGGCACGAATGAAAACACAGTTATAAAAAACGATTTAACAAAAACGTGGTCTACCTTAGCAAATTTCAAAAATAAAACAGATGTCAATAAAACCAATATTATTTTCGAAACCTCGTAACTTTTCTCGTACAAAATTATTTTTTTAAAATTCTCTTTCATATTAATAACCCGGCTTTTCTAATAGTTTAAACATTTGCTTCTTGTATTCTTCAACTCCTGGTTGATTAAAAGGATTCACTCCCAAAACAAGCGCTGAAATCGCAACACTCATCTCGAAGAAATAAATCATATATCCTAGATTTTCTTCATTAATCTCATCAATTTTCACGACAACACTTTCAACATTTGACGACAAGTGCGCATTAAGCGTTCCTTGCATAGCCATCTTATTCACATAATCTACTGATTTACCGCTCAAATAATTCAGATTATCCAAATTATCAGCATCGGATTTTATATACAAATCTTTGCGTGGATTTTCTACTGAAATCACAGTTTCAAATACATTTTTTTGTCCATCTTGAATCATTTGACCTACTGAATGCAAATCCGTCGTGAAATTACACATCATTGGGAATATTCCCTTGTTGTTTTTTCCTTCCGATTCTGCGAATAATTGCTTGAACCATTCAGAAAAATATTTTAATCTCATTTCGTAATTAATAAGTATCTCTATATCTTTTCCATTGCGATACATATCATTTCTGAATGAAGCGTATTGCAGTGCAAAATTTGACTCATAGTCAAGTTTTGTAAAATCTTTCATTGCATTGGATGCACCCATCATCAATTTGTCAATGTCCAAGCCTTTTACACAAAGTGGCAATAATCCAACAGAAGTTAGAACGGAAAATCTTCCACCGATATCATCTGGCACTACAAAAGTTTCATAACCATTGATATCAGACAATTCTTTCAATGCACCTTTTTGTTTATCAGTCGTGGCGAAAATTCTGCTCTTTTGTTCTTCTTTTGTGTATTTTTCATCCATTAATTCCTTTATAAATCTAAAAGCGATTGCAGTCTCTGTAGTAGTTCCCGATTTGCTTATTACATTTACACAAAAATCCTTGTCCTTCAAATATTCCAAAAGTTCAGCCAAATACGTAGAAGACAATTGGAAACCAGCGTAGATGATTTCGATGCCCGATTTCTCAAAATAATCGCTCATCGCATAATCAATCGCCTTTGCCCCCATGTAACTACCACCGATTCCAATCACAACCAAGCAGTCAGACGTTTCTCTTATCTTCTTAGCACATTTTTTAATTCTCTCGAATTCTTCTCTGTCGTAATTTTTAGGCAAATCAATCCATCCTGTGAATTCCTTGCCTTCACAGGATTTATTTAAAAGCTTTTCTAAAGCATTTACGGATTCTGTTCTCAAAGTATCCACAGAATTATGACTTGTCGTATTTGAAAAATCTAGCTTGAACATATTTCCTCCTATAGAACCTTCAAACTCACTAGAACAATATCGTCATCCTGTTCCAAAAACCTAAAAGAATTCACCTCGTTTAACACATATTCAATTCTTCTATCTGGAACTTTCATTAAATCTCTTTTTAGTCTTTCTTCGCCGTAAAATTCGTTGTTAAATCCTCTAGTTTCAGTTATCCCATCAGTGTACATAATTAATTCATCACCACTGGAGACCAATATATCTCTCTGATCAAACCCAACTCCTTCAAACATTGGAGAGATAGGATGACCTGTAACCTTTAATTCTTCTAATTTATCATTGGAAATCAAAAATGGAATACCATTGTGCCCAGCATTTGCATATGAAAATATTTTGAGTTTTCTATCGTATAACCCATAAAAAATCGTAAAATATTTGTCTACCGATAAATTAAGTTCAGTAAATGTGGTATTCAAATCCTTCAGCACTCTTTTCGGTCTAGAATCTGTAATTCTACTTACCAAATACCTCATTGTCTGTCTGATAAACATCGTCAAAATAGATGCCGCAATCCCATGTCCCACAACATCTGCGATGTAAATTCCTACAAATCTTTCGTCAATATCTATGCAATCGATGATATCTCCTGACAAATCCCTAGATGAAATATAGCTGTAATCCAAATCCAAACCGACATGCTCACCCTTACTAGGCAAAGTTTTGCTTTGAATGTGCTTGGCGAATTTGATTTCATCCTTGATGTCCTTGTTCGCATTAATCAAATCAATCTGAGTTTTGACCTCTTTTGAAATATCTCTGAAAACCTCGACAGTACTTACCACTTCTCCATCTTTATCCATAACTGGAGAAGAAGTTATGGAATAATCCACGCCATTTATTTTTCTTTTTTCTTTGATAGTGCTGTTCAAACGGTATTTCCTATCTGCCAAACATTTTGGAAAATCTTCACTATAATCCAAATAGCAATTCACTCCTATTGGATTGATAGGCATAGATTTTATCATGCTAGTATTGGCAAATATTATTACCCCATCTTTATCTATTACTCTAACTAAATCCTTCATAGAATTTAGAACCTCGTAATCAGATCCTTTGAAATCACTAACATCTTCACTTGATTTCTTCTCCAAGGATATCTCCTCCTATTTAGGTCTCGGACCAAAATATTGATACAAATAACACTTCATATTTCCGTTGTACATCTTTCTATTTTTAGATGCTTTTTTGCCGTAAAATTTCTCAAACTCTTCGCAATCTGTGATTATATATTGTGATGCAGTCTTGAATTTTGCCATTTTAATTCCCAAATCCTTATAAATCTTCTCGGCTTCTTGTCTTTCGCCAAGCCTTTTTCCATAAGGTGGGTTAGATATTAGAACGAAGTAATTATCATTTAACACAACATTTCTGAAATCCCTCGTCACGAATCTAATATCCTCTCTGACTCCTGCATTTTCCGCATTTGCAATAGCTTTTTCAATCGCTGAGCCATCTACATCACTTGCGAAAATATCTATCTTCTTATCGTAATCAATGCTCTCCAAAGCTTTGGTACGCTCTTGTTTGTATGCATTGTTAAATTTATCATTAAAATTAATAAAATCGAATTTTCTATCAATTCCAGGTGCAATATTTCTGAATTTTCTCGCAGCTTCTATCGCAAAAGTTCCACTGCCGCAGAACAAATCCACAAGAGGTCTGTCGCTATTAGCAAATGATAAATCGATAATTCCTGCTGCTAAGTTTTCTCTTATAGGGGCAAGAACTGATTCTTCTCTGTATCCTCTTTTGTGAAGTCCGTCTCCAGAGGTATCCAAAGTTATCGAACAAATATCTTTTACCAGACTAACTTCAATCCTAAATCTCCCCTTGGATTTTGAGAACCAGTCCACCTTGTATTTTTTCTGAAGAGATTTAATAATCGCCTTTTCCGTAATCGATTGACAGTCTTTAATAGAAAATAATTTTGATTTGTAACTTCTGCCTTCTACAATAAAATTAGAATCCGCTTCCAAAATATTCAACCAATTTATTTTTTCAACGCCCTTAAAAAGTTGTTCGAATGATACAGCCTTAAAATTACCCAATTCGATTAGAACTCTGTCTGCACATCTCAAATTTATATTTAATTTTGCGATATCTTTTTCATCGCCTTCAAGCATTATTCTTCCGTCGTTTACATTCAAATTCTCATAGCCCATATCCAAAAGTTGTCTTTTGACCAAGCTCTCCAAACCGAATGCGCAAGTTACTATTATTTTCAAAATTATTATTCCTCCATATTACCTTCTATTTTATCATATTTTCAATGTTTTTTTTACGTTATAATAATATTTAACTGTAAATTTACAATAAAAAAACTGCAACGAAAAATCATTGCAGTCTATTTAGATTCTAATCTACAGTAATATCTCCACTAACTGTTGCAGCACTTATTTCGATTTCATCATTTGAGAATGATTGGTCGTGAGATTTACTGATTTTTTTCGAACTATCTTTGTAGTAACTATCAATTTGAATTTCACCGCTAACAGTTCTAAGTTCTATAGAACCTTTCTTTTCTTTGATATGGATATTAATATCGCTAGATACACCTCTCACATTCAAATCTTTGTTTTCGTTCACATCGATTTCGATATCGCCACTTACAGTGTTCACTGTGATTTCTGGATTTTCAGAATTCACCTTCACATCACCGCTTACAGTATTAACGTAAATTTCTTTTTTGCATTTGGAAACTTGAACATCTCCACTTGCAGTGTTGACATTTACATTGTTCGATTGTGTAGTGATATTTACATCACCACTTGAAGTGTTGCAAGTAACATCATTACTAATAACATCTACATTTACATCTCCACTTGCTGTCGCAATGTTTAATCCCAAATCACTGTCTTGTGGAATTTTGATAGAAATTGATTTGATGAAACTTTTTTGGAAGAATTTTTCCATTTTAACTTTACCAAGCTTCAACACGTGATTCATATAATCTACATCTAACTTTTGTGTTTCATCAGTTGTAGTGTAAGTTACGATTATTTTATCCAATTCGTGAGTTGACACATCTATGTCCGCATTCGATTTAACTTCAATTCTGTGAAAATCATTGTCAAATTCCAATGTTTGTTGTGACAAATCATAGTCTTTGTCTTTAGATTGGTCAAAAATTTTAGAATTAAAGAAATCACCAATGCTATCCAAGTTAAACATACCAAATAAGTTGTTTTCTCTGATGATTCCAGCTTCTTTACATTCGTTGAATATCTCTCTTGGATTACCTAATTCAGTTGAAATCTCTTCTTCAGTTTTTCCGTTTTCAACGCCGATTCTAAAATGTTCTTCGTAATCATTCTTTATTTCTCTGTAAGTTGTTTCGTCGACATTTCTGAAATAATAATCTAAAAGTTCCATAAATTGTTCTTTATTCATTTAAAAACCCTCCTCTAACAAGGTCTTAACACTTTCAACCAATTTTTTATAATCTTCAAGTTGTGAGTGCAAATAAGTTTTTCCTTCGTCTGTTATCTTATAGTATTTTCTAGATGGACCTGACTCTGATTGTTCAGTGTAATCTTCCAAGTATTTGTCGTTTTTCAATCTTCTAAGCATAGGATAAATCGTTCCTTCGCTCATTGGTATCTTATCTTTTATCTGATCTATAATTTCGTATCCGTAGCTGTCTTGTTTAGATATAACCGATAAGACACATAATTCTAAAATCCCTTTTTTTAATTGTGTGTTCATATCTTACCTCCTGATTACATTATAATACACAGTAGTACATATTGCAAGGTATTATGTAAAGTTTTTTACTATAAAAATTTTAACTGCTCAAAAGTCGTGTCGCTAAGGTTTGCAGCAGTAATCCCAAAAAGTCTGACAGGCTTTTCAATTTTAGTGTTAACCACAAGATACTTCACAATCCTATAAATATCCTTGACATCACAAATGTATTCATCAAGAGTCATTGATTTTGTAATCACCGAAAAATCGCTAAGCTTTATTTTAATCCTAATTGTTTTCGCTTTAATATTTTTCTTATGAAGATCTTCTGCCAATTCTTCGCTGAATTCACTGGCTTTCTTTAGTAATTCATTGTAATTTTTCAAATCTCTTTCAAAAGTGTACTCCACTCCAATAGATTTTCTAATTCTTGACAAATCCAACTGTCTATCGTCAATACCACGAATTCTATCGTAAATCACTTCGCCAAATTTACCAAATAATTCTCTCAAATTATTTCTGGATAAATCGTACAAATCGCATACTTTTTTTATCCCAATATTATTTAGTTTTTCCTCAGATTTTCTGCCAATTCCTTGAATTTTTCCCACATTTAAGTCCATCAAAATATCTGGAATATCATCTTGTGTGATAATTTTGATTCCATGAGGCTTGTTCCAATCTGATGCAAGCTTTGCAAGGCTCATATTGTAGCTAATTCCTATAGAAATAGACAATCCCGTTTTTATCCTGACATTTTCTTGTATTAGATTTGCCAGTTCCAACCTATCCATATCTATATGAGAAATATCCATGCAACCTTCATCTATACTCATCTTTTGAATTTTAGTCGAAAATGCCGACAAAACCTTGAAAACTTTCTCGCTATTTCTTCTGTATTTTTCAAAATCTGGAGTAACTATAACAAGATTTGGAACGATCTTTTTTGCTTGAAATATTGGCATTGCAGAATGCAATCCGTACTTTCTAGCTTCGTAGTTCGCAGTAGTAATTATTCCTCTCTGACTTTTACCACCGACAACCATTGGGACGTGTTTCAATTTTGGATTATCCAGAATTTCACAAGAGGCAAAGAAAGCATCCAAATCAAAATGCAAAAAATTTAAATCCATAACACACCCCTTTCTACTAAAAAAGCCCTCATTATTGAGAGCAGTTTCAATTATAACTTGCAAACCGTAATGCTAAGAACATCATACGATAAAAATTTAATTGATTTCAAATTGAAAATCTTCGTTGAAAAATCCGTCTGTTTGAGCGAATGCGAGTTACGGATTTTAGAAGATTGAATTTTAGAAATCACAAATTTTTTGAGTCCGATGTTCGTGCATGAAGGTTTGCAATTTGCAAAAAGCCCTCATTATTGAGAGCTTAATCGTTAATTTCTAAGTTGTTCGATGATATCCACGCATCGTATGATTTTAGTGAATCTGCACTTTTTATTATCGCATGACACCATACTCTTTGACCTGAATCTGGTTTTGCTTCATAAATGTACACTTCACTTCCCATAGGTATTGAGGAAATCACTTCTGATTTATTGCTTGGTTCTTCGTAAATTTTGGCATTATCTGTAGTTACCAAATAAGTTTTGCCAACTAAACGAATGCACAAATCAATAAGTCTTTTGTTATCATCAGTTTCATAACTTTCATCTTTTTTATCCGGTTGTTTTGTGCTTTCTTTTTCTTTCTTTAATTCTTCTGCTGATTCATTTGCAAGTTTTTCAGCTTTTTCTCTGGCTTCTTTTTCTTTTTTCTCAGACAATGCACGTTGCTTTTCTTCTTCTTGCTTTTTCTCGTTGTATTGATTTTTTGCTTTTTCAACTTCTTTTATCTTGTCGATAACAATAGTTTCGTGTGGCATTACACGTGCGTATGAGTTTAACATATTCAAACTTGCATCAAAGTTGTCATCTTCTACAAATGAATCACTTGCAATTATCACAGCTTGTGTGCTTTCTTGCAATCTTTGTTGCGCTTTTTGATAATTGACGCTATCTTTGTTGCTTACTTTCAAGAAACTTTTTGCTGCATCGACATACTTCATTTCCTTTAAATAATTCACACCATAATCGTAATTATTCTTAGAAGACAAAAGTTCAACAGCTTCACGTTTTTTATCTATATAAGATCCATCGTTTGTTCTATCGTATAACTCACTATAATAATCTACAGCTTTTTGGTATTCGCCATCTACTATACATTGGTGAGCCAATTTATCTAATTTTTCTGCCTTTGATGAATTTAAAATATTTAATCCTACAAAAGCTCCAACAAATATTACTACAGTTACCAAAACTACAGCAATAATATTTTTCTGCTTCATTCATTACACCTCTCTAATATTCTAATGAATAAGCTAGAATAAGTCAATAAACGAAAACGTTATATTTTACGTATTTTTACATATTTTACATAGAAAAAAGTGGAGCGCAAATTTACACCCCACTAATTTAAAACTATTATTCTTTCATTGGTTGGTCTGCTGTAAGTTCGATTTCATTCCATCTGAAGTCGTCTTTGTTCATATCTTGAACATATCTTGTATCAAACTTTTTAACTCTCTTGTTGATTGGAGTCAATGATTCTCTGTAAAGTGTTGGAATCAATGGTACATTGTCTTCCATAACTTTTGCAAAATCTTTGTAAGCTTGTGCTCTTTCTTCATCAGATGATTTACCATCAGCTATCTTATCCAATGCTTGTTGCATTTCTGGATTAGTATATCTGTAGTAGTTAAATGATGCATTCTTACTGAATAATCCTGATGGGTCAGGGTTAGTACCTACAGCCCAAGCTCCTTGGAATACGTCAACTTCAGGGTCATCATTTTTAAGCTTGTCGTAGAATGCGTTGAATTCTATCAATCTTCCGCCTGTCAACTCAACATTCAATCCAATTTCTTTCCAGCATTGGATATAGTATGCTGACAATGGTTCTGCGATTTCTCCACCTGACATTGATGCGAATTTAATTACAAATGGTTTACCGTTTTTGTCTTCTCTTATTCCATCATTGTCTACGTCTTTGTATCCAGCTTCATCTAACAATTTTTTAGCTTTTTCTTGGTCAAAATTGTATCCTTTTAATTCAGTGTTAAAGTAATCTTTAAATATAGGAAGAACAACTGATGTCGCTTGTGATCTGTATCCTTGATAGAATTTTTCACCAACTGCGTTGTTGTCGATTGCGTAACCCATTGCTTTACGTAGGTTTACATCTGCCATCTTAGCATTAGGATCTACAACAACTTCGCCTTTAGCTTTGTCCCATTTACCTAATTTAAATCCTAGGTAAGTGTATGCCATGTCTTGCATTCTTGCAACTTTGTATCCTTTTAATTCTGATATTTCTTTGAATGTATCTGAAGGTGCTCCACCTGCGATATAGTCGTATTTACCAGATTTTAATGATGCTAAAATTTGTGATGTTGGAACTACTTCCATTACAACTTTATCGATTTTAGGTTTTCCACCCCAGAAGTGTTCGTTAGCACTAAATTCAACTGATTGTCCTGGAACTACATTTGAAATGTAGAAAGGTCCAGCTGATTTAGGGTTCTTTCTGATTGGATCAGAAGAAATTATGTCTTTTATAGCTATGTCTTTTACTTGTTCATAATTAGTTGGTTCAGCCCAAATACCAGCACCCCATTTAATTGAAGGTTTCCATTCTTTAAATGAAATTTGAACTGTTTTTTCATCAATTTCTTTAACACCAGCGATGTCTTGTGTTTTTCCAGCGTGATATTCTTCCATACCAACGATGTTCATCATATCATCATCATAACGTACACCAGGATAATCCTTGTGTCCAATGATTAAGTAGTTGATGATAATGTCTTTTGCAGTAACTGGTTTCCCATCATTCCATTTGAATGAGTCTGATAATTTGATAGTAGCAGTTTTTGCTTTTTCATCCCATTCAAATTTTTCAGCTCCAGAATCTCTCAATTCCAAACTTTCTCCATTATTTGCTGAACCGTACATTGTAGGTCCAATGATTGTCCAGTCGATGTTATCGTCTTGTAGTGTATTATTGAATATACCTTTAAATGGTGAATCTGTAGGAATACCTACTCTAAATGTACCACCTTTAATTGGTTCGCCTTCATTTTCAACAAGAACACCGCCGCCCATTTGTTCTCCGACTATGTTGCCTTTGTTTTCTGCGTTTTCATTTTTGCCTGTACTAGATTCTTGTTTTGAACCAGAATCTGACGATTTTCCGCTATCTTTCTTAGAATTTCCACATCCAGTAAGTACGAATGCCAATACTAAAAAGATTGCCAATAATGATTTAAACTTCTTTTTCATTATTTTCACCCTTATCCTTTCCTTTGTTTTGCATCGGAAGCTCTTCTTAATGCTTGACCGATATAATTTATACACAACATCATTACTAATATCAATAATGATGCAGGTAACCATACATATAATTTATCTTGAATAACTTCTGGCTTTCTGGCTAATGATACCAAAGTTCCAAGTGATGGATCTGATGGTGGAAGCCCGAAACCTAGAAAGCTAAGTCCTGTTTCAATACCGATGTTACCGGCGAAACTTAATGTCATGTCTACAATTAATATTGAAGAAATATTTGGCAAAATTCCTGTAAACATCGTCTTCAAATCGCTAGTTCCCATTGTTTTAGAAGCATTTACGTAGTCTTTTTTACTTTCCGCAAGAGCTTTCGATCTGACAAGTCTTGCCATCCCTGTCCAGTAGAACACCGTAAATATCATTACGAATGTAAACATCGAATATTTTGGAACAATTGTTACGAAAACTATAATAATCATCATTGTTGGAAGAATTTGTATGAAGTCTATAATTCTCATTATAATATTGTCCAACCATCCTCCGTAATATCCTATCAATAAACCTACAACTATTCCTATTACAGATGTAAGTATTGTCACGGCGATTCCTATTACAATTGAGTTTCTCGCTCCAATAATTAATTGTCCAAATAAATCCCTACCACCTTGGTCAGTTCCTAGTATGTGTCCAGCTTCTCCAGGTCTTACGTATGAATTAAGTATGTCAACTTTCATTACTTGTTCCTTATCAAGTAACATCGCTCCCACGAAAATTCCTATCCACAAAACTGCTAATACCACCAATGACACTATAGCTAGTTTATCTTTTTTGAATTCATTAACAATTACTTTAAATCCAGTAGGATTATCTTTTGCAAGGTCTTTATATTCTTCAAGCTTTTCTTCTGTTACTTTTACTTCTTTCATAAAAACCTCCTAATCTATCCTTATTCTAGGGTCCACTATACTCATGATAATATCACTTAATAATGAACCGCAAAGTGTCAAGAAACCATAAATCATTACAAGAGCTGTCATAACTGAGTAGTCCCTTTGGTTAATACAGTCAACGAATAATGAACCCATTCCTTGATATCCGAAAATTGTTTCAATCATGATAGAACCAGCTAACAAACCTGTGATTTGGAATCCGAAGAATGCAGCTATTGGTAAAAGTGAGTTTCTAAAAATGTGTTTACTATAAACTTTTTTAATAGGAACCCCTTTTGCTCTTGCAGTTCTTACGTAGTCTTGACTTTTTGCATCTACAACTTCATTTCTCAAATATTGAATAGTTCCAATAGTTGTAAGAAGTGCATATGATATTGCAGGAAGTAGCATATGATAAAATCTACTTAATACCGCTGCCATGCCACCTTTTGCTGATGCTTCAAGACTTATGATACCACTTGTTGGAAACCATCCTAACTTGTATCCGAATATTAAAAGCATTATCAAGTAAAATACGAACCCTGGGGTAGCTAATGCCAAGAAGTTATATAAGTTAACCCCCTGATCGAATGCCGATCCACTGTATCTACCTGCGTTTATTCCTAGAGGAATAGCAATTGCATACATTATTATTAATGAAAACAATGATAAGAAGAATGTATTCTTAGCTCTTTGACCAATAACGTCTTTCACTGGTAGCTTTTGAGTATAAGAATCTCCAAAATCTCCTTGAAGTGCATTTCCAACCCATCTCTTATATTTCACATACCATGGATCGTAAAATCCAGATTTTATTTTAAGTTCTTCTTCAACCTTTGAGTTACCAGTACTTGGTGTGATTTTCCCTGTAAAAGGATCCCCTGGCATCTTTTGAGCTACAAAGAATATAAATAAACTTAACACTATCAATTGAGGAATCATTATTAAAAATCTTCTGATTATTGTTTTAGTCATATTATATTTCCCCCTTTCTAGCTGCTACATAATGAGAATCTTTGTATTTCGTCAAATCGTACACCGATCCATTTTCATCGTAGTAGACATTTTTTTGTTCATCAAACTTCTTTTCAATAGCTTGTCTAGCATCTCTAAGCTCTTTTCTTCTATTTGGTTCGATTTGAGGAATCGCTGCGATAAGTCTTTTTGTGTAAATATGTTGAGGATCAGAGTATAACTCTTCACGATTACCAGTTTCCACAAATTTGCCGTTATGCATAATATAAATGTAATCACACATGTGTCTTACAACCCCCAAATCGTGAGAGATGAAAATGTAGCTTAGATTAAACTCTTGTTGAATCAACTTCATGTAGTTTAATACTTGCGCTTGAACTGATAAGTCAAGTGCACTAACTGGTTCGTCTGCAACTATCAATCTTGGGTTACATGCAACAGCTCTTGCAACACCAATTCTTTGTCTTTGACCACCTGAGAATTCAAATGGATATTTGTAAATTGCACTTTCGTTAAGTCCAACTATGTCTAATAATTTAAACACCTTTTCTTTTTCTTCTTTAGGTGTAAGTTTTTCAAAATTTCTGATTGGTTCAGCGATTATATCCAAAATTCTTTTTTTAGGATCAAGCGAACTCATTGAGTCTTGGAAAATCATTTGAACATCTTGATTGTAGTTAATCTTTTTTCTGTAAGATCTACTTGTAACATCTTTTCCTTCGTACAAAATGTGTCCATCTGTAATCTTTTCGAGTCCTACTATAGCTTTTCCGATAGTTGACTTCCCAGAACCTGACTCTCCAATCAATCCATAAGTTTTTCCTTGTTCAATATCCATATCAACTCCATCAACGGCTTTAATATAGTCTTGAATTGTATTAAAAAATCCACCACGAATTGGATAATGAACTTTCAAATTTTTAACTTCTAAAAATCCCATATTTTCCTCCTATTCGTCTTTAAAATGGAAGTTCTTCCAGCATGTACAACGAACTAAGTGTCCATTGCCAACATCATGTAATACTGGGTTTTCTTCATGTTCTGAATCGTCTATCCAAGGAATACGAGGTGCAAATCTGCATCCTTTTCTTGGTAAATCTTTTAATGAAGGAACCATACCTTCTATTACGTGTAACTGATCAGATTCATTATCTGCTTGCGGAATGGAATTTAATAAGCTTCTAGTATATGGGTGAAGTGGGTTACTGAACAACTCATCCACAGGTGCAATCTCAACGATCTGACCTGCATACATTACGCAAACTCTATCAGCGGTCTGTGCTACAACTCCTAAATCATGGGTTATCAATATAATTCCTGAATTCATTTGATTTTGTAATTCTTTTATTAAATCTAGAATTTGTGCTTGAATTGTAACATCAAGTGCAGTAGTTGGCTCATCAGCTATCAAAACATGAGGCTTACAACTCAAAGCAATCGCAATGATTACTCTTTGTCTCATACCTCCTGATAATTGATGAGGAAATTGTCTTGCTATAACTTCAGCATTTTCAATCCCTACTTTTTTTAGAAGATCAATAGCTTTTGCTTGACGTTGTTTTTTGTCCAAATCAGTGTGATACAACAAAGCTTCTTCAATTTGTTCGCCAATTCTCATTAATGGGTTAAGAGATGCCAATGGATCTTGGAATATCATACCAATTTCTCCACCTCTCAACTCATTGAATTGAGCTTCTGTATAATTCAAAATATTTTCGCCGTTATATATAACTTCACCGCTAATTTGAGTGTAATTCATATTATGTAAACCCATAATTGTAGTAGCAAGTGTAGATTTGCCACAACCAGATTCGCCAACCATAGCTAACACTTCATTTTCATACAATTCAAATGAAACATCGTCTACGGCGTCATAATAATCGTCTTTTATTCTAAAAGCTGTATGCATATTATTAACTTCCAATATTTTCTTATTAGCAGACATCTTATTCTCCTTTCAGTTTATTTTTCGTATGATTTATGTATGAATAATAAATAATACTTTATCTCATTATAGTGACATAAAATGGATTTGTCAATTATTATTTATTTTTAAATTTAAAATTTCAGTATAAAATACAGTTTTTTCGTGCTTTTTCGAATTAAATTACACTTTTTGCTCACAAAAATAAAATTTGTGATTTCGTTATCGTATTGACTCTATGCCGTTTTATGCTTATTATGAAAATAAAATCAAATTATTTTTATTCATTTCTAAAGTTGGTTTCAAGAAGAAAATAAAATCAATTTTTGCATAAAAATGACTTGACTTATTTCCTTTATTATGATAAAGTAATGATAATCATGAGCCTATTTACAAATTTATTAATTTTTAAAAAATGTAACAAAAAGCTTGCATTCGTTATATTGAAATGGTAAAATATATTTAATTATTGAAAACTTTTTCATTTTCAATTAAATCTCCATTTCTTAATTTATTACAACATAAAAAAACAAGGTATGAATTAAATTCAACGCCTTGTTTTTTTATTTTAGTCTATTTTTATTATATTAATATCTTTAAAGCAATCATCTATTTGGAATTTTTTCGGCAAATCCTTGGTCTTCAACGAAGCTAGCGCACAGGCATTTGCCATTTCAAAAGACTTTTCATAATCTGAAGTTCTGATAAATGTCGCGATAAATCCCGCGATTATTGAGTCAATAACAAAATCTCTTTTTTGGTTTAACATCTGTTCTATGTCAAAAGCATAGATTGAATTCTTTTGGAACAAATATACTTTATTATCTACAAAAGGCACTATTACAAATTTAGATTTTAAACCAGATATTTCATTTTTCCATTTAAGCAAATCTGATTCTGAATCTATTTTTGTTTTAAAGAGATGTTCCAAGCATTTTACACTTATTTTTTCAAGTAATGATCCCTCGTTAGCAAATCTCTCCAAATAATACTCATCTATATCAAGTACGAATTGTGCTTTGTTGGCTTTGCAAATTGCAATCATTCTTTCGATTACAGTTTCTGTTATATTTTTCGGAAAAGCTGTGGACAAAAACACAGTATCTCCTTCTTTAACTCTTGATAGATAGTATAACAATTCCTGTAGTTCTTGATGAGAAATGCTAGGTCCTTTTGATTCGATTACGGTTTTCGAAGAACCTGTGATTTTGATATTAATTCTAGTATTATCATCAATTCTTATGAACTCAGATTTGATATCTTCTCTTCTTAGCCAATCTTCTACAAATTCTCCAGTAAAACCTCCTGCAAATCCAGTTGCAACAGTCGGAAGTCCAAGTTGTTTTAAAACTCTCGAAACATTTATTCCTTTTCCAGCTGGAAGCATCAAATCAAAATCCGATATATTGTTTTTGTCAAATTCAAAATCCGAAACTTCACTTACAAATTCAAGTGCTGGATTCATAGTAACTGTGTAAATCATTTAATCACCTACATTAATCCCGGAGCAAGTCCAAAAAATATTTTTTGAAGAAGTGTCATAACGACCATAAACACAACAAGTCTTGTTATCACAATTCCAGCTGCATTAAGTCCGTAAACTTTCCACAGATTTTTGTAATCAAATCTATCTACTAAAATAATTGTTGCAAATAATATCAATATTACCAATGAAATTAGATATATAAAAGCGTGTGCACCCAAAAATGTGAACGTGAAAACAGACGAACTAAAACCAACAAGTCCTCCTGCAGTTAAAACACCAAATAAGCTAAATATTAGAGATTCTATAACCGAAAGTAAAACTGAGATATTATATCTCAAATCCTTGTCGATTGGTTGATATAATTTCGTTCCTGCTAGTTTAAGTCCCAGACTGTAGGATAAAAGTTTTTGGAAAACATCCAAAACCAACACCGAAACCATAACTACGATTGCTTTTGATTTTTGAGTAAATGTCCAGTGATTTGTAGAATTCATGTAAAAGAATAAAAGCGGCAACGCAGATAACACTACAACCGCAAGTCTCATTGAGAACCTGTAAGGTTGTGTGCCTCCCATCATTTTCTTCAATATTTTAGTAAAGAACAAATTGATTTTGTCAAAAACTTGTTTACTTTTAACCTCAAAAGTATCCATAAATTGGTCATCATCTTCATCTTCGTCTTCAAACTTATGAATAGTAAACTCATTTGCCGAAGTGAATCTTATCGATTCATCTCTTTTAATTTTTTCTTGTTTTTCGTCATAACCTTTGGTAATAAAAATCGTGTTTTCATAATTTTCTTCAGGCTCTTTTTCTTCCTCGTGGTTTATTTTCTTCTCAACTTCTTTGTCGGGATTGAACTTTCCATATTGAGATTTGTTTTTGTTAATCACTTGAAAAATATCTTCAATCCTTTTAGGCTTGTGTTCCGTTTTATTTTTATTTATGATATCTTCAGCCTTTTGTTCTTCAGCTGATTTTTCACGATTTTTTATATTAAAAATGTTCATAACATCATCTGAATATGAATAATCTTTGTCTGTAGATGCGTGATTATCTTCTGGTTGTTCTTTTATATCCTTTTGTTCATTCAAACTTTCACGGTATTCTTTCAAATTAAACCCACAATTGTGACAAAAATTCACCGTATCTAACACTTTTTCATTGCAATTAGGACAACGCATTTACTCACCTCCGTAACCGTATTATATCACAATACATTATACTCAATTATAACTTTGCCAAATCTTAATATTTGGGCAATAAAAAACTGGGTTAATTATCCCCAGTTTATTTCAAAAGAGTAACACATATTCATGCTAAGAATATCATACGAAAAAAATTGCTTTGATTTCAAATCGAAAAAATCCGTCCCAAATCGTATCGCGTAAGCGAAGCGGGTTTACGATTTTAGGATTTTAAGATTTAGAAATCAACAATTTTTGTAGTCTAGATATTCGTGCATGAAGTTTGTTTGCTTTATTTTTTATTTTCTTTTGAAAACCATATATCTATAATCCATACCTTCGTAAGTTTTGATGTCTGATTCCTCCGCTACATAATAATCTTGATCTTCAAATAAGTTTCTGATTTTTGCATCATATTCAAATTCTGCGTCAACATAAGTGATTACGAATTCATCAACTAAATGTATCAATGATTCTATCGTGTTTGCTCCACCTATCAAATATTCTGTCATTTTGTGGTCTGGGTTGATTTCTTTGAGAGTGCGTAGCAATTCTTCTTCGTTTTTTACGCAAAGCATACCGTCTAAATCTTTGCTTGTAATTATTATGTTGGTTCTATTTGGTAGAGGTTTTGAATCCGGCAAAGATTCCAAAGTTTTTCTTCCCATTATAACGATATTTCCAGTTGTTAATTCTTTGAACCTTTGCATATCTTCAGGAATTGAAAAAAGCATATCTCCATCTTTTCCTATCGCAAAATTTCTATCTACTGCTAATATAACTTTCATTAACAAAAATCTCCCTTCCTTATATTACTTACAATTTCGTTCAATTTTTCCATTGCGTGATCATCTGTCCAATCAAAATCACCTTCACATATCCTTACGACAAGTATACCCATTTCCTCACAGCAAATATCAAGCATAGTGCTATAGATTGCATTTTGCAAATCAGACGACGAATTGGAAAGGATACTATCGCATTTATTTATCCATTTTTCAATACAAAAACCATAGTTTTCATCTCGTGGATAATTCTCAAGTGCAATCTTTCTTTCCTTTGTAAATTTCCTGTCAGCATCATACATAAAACAAAGCCTATTTTCCTCATTATAAGCCATTATGTTGATATCATTGACATATCTTATCAAATCATCTCTGTTTATATTTTCATCTAGTTCATTCAAAACTTCTTTCAAATTTTGGTTGTCTATGTTTGGTTTCAACTCAGAAAAATTCTTGCTAAATTCAATATCTCCACTAAAATACACTCGCAGTATTTTTTTAATAGCATCAATTTGTTCTTTTTCATAATCAGATGCCAAAAAAGTACTGTTTTCCATAAAATCTCCTTTATACTACATCCATTTTTTCTTTTTAAAATAATAAATCATAACACTAGTAATCACAACAGCAGTAACCCAGAATAAAATATATCCGTATTTCCCTTGAAGTTCCGGCATATATTTAAAGTTCATTCCATAGACTCCTGTTAAGAATGTCAACGGCAAAAATATCGTCGACCACACAGTCAATACCATCATTACTTCGTTAGTTCTGTTGGAGATATTAGTGTCAAAAGCATCTATCATGGAGTTAATCATATCGCGATACACTTCTATGAATTCAAGCATTTGGATTATGTGATCGTACAAATCTCTCATGTAAATAGATGTGTTGTGACTTACCAAATTTACTCTGAACTTCGAAATTTCATTGATAACTGAACGCAAAGGCCACAAAGTCTTCCTCAAAAATATCAGGTTTTTCTTCATTGTGTAAAGTTCTCTGAGAATATCGTCATCATGATTAGTCATCATAACGTCTTCCAAATCATCTATGTATTCTCCCAAAATATCAAAAATTTGATAGTAGTTGTCGATAAATGCATCCATTAATAAAAGCAATAGTCCATCTGTAGTTTTCGGTCTAAAAACAGGAATTTTTTCTAACTTGTCCAAAACCCTGTCAAATGATGTGGTTTTGTTTTGCTCTACAGTCACTAACAGATTTTCTTTCAAAACAAAAGAAACTTGGTTAAACGACAATTCTTTTACACTGTTGAACATATCATAATCCACAGTATCTGTTACCACGAACAAATAATCATCATAAGCTTCTAGTTTCGTCCTTTGTTCCACATCCAACATGTCTTCTATTATAAGAGGATGGATTTTGAATTTTTCTTTCATTTTTATGAAATTATCTGTATCTGATAATCCTGTGATATATATCCAATTTATCCTGTCATCTCTCAATTCGATATCATCGATGTCTGTGGTTTGATGTTTTTCAAAATGATGTTCGTCAAAAGTACAAAAAGTAATTTTCGTGCTTTCAAGCTCATTTTCAAGCCTAAGATTATCTAGTATTTCGTTGATCCTTTCCTCAAATAATAAATTAGCCAATATTATCTCCTATTTTTCTTCTAATAATTTGGTTGCGTAATTTCTGTAAGTTGATTTTGAATTATCTCCAACTAATCTGTAAATAATGTTGCCATCTTTTATGAACAATGTCGTTGGAAATGGCAAAGCTTCAAAATGTTTGATTATTTCATCCTCGTTGATTTGTCTAACATTTTTAGCTGAATATTCGTAAAATTCTATTTCGTCTTGAAAGGATTTTTCTATATCTTCCAAATCACTTCTTGCTGGAACACATGGACAAATCCCATCAGCTTGAAAAAACAAAACTTTATTTCCTTTATTAAATATCTTTGAGTTAATATCACTCTTTTTAAATTTTTTCATTTGGTTTTATCCTCCAAATCTCTTCTGCATATTCTTTTATCGTTCTATCCGATGAAAATTCCCCGAAATTAGCGATGTTCATCAAACTCATTTTCGCCCATTTTCTTTCATCAGTATAAGTTTGTAAAATCTTTTCGTGAATTCGTTCGTAATCGTTAAAATCTTTTATCACAAAATATTCGTCCAATTTAAATGAAGAATCTCTGTTTACAAGCGAATTGTAAATATCCAAGAACATAAATGAGCCGCTGTCATTAATCAAATCGCTTAGCAAAGTATCCACAACGCGTTTTATATTTTCATCCTTATAATAATACTCCACAGGATTGTATGTGTCTTTAATCGAATTTAACACATCTACAGTTGCTCCAAATGGGAAGTTGTTATCCTCACCAGCATGATTGAAAATCTCAATGTTAGCACCGTCATAAGTTCCCAAAGTCAAAGCCCCGTTTAACATAAATTTCATGTTTCCAGTTCCTGAGGCTTCTTTTCCCGCAGTTGAAATCTGTTCACTAACATCTGCTGCAGGATACACCAATTCTCCGATTGATACGTTGAAATTCTCCAAGAACACTACTTTAATATATTTGTTAACCTGTTCATCATTATTCACAAGATTTTTGACCTCATTTATGAATTTGATAATAGCCTTTGCTCTGAAATAACCAGGAGCAGCCTTCGCTCCAAATATATAAGTTTGTTTTGGAATGTCGGATACTTCGTTGTTTTTGATTTTATAATACAAATTCAAAATGTGAAAAGCATTCAGTAATTGTCTCTTGTATTCGTGAAGTCTTTTAACTTGTATATCGAAAATCGAGTTCTCATCTACATCGATATTTTCATGCTCTTTGATGTATTTTTTGAGTCTGATTTTGTTGTGAAGTTTGATTTCCATTAGTTTTTCCAAAACATTCTCATCGTCTTGGAATTTTTCAAGCTCTTTTAATTTTGTTAGATCAGTTTTCCAATCTTCTCCCAAAAGTTCTGTTATAAAATTCGTTAGCTCTGGATTTGAATAAAATAGCCAACGTCTTGGAGTAATTCCATTTGTTTTGTTGACGAATTTATCCGGATACAAATCGTGCCATGATTTTAATGTCTCGTTTTTCAAAATTTCTGTGTGGATTTTTGCAACGCCGTTAATCTTTACGGCTGTTAATATTGCCAAATGAGCCATATTAACAGTATTATCTTTCACAATTCTGAGATTATCTATCCTATCGACAGAATAATACAATCCCACCAAATCGCTGACAAATCTCCTGTCGATTTCAGCGATAATATCCATAATTCTAGGACTCACTTCTTCTACAACATCGACGCTCCATTTTTCCATAGCTTCTTGTAAAATCGTGTGATTAGTATAATTGAACACATTGCTTGTAACATTCCAAGCTTGTTTCCAAGAAAGTTTTTTATCATCCATAAACACTCTCATCATTTCAGGGATAGCCATAACAGGATGAGTATCGTTTAATTGGATAGTATTGTATTTTGCAAAATCTTCAAAATCCTTATCATTTGGGAAGTTTTTCTCGTATTTTTCAATTATATCTTGAATTGATGCACTGCAGAAAAAATACTGTTGTTTAAGCCTTAAAACTTTTCCCGGTCTTTGTATATCATTAGGATACAAAACTCGGGTGATATCTTCTGCCCTGTTTTTTTCTTTTACAGAATCATCGTATTGAAAATTGTTGAATTTTTGAAAATCAAATCCGTCATCACATTCTGCCTGCCACAGCCTCAAAGTGTTTACAACGTGATTTTTGTATCCTACAACAGGCATATCATAAGGAACTGCTTTTACGACTTGGTTTTTGTATCTAATGATTTTGGATTCGGATTCTACACGTCTTGACCAAGGATCCTTGTCCAATGTCCAATTATCTCCGACTTCCATCTGAAATCCGTTGTGAAAATATTGTTTAAAAAGTCCTTGGCGATATCTCACTCCATAACCTGTCAACGGATAATCCAAACTCGCTGCACTTTCCATGAAACATGCCGCAAGTCTACCTAATCCACCATTTCCCAAAGCTGCATCTTCTTCTTGAATTTCCAACTCATTGATGTCGATGTCCAATCCTTTTAAAATCTGTGAATATTCTTCGTCCAAACCCATATTCAACAAATTATTTCCCAAAGATCTTCCTATCAAAAATTCCGCGCTAAAATAGTAGGCATTGCGTGAATTTTTGTGTTTGTCAGAAGTTTTCTTCCAATCTTCTGCCAATTCGTTCATTATTATTTTAGAAAAAGCTATATATTTTTCTTTTTTAGTAGAAGTTTGTAAATCTTTCCCAAACAAATTAAATAAGTTTTTTTCAAATTGCAACAAAAATTCTTCCTTTTTCATAAAATCCTCCTATTTCTTAGCTCAACTATATTTTACCACATTTGTAAAATAGTCCTATTAAATTTGTATTGTTTTTTATTAAAATCAACAAAAATGATACATTTTTCTAATTTATTGATATAATGATTTAGTTATAGTAATATATTAATGAGTCACAAGAAAGGACAAAAATTATGCAAAAAAATATATATGTATTATATGGCGGTCCTAGTACTGAACACGAAGTAAGTATCACAAGTGCTAGAACATTAATAAATAATTTATCAAAAGAAAAATACAACGTAAGTGCGATTTTCGTTCGCCGCGATAAAAAATTCATAATGAAAGAAAACATAACTGAAGAAATAAAATCCGACGACGAATTAGTGCTTGACACTGAGCTTTCTGTAATAGAATCTGTCAGCGATTGTATCAGTAAAATCAATCCAGAAAACACTGTAATATTTCCTGCAATTCACGGAAGTTACGGTGAAGATGGAACTATCCAAGGTTTCATAAAAGTTTTGGATTTGCCATTTGTAGGATGTAATGTGTTGGGTTCTGCACTTTGCATGGACAAGGGATACACTAACGATATTTTCGAATTGAACAAAATTCCTCAAGCAAAATACGTAGTACTTTGCAAAAACGATGAATACAATTTGAAGGAAATTTTCGACAAAACATCCAAGGCAGTTTATGTAAAACCATGTAACGCTGGTTCATCTGTTGGTGTTATGAGAGCAGAAACAGAAGAAGAATTGGAACAAGCAATCCAAAACGCATTCCAATACGACAGAAGAATTTTGGTCGAAGAAGAAATCATCGGTCCTGAACTTCAGATAGCAGTTATGGGCAATGACAATCCAGTTGCATCACGTCCGGGTGTATACCAAATACACGATGTAGAGTTTTTCGATTACGATGCAAAATACAACGATTCAAAAACAGAAATGCTTACACCATTTCCAATGGATGAAAAGTTAGAATTAAAAGCAAGACATTTGGCAAAAAAAGTGTACAAATTAATGAGTTTGTCAGGATTTTCAAGAGTTGATATGTTCGTAAAAGACAATGAGCTTTGGGTGAATGAAATCAACACAGTTCCAGGACTAACTCCACATTCAATGTTTCCAGTTTTATGGAAATGCACTAACGATATGAGTGTTTCAGAAGTATTCGACAACTTAATTGATTTGGCAATTGAAGAATACGAAAAAAATAAAGCATATAAGTTAGAGAGGTAATAATGTTAACAAGAAATTTAAAAACAATAACAGAACTAACTAACACGATAATAAACGAAAAATACCACGATATAATGGTAAAAGGTATCTCCACAGATACAAGAACAATCGAAAAAGACAACATGTTCATCGCTCTTAGAGGAGATAATTTCGATGGACAAAATTACATAGAGATGGCTTTTGAAAAAGGCGCATCTTGCTGTGTAGTTAACAGAGATTACAGAAATATCAACGATTATCCCGTAATTGAAGTAGACAATACAAAAGAATTTATGATGGATTTGGCTAGAGGATACATCAACAGTTTAAACTGTAAAGTAATCGCTATAACTGGTTCCAACGGAAAAACAACTACAAAAGACATCATGAGTTCACTATTAAAAGAAAAATACAAAGTCGTTAAAACACAAAAAAATTACAACAACGAAATCGGATTGTCCAAAACGATATTTGACATTGACGATGACACTGAAGTTGCAGTTCTTGAAATGGGAACAGAAAATTTTGGTGAAATCAGACAATTGACAAACATCGCTCATCCTGATATCGCGATGATTACAAACATCGGTGACAGTCACCTACTAAATTTAAAAACAAAAGAAAACATAGCCAGAGCGAAGTTTGAAATCCTTGAAGGATTGAAAGAAGATGGAATTTTCATTTTAAACAATGATGATCCTGTTCTTAGAGAAGTAAAACAAGAATACAAATTACCTGAAAAAACAATCACTTTCGGAATAAAACCGGGCAGCGAATACAGAATGGAAATGATCAAAGCCGATGAAACAGGATCGACATTTTCAATCAACGATCATGTGTTCAACATAGAATTGTTGGGTCATCATCAAATGTACAACGCTACAATGTCAATAATCGTAGCAGAACTTATGGGATTGGATTACACAGATATCGCCAAAGGATTAAAAAATATCGAATTGACGGGAATGAGAAACGAACTTATTCTACTAGACAAATTCCACATCCTAAACGACAGCTACAAATCAAATCCACAATCACTTACAAGCTGCCTTGAAACTGCTTACGGATTGCACGGATATAGTAGAAAAATCGCCGTGTTAGGAGATATGTTAGAACTTGGAGATAACGAAATCAACCTTCACAAAAACATAGGCAAATCAATCAACCCAGAAAAAATTGACTACGTATTGGCAACTGGACCATTAGCAGAAAACATAATCAAAGGAGCACGTACAAACTTTGCAGAAGACAAAGTGTTCTACTTTGAAACAAAAGAAGAATTACTTGAAAAATTACAAGAATTAATCGTGGACAACACATTAGTTTTAGTAAAAGCATCTCATGCAATGCAATTCGATAAATTAGTCGAACAAATAAAAGAATTATAAAATAAAAATGTGAACTAAGTTTTCTTAGTTCACATTTTTTAAATTAAAATCACTAATATTTTGATTCTTAATAATAAACACCCTATCACTTATTTCCTTCAAAGATTGCAATTGATGACTAATTATAAGTATCGTTTTTCCTTCTTTTTTTAAACTTTTTATTAAATTAATCATAATTCTATTAGTTTCCTCATCTAGTGCATTAAATGGTTCATCTAGCATAATAAGCTTTTGATTTTCCATAATAGCTTGGCAAATCCCCAACTTTTGTTTCATTCCTAATGAATAATTTTTTAATTTAGTTTTATTTTCAGGATCTAAGCCTAATTTTTTCATTATAGACTTAATATCATTATCCGAAATTTTGTCGTTTATTTCTGCCAACATTTTTAAATTTGTAAAACCGTCATAATATTCAATAAATCCCGGAGAATCTACTAATATCCCTGTATTAGGTGCAAAATCTCTTTCTTTCCCTATCTTAATACCAAATACTTCTACACTGCCTACATTAGGATTTTCTAATCCAGCAATAATTTTAAATAATACAGATTTACCAATACCATTTTCCCCTACAAATCCAACTATTTCATTTTCAAATATCTCCAAATTTAAATCTCTAAAAATTTCTTTAGATCCAAATTTTTTGCTAACATTTGATAATTTTATTATCTTTTCCATAAATCTCCCTCTATCATTACCTTTTTAATAATCCCTATTGTTAAAATATATCCAACTATATATATCAATTCACTATAACTAGAATTTAAAAAATCTTGAATCCCAACAAAAATTAAGTTAATCTCCTTAAAGTAAGATAAAAATATCAATACAAAAATTATCCCCGAAGCAATCACAGGCTTAATATATTTTGACAAAAATACAGATACTGTAATCACAAGAAGAATCTGTAAATAATTGATTACATATATTCCAAATATATTCATATAATTAAAGTCTCTTATCATCAAGCCTTGAATTATTTCATCTGTTAACTTTACTTTCCCTGAAATAAAATATTGAATAGTACATGCAAGTAAAATAATGCTCATATAAACCATAAAATACATAGAACTAAATCTAATCGCACTTGCGTAAAGCATCCTATTATATATTCTCTTATCTCTGAATCTAACCTTTACAAATGATGATAAATTTTCCTTAATATATTCTAAAGAAGCCAACACAGAATAAGCCACTAACAGAAAAATAATCTCATTATACATAATTATAAAAGCTGATGAGTCTTTAATATAAGGATGAAAAGCATTCAAGAACAAGACATCTGCTACGGAATTATTTTTACCAATAAGTTTGGAAAAATTATATATACAAGTTATCAAAACCATTATTAATGTCATAGGAATAATATGATTATACCTATTAATTCTAAATATCGATAAGTTTGACCTATATTCTAAAAATTTATTAACGCTGAGAACGACTGGCAAAACCATCAAAAATCCCACAATAAATTTCGTAACATTATCTGATAAAATATACATGTAAAAATCAAACAAAACTTGACTTCTTAGAATACTAATGTCAAAAAACAAATCATTTATCCCTTGAATTATATAAAAAAAAGCTATAAACCCAACAGCATACATTCTATTCATCTTTTGTTCAAGAAAACATATAATAAAAATTAATAAGTTCGTCCCTGCAAGCAAAAATAAACATATACAAATCAGACTTATAACAGGATACTCGCTAAAATTCCTAAAAACATTAAAAATAATTTCCTTATCCTCTGCTACTTTTAAAACATCATAACTATACTTGAAACTAACAGGTTTGAATATAGCACAAATTATAAATGCCGTAATTAGATTTAATATTAATATAGCTAAAACAGATACCATCTTTGCTATATGTTTTAATAATATAAAATCTACTTTGTTCCTAAATCTTATAGCACTATAGTTATAAATCTTATTCTTATCAATGATACATATCAGAACTATCATCGGAAAAAATAAAAATCTAAAATAATAATGATTATTAAAAATATCTATGATGCATTCTATATAATTCAAGTTATAAGAGCTTGTACTATCAACTATAAAGAAAGAGTAAAATGTAAATAGAACACATAAAAAAATCACCACGGGATTTTTTAAACATCTATATACCTCAGACTTTATAAATTTATTCATAAGATTTTCTCCTAATCATGAAAATATATGCAAAAAAATTAACAAGTATTAACGAAAATAATCCTATTAAGTAATTTAATATTCCATCATACGCAATAGCTTCAAACACATAAAATCCTTGATAGGAAAAGGCTCCTAAATTCAATGATCCAAGCAAAAATCCAGTAATAAGTATTCCAAAAAATGGTATAGTTGAAATAAGTAGTATATTTTTTATTCTATAACTTAATTGAATGGAAATTAAAGCTATTAACGACATAATTACTCCCTTCCATAAACTCAAAATAAAAGAAAAAAATATTGGTTTCCCAATAATCAAATCAATAAAAATTTTGCTATTTATTGTAGATTCTTTTGATATGGTATTAATTGGTACAAAGTTAATAAGTATCAAAGCAGAAATAAAATAAGAAGCAACTACAGCCAAAAAAACTACACTCAATATTGATGCAACCTTTGAAATAGCTAATTGCTTAGAAGATATTCTCATACATTCTAAATCATAAAACCTATTTTTCTTTTCGTAAAAAATTTGCCATACAAATGGTGCAATAAACAAAATAGGTGCTAAAAAATCTAAATAAGTAGTACTATACAAATACACTCCAACTTTATATTTGTAAGATGCCACTTGTCCTTCTGTAAAACCCATAAACACAGTGAAAACAACTCCAACTAATACTGTTAAAAAAAACGGTATTAGTAGTTGTGAAATTGTCCTTTTGTAAATATTCTTATTCATATTTAATTACTCTCCCATTGACCTCTAACAGTAAAATTAACAGGCTGGTTCCACTGACTTTGCATTTTAACTCTAATTTTACTATTTTTGTATTGTGAAGAATTGCCTCGCAATGTATCTCCTAGTGCTAATTTTTTTACTTTCATATTTCCTCCATGACAATTAAATTAAAATCTATTATCGATTTCAATTTAATTATAATGTTTTGATTCTTCTTTGTAAATATAATTTCTAATTTATCTTAAATTGTTCTTTTCGATACAAGTTACACATTAATTTTAGTAAAAGCATCTCATGCAATGCAATTCGATAAATTAGTCGAACAAATAAAAGAAATTTAACATCAAAATATTAAATAATATAAAAACAACAAGCCCTTATGTACTTTTGTACATAAGGGCTTGTTTATTTCTAGGAAAGTTTGAGGCTTTCTTTTTTATATATTTTTCTTTGCTTGTTTATCGTTATAAATTCTCTTCATCAACATTCCAAGCGCAAGCACTCCAAACAAAATAATAAGTCCTTTTACCCATGTAGATGGATTTGTCGATTTACTTGCTGCATAAGAATAAATCAAAGTAGCTGGAAGTTGTCCAATTCCTGTCGCGATAAAAAATTCCCAAAATCCCATCGGAGTCAATCCCGCTGCATAACTTATCGGATCAAATGGAACAAATGGCAATAATCTTGCAACCAAAATTGCGTTCTTGCCGTATCTGTCGAAAAATCCTTCTACTTCTTTTAATGCTCCTTTTGTTGCAAATTTTTCCGCAATATCTCTTCCCAAAAATCTAGCAATACCAAAACAAAGTGCCGCTCCAGCCATTGCAGATGTCCAAGACAATATACTTCCCTTAACCCATCCCCAAATAGCGGCGTTTGAAAAAGTAATTAAAAAGGCTGGGATTGGCGCTGCAACTGATTGAAGAATCATCATCAAGAATGAAATTATAACCGCAGTTTTCCCGAAAGATCTTATGTACGCTTTTACACTTTCAAGGTCTTGAAATGCTTTTGACATGTTCGTTATTCCTTCTCTTAGTGGTTTGATAAAAACAAATGCAAGAACTACTACTAGAATAACGATGATTTTTTTGATATGTTTATTCTCTAATTTCAAAATTATCCCTCCTTATATTCATTATATCAGATAAAAAAATAAACACTTATTGAAATATTCTATAAGTGTTTATCATTTATTATAATTTACGAATTAAATTTTTTTCTATCAAAATATTCTTCACCAGAACTATTAGCGACGATAACTGTACACACGGCATCTCCTGTGATATTTATCGCTGTTCTAATCATATCCAAAATTCTGTCTATTCCCATTATCATTGCAATCGCAGATATTGGAAGTCCAATTGAATTAAATACCATGGATAAAGTTATCAATCCAACAGATGGAATTCCCGCAGTACCTACTGATGCAAGTGTCGCTGCAGCAATTACTGTCAAGAAATTTTGTGGAGTCAATTGCATTCCGTAAGCGTTCGCTGCAAATACTACCGCAACTCCCTGCATGATTGCAGTTCCGTCCATGTTGATTGTCGCTCCAAGTGGAATTGTGAATGAAGAAATTTTCCTGCTAACTCCAAGTTCTTCCAATTTGTTGATGTTCATTGGCACTGTTGCATTTGAAGATGATGTGGAGAACGCAAATCCCAAAACTGGGAAGAATTTCTTCAAGAATTTGAATGGATTTGCTTTTGCAAAAATAGTCAATAAAACCATATAAACTAAGAAAAGTTGCAATCCCAATCCTAAAACTACTGTGAGCATGTATTTTAACATAGAGAATATTGCAGATAATCCTAAAGTTGCAAATGTCTTTGCAATAAGAGCAAATACACCTATTGGCGCAAACTTCATGACAATCATTGTCATATCCATCATTATGTCGTTGAATTCTTCGAAAATATTTGCTACGTTGTGTGCTTTTTCTCCCAAATTTGCCAAAATAATTCCAACTAAGAGTGCAAAGAAAATTATTTGCAACATATTTCCTTCAGACATCGCTCGAATTGGATTTGTAGGAATTAAATTCAATACAGTATCTTTTAGTGAAACAGCTTGTGCAGGATTGGCCTCTGCTGTTTGACTTACTTTGGTAAGATCAATTCCAACTCCAGGCTTGATAAATGATGCCAATAATAGCGCCAACGTTATCGCCAAGGCAGTTGTGAACAAATAAAATACAAGTGTTTTGACTCCGATTTTTCCTAGTTTTTTAGTATCTCCCATGCTCATTGCGCCAGTTACAAGTGAGAAGAATACTAATGGAACCACGAGCATTTGCATCAATCTAATAAATCCTTGTCCCAATACATCAAATACGCCATTTACCAAAATTGTATCTTTTATATATGATGAAGGAACAAATAGATTAAAAACTATTCCGACAAACAACCCTAAAAATAATCCTATGAAAATTTGAGTTGTAAGTCCCATTTTTTTCTTTTGTTTCATAAATATCTTTCCTTTTTCTTAAAATTCATTTTGCATTACAAATTGTTTTTTTCTATATATTTTTTCAAAGAAGTTTGCCAATCTGTGAATTTGTAAATTTGTGAAGTATTCAATAAGAAGTTTTCCAAAGCTGTAAAATCTGGTCTGTGGCCTTCTACTCTCAAATTCTCATCTTCTATTACTTCTGCATTAATTCCTTTTATTTTCAAGATTTCTTCTGCAAATTCTTTTCTACTAGCAACTCCTTCGCATGATGCATGATAAATTCCATAATCGTAAGTAGCCATCAATTTTACGATAAACTCAGCTAATTGATATGCACTTGTCGGAGAAGAGTATTGTGCTTTAGGAACGTAAACTTTTCCTGTTTGAATTGCTTCTTTTATAATGTCTTCTACTCTGTGATTTACTGGTGAAAATAACCAGCTTGTTCTCAAAATAAAATGTTTCACGCTGAATTCTCTTACGAAATTTTCTCCCATCAATTTGCTTTTACCATACATTGTTGTAGGATGTGGAGTGTCGTATTCTCTGTATGCACTTCTGGATTGTCCACTGAAAACATCGTCTGCAGACATGTGAATTATTTTTGCATCCACAGTATTCGCTGCAACCGCCATGTTTCTAGCTCCCAAAGCATTTACTCTGAAAGCCTCGTCCGGATTTTCTTGACACAATACAGGATCTGTTAATGCAGAACAATTTATGATTATATTCGGTCTGTTTCTTCTTGCAAATATAGAAGTTTCATCGGAATTTACAATATCTACGATGTATTTGTCTGTTGCCAATACCTCATCTTCAAATGGATCCAAATATTTCTGTAAAACTTTTCCGATTTTTCCATCTGCTCCACTTATCCAAATTCTATTTCTACTCATAATCTCTCCTTAAAAATTTATTTCCAATTCAACTGGGCAATGGTCTGATCCCATTATGCTTTGGTGAATTTTAGCATCAACAAGATTGTCCTTCAAATCATCGCTAACCAAGAAATAATCTATTCTCCAACCAGCGTTTCTTTCTCTCGCCTTTGCAAAATACGACCAATAAGAATACTCATCAGTTTTATCTGGATAAAAATATCTGAATGTGTCGATGTATCCGTCATTCAATAAAAGTGACATTTTATTTCTTTCTTCGTCGGTAAATCCTGCTGAACGCCTGTTTGATTGTGGATTTTTCAAATCAATTTCATTGTGAGCGACATTCAAATCTCCACACACAATTACAGGTTTTCTGTCCCTTAAAATATTCAAATAATTGTGAAATTCATCTTCCCACACCATTCTATAATCCAAGCGTTCTAGTTTTTGTTTAGAGTTTGGAGTGTAGACATTCACCAAGAAAAAATCTTCGTATTCGCAAGTAATCACACGTCCTTCAGTGTCGTGTTCATCAATTCCAATCCCATAACTTACTCCAATTGGCTCAACTTTTGTGTAAACCAAAGTTCCAGAATAACCAGCCTTGTTAGCTGAATAGGAATATCTGTGATAACCTTCAAATTCCATTTCTTCAGTCATTTGATTTTCTTTCATTTTTATTTCTTGTAAACAAAAAATATCCGCATTCAAATTATCAAATGCTTCCTTAAAGCCTTTTTTCATAACGGCTCTGTATCCGTTAACATTCCATGATATTAATTTCATATTCTCACCTCTTATTTGTTATTTATTATATCATATACAGTTTTAAAAACTGATATTTGTGAATGTAACTAACAATTATTTATACCCAAATAAACAAATATTTAATAAATTTGTGATTTTGTTAAGTTTTCGCAATTTGATATAATATATTAAAAAGAAAAAAGGAGATTTTTATGAAAGATTATAAAAATTTTAAATTAATAGATACGAGAGAATTATCTGATATCAATTCAACGGCCTATATTTTCGAACACGAAAAGACAAAGGCAAAGGTTTTGAAACTAGCTAACGATGACGAAAACAAAGTTTTTTCAATTGCATTTAAGACAATTCCTCAAGACAGCACAGGTGTCGCTCACATAATGGAGCATTCAGTTCTTAATGGATCCAAAAAATACACAACTCGTGAACCATTTATGGACTTGGTAAAATCATCGCTACAAACATTTTTGAACGCGATAACTTATCCAGATAAAACTTGCTATCCTGTAGCAAGTCGTAACGCCAAAGATTTTAAAAATCTCGTGGACGTTTATTTGGATGCAATTTTCAATCCAATTGTTTACGAAAAGAAAAATATTTTCTATCAAGAAGGATGGCATTACGAAATAAAAAATGTCGATGATGATATCAAATACAATGGTGTAGTATACAACGAAATGAAGGGTTCTTACAGTTCAATTTACACGATTATCTTCGATGAATTGTTCAAATATTTGTATCCAGATACAACTTATGCGCATTCATCGGGCGGAAATCCTTACAGCATTCCAGATTTAACTTACGAAAAATTCTTGGAATTCCACGACAAATACTACCATCCATCAAATTCGTTTATTTATTTCTACGGAAACGGAAATATCGAAGAAGAATTGGATCATTTGTCAGAATATTTGGAAGAATATGATTACAAAAAAATCGACTCAGACATTCCTTACCAAAAACCATTTGAGGAAGCTAAAAAAGTCCAAGTCGAATACAATATATCAAAAGACGAAAAGCCTGACGGAAAAGATGTATTGGTTTATGCTGCAAATGTCGGACACATCACAAATGTAAAAGATGCATTCGTATCAACTATTTTAAGTGACGTATTGTTCTCCAACGAATCTGCGATAATCAAAGAAAAATTATTGCAAGAAAACATCTGTGAATCTGTAGAGAGCGTATCATCTTACGGCCAAGAAATCACAATGGGTGTTATCGCTGAGAACTCAGATGTAAAAAACACCGAAAAATTTGAATCATTAATTAAACGAGAATTAGAAAACATCGTAAAAAACGGAATCGACAAGGACGAACTTACTTCTACTCTCAATAAATTGGAATATGATTTGAAAGAAGCTGGAAGTTTCCACACAAAAGGAGTTATCTATTTCTTAAAATCTGCTCTAAGTTTCATGTACTCAGATAGCTACTACGACCAATTGCAATTCTCAGAAACTCTTGCAGAATGCAGAAAATTAATCGATACAGATTACTACGAAAAATTCATCGAAGAAAAATTGTTAAACAACAACTTCAAATTGATTCTATCATTGAAAGCAACGCCAGGTCTTAATTTGAAAAAAGACAACGAAGTTAAGGAAAAATTAAAACAATACAAGGAAAGCTTGTCTGATGAAGAATTGAATGAATTAGTAGATTTGAACAAAAACTTGGAACAATTCCAATCAGAAGAAGACACAAAAGAACAAAAAGACACTATTCCAACGTTGGAACTTTCCGATATTGACGCAAAACTTGAAGATGTAGAAAGAATCGAAAAGAAAATCGACAATTACACATTCTTAAATCCAAATCTATTCACATCAAACATTCACTACGCATCATTTATGTTTGATTTGTCGAAGTTCTCTCAAAAAGATTACTTCTATTTGTCACTTCTATCCGATTATATCGGACTAAGCGACACTACAAATTACGACTACAAAAAATTATACACTCAAACATATCTTGCATCAGGTGGAATATTCACGGCAATTCATTTGAACAATACAAAAAACGGCCAAGATTTAAAATCCAAATTTATGTTCAGCTTCAAAACAATAGAAAAAACAGAAGATGAATGTATTAAAATATTGGAAGAATACTTGTTTAATGTGAAATTTGAAGACAAAAATAGATTCAAAAATATACTTCAAAACCTAAAACAAGAATACAAAACGAGAATACTTGAAGCCGGAAACCAATTCGCATTGACACGTTCTATGGCATCATTCTCAGAAAAAAGCGTGTTGGAAGATGAATGTTCAGGAATTAGCTACTACGAAAAATTGTGCGACGTGTTGAATGATTTCGATGAAAAAGCAGACATCACTTTGAATAAATTAAAAGATTACTACGAAAAAATCGTAAATTCAAACGATATGATTGTAAGCATAATCAACGAACAAGAATCCGCAAATAAATTCTTCGATAAATTGCAAAAATCATTGATTTCTAAAATGAACACAGAAGAAATCGACATCAAATCTTCTCCTACAAAATTCTTCAAATTAAAAGAAGCATACAAGACTTCTTCAAATGTTAATTACGTCGTAAAATCAGCCGATTTGAAAAAATACGGGTTTGAATACAATTCCAAAATAACTGTGTTGACAAATATATTGAACACTTCATTCTTGTACAACGAAGTCAGAGCAAAAGGCGGTGCTTACGGAGTTGGAATGAGCGTAAGCTTAAATGGAATATTATATGTATATTCCTACAGAGATCCTAACATCAAAAACACAATCGACATCTATGATCAAATCGATAAATTTGTTGAAAACATGAGATTTGATGAAAAAGAAATGAAACAATTCATAATCGGAACTGTGAACCAATTCAACCCACCAATGACTACATTCACAAAAGGAAGTCGTTCGATTAACATGTATTTGTCTGGAAGAACAATAGAAGATTATGAAAATTATCTTGAAAATATGCTACACACAACAGTGGATGATTTAAAACAATTTGCTAAGATAATCAAAAAAGCAATGAAAGAAAACCACTTAGTAGTTGTAGGAAATGATACAAAAATCGACGAAGATGCAAATCTTTTCGACAAAATAATCAATGTAGAATAAAATATCCACTAACCAAAAAATAGGACTGTGACAACAGCCCTCTTTTTTTGATGATAATATTCAATGCTTTTTTAATAAAATATTCAACGCTCATGCTAAGAATATCATACGGAAAAAATTGACTTTCGTACCGCGTAAGCGAAGCGTACTTACGATTTTAGGATTTTAAGATTTAGAAATCAACAATTTTTGTAGTCTAGATATTCGTGCATGAGCTTTAATATTTTATACCACAGTTTTTTAATTGAATGAGTTTATCACGTCAAACATAGGAATAGTGATGGATATTACGATAAATCCTACGATTACTGCCATGAAGATTATAAGCATTGGCTCTAATATGCTTATAAATGATTTGATTGCATATTCCACTTCCCCATCGTAAAATTCTGATAATTTTTCGAAAATATCTCCCAGTTCTCCAGTGTTTTCTGCAACTTTTAGCATAGAGTTGAACACTTGCGGAGTAATTTTTCTTTTATTGAACGCTTCTTCCAGTGTAAACTCTCCGGATTCTATTTCTCTGAAAATATCGGAAAGTTGTTGTTTGTAGTATTTGTTTTTCATGGATTTTTGAATTATGATGAGTCCATCCAAAATCGTCATGGAATTTTTGTGAGTTATGCTCAAACTCCTCGCAATTTCTGATGAAATTACGATTTTTCTTTGTTTACCAAAAATTGATTTGGTCGTTTTGAATTTGTCCAGATAATATCCAAATTTTGTTCTTCGATAAGCTATAATACCTCCTGCTGTTATTAAAAGTAAAATAATGAGTATTAATAATCCGTTCTCGTTAATTGCATTTGATACTGAAATTAAAATTCTTGTAGACAGTGGCAGCACCATGTCAGAGCTTTCGAACAAATCCACAAATGTAGGAATGACGTTTTTGAGCATAAATATCAGCATTACAATTCCCGTAACAGTGAGAATTATAGGATAAATCATAGCGTTTTGAACTTTTTTGTTGATATCGTAGGTTCTCTCATAGTATTTACTCAAATCGTAGACTACTTTGTCGAGCCTCCCACTTTCTTCTCCGAGTTTCATCATTGATGTAAAAAACATATCGAAGTTTTTGTCATTTGCAAAACTTTCCGACACGCTCATTCCATTATTCAAATTCTCAGAAACTTTGTCCAAGCTCGGTTTAAGTTGCTTGAATTCTTTTTGTTCTTTAAGTAGATTTATGATTTCGATGATTGGAATCTTAGCGTTCAGAAGAATTGAAAACTGTCTCAAAAACAAAAACAGTTTTTTCTTCGATACTTTGAGATTTATTTCTTTTTTTAAGATGCTATCTTCTTTTAATAAACTGTCAATCTTCATTGTACAACCTCATTGCTTCGTCAAATGAAGTATTGCCAAGTGCTACTTGTATCAAAGCTTTTTTGAACAAACTGTCGATGTTATTTTCTTCACCGTAATTTTTCAAAGATTTCAAGTTCATATCTTTTTTGATTAAACTTCTCAAATCATCGTCGATTTTTAGTATTTGCATGACAGCCATTCTTCCCTCGTAACCAGAACTACATTCATCGCAATTTCCCGGCTCGTAAATTTCAGTTGGATTTAATCCGTTAGATCTGAAAACTTCCATTTGTGAAGGTGTTGGCGTGACTTTTTTCTTACAATGAGGACACAATTTTCTCACCAATCTTTGCGCGATAACAACTTTAAGAGATGCTCTTATCATATAATCTTCAATTCCCATATCCATAAGTCTGATTATGGACTGATAGCAATCGTCTGTGTGAATTGTAGAGTAAACTTTGTGGCCTGTGATGGATGCTCTAATCGCAAGCTTCGCAGTTTCCAAGTCTCTAATTTCTCCAACCATTATTACAGAAGGGTCTTGTCTTAGTACAAACTTCAACGTATTATCAAATCTCAGCCCGATTTTTTCGTTGATTTGAATTTGATTGATACCAAAAATATTGTACTCAACTGGATTTTCAATCGTGATAATATTTTTATCGATTGTATTTTCTCGTTCTAGCATTGTGTAAAGCGTTGTTGTTTTCCCGCTTCCAGTTGGCCCACAAATCAGTACCATTCCGTTTTCAAATTTCGTAAATCCTTCTATCATTTGTTGTTCACATTCAGAAATCCCAAGATTTTGCATACCGATTTTGAAAGATTCTGGATTCAAAATTCTAATAACGCATTTTTGACCGTGAATTGTGTTGATAATGCTAATTCTAAGATCTATTTTTGTGTTTTCATATGTATATGTAATTCTTCCATCTTGTGGAAGTCTCTTTTCTGCAATATCAAGCTCACTCATTATTTTAATTCTAGTAATTATTTTTGAATGCATACTCTTGTCCACAGTTTTGTATTCCATCAAACTTCCATTGATTCTGAATCTAATCCTGACATTTTCTTCAAATGGTTCAATGTGAATGTCGCTGGAATTTTTTCTGATTGCATCATCAATTATAGAATTTACAAATAAAATATTATCGTTGATTTCCATTGTTGTCTCCTTGTATATATCTAATTTAATTATATCATTAAAATAATAAAATCAATCTACAAATAAAAAAATACCAACTGCATTGCAGTTGATATCTTTCATATTTACACCAATAATCTGCCACCTTGTGTGTACAAATTATAATAATATCCTTTTTGTTCCATTAATTGTTGGTGCGTTCCTCGTTCGATTATTCCTTCTTCAGTCAACACCAAAATCAAATCTGCGTTTTGAACCGTTGTAAGTCTGTGGGCTATTGTAAGTGAGCTTCTTCCTTTTGCCAAGTTTTCCAATGATTCTTGCACGATAAATTCGCTCTTATTGTCAAGCGCTGATGTAGCTTCGTCTAATATCAAAATCGGTGGATTTTTCAAGAAAACTCTCGCGATTGAAATTCTTTGTTTTTGACCACCTGATAACATTACTCCACGTTCTCCAACATAAGTGTCAAATCCATTTTCCAAGTTCATTATAAAATCGTACGCTCCTGCTGCTTTTGCTGCATCGATTACTTCTTGTTCTGTTGCATCTGGTTTTCCGTACAATATGTTTTCTCTGACAGTTCCACTGAACAAATACACATCTTGTTGCACCATTCCGATGTTTGAACGAAGCGATTGAAGTTTGATTTTGCGAACGTCAATTCCTTCCACCAAAATCTCTCCATCTTCTACATCGTAAAATCTAGGAATCAAATTACACAAAGTGGTTTTTCCGCCGCCTGAAGGTCCCACCAAGGCAACTTTTTGTCCTGGATTTATCGTAAATGAAATATTGTTAAGCACATTCTCGCTGTTGTTATTGTATTTAAAGCTAACATCCTTGATTTCGATTTTACCTTTGACGTTTTCCAAATCCACAGCGTCTTCGTCATCGAAAATCTCGATATCTTGATCCATTATTTCCGTAAATCTTTCGATACCAGTCATTCCACGTTGGAATTGTTCCGTAAATTCTACAATTCTTCTCACAGTTGTAAGTAACGTTTGAACATAAAGGATGAATGCTACGATGTCCCCACTACTCATCTTCCCTTCGACTAGGAAAAGTCCACCGAATAAAACCACGATAATGTACATTATTCCATCAAATGCTTTTGTTATCGTGTTAAATCCAGCCATTGATGCGTAAGTTTCTGATTTTATATCCAAGAATTTCTTGTTACCTTTTTGGAATTTTTCGATTTCGACATCTTCATTTGCGAATGATTTTACAACTTTAACTCCTAGCAAACTGTCTTCTATGTCCGCATTCAACACTCCGATGTGATGTTTTTGTTCTTTGAATCCTTTTCGCATTCTTCTGTTGTATTTGGATGCAAACACAATCATTAAAGGAATTGATAAGAACAAAATCACCGTCAATAATGCATTCAATCTAACTAAGATTACAAATGAAACTATTATTTTGATAAGTCCAATGAAATATTCTTCTGGACAGTGATGCGAAAATTCAGTTATATCGAACAAATCAGATGTAATTCTTGCCATAATTTGTCCGACTTTTGTTTCGTTAAAATACGAATCGGAAAGTTTTTGCAAATGTTGGAACACATCGTATCTCATGTCCGTTTCAATCTTTGCTCCCATTATATGACCAGTTTTTGTCATGTAGTATCCTGCCAACAAATCTATTATTTTGATGACCAAAAGCAAAGCCGCCATTCTGTAAATCATTTCTCTTGTCAAAGAATATGTTCCAAGCCCTGCGTTTGTTAGTCTTCTCAAAATCATCGGCAACACCATATCTGTAAGCGTCGTAAGAGCAGCACAGAACAAATCAAACATCAAAATGAATTTGTATTTTTTAAAATAAGGCATAACCCTTTTTATCAGATTGAGATTTCTTTTCATACTTGTATCCTTTCTTTTAAAATTAACCAATACAACAATTATAGCACATTAAATTATTTTACATAAGAAACAAACCGCCAAATCCAAAATCAATCTGATTTCAAACTAGGCGGCCAATTTATTTTGTGGATAATTTTTTCATTAATATTGTAATTGCAAAAAATCCTACCAATATTAAAATGTAAATAATAATATTCAGTGTGAACAAATTTTGCTTCACTGGTCCTGAAAAAATCGAAAAATATGAAAACAAAACAATTCCAATCGCTGATATGGCAATCAAAATGTATCTGAATTTACTGTCATGAAATCTCTTTTCTTTTCTGGAGATTATAATCGGAGTTGCGATTACAGCTGCAAACATCGTCAAATAAAGTATAACTGCAGACACTGAAATTTGTTTAAATTCCAATCCTAAAAAATTTCTAACTAGATTGGTAAAAAGTCCAACAGAAGTTATCAACAAAAAGTAATACACAAATTCTATTAATTTATTCGCTATACTCACATTAGAAAAATCTTCAATGTAGTTGTTCACCTTTCGAAGTTCTGATTTGTACAATTCTTCTGTAGGAAATGCGCCCTTTTTTTGTAACTGCATCAAATCAATATCCAAAAGTTTCTCACATCCACTAAATGTCTTAAAATACAAGTTTCTAGTCTTCAAGTTTATCAAAATTCTTTGTTTTATATCTGAAAAATCTTCATCCAATTTCATTCGTTTTCACCTCTCATATATAATACCATAAAAAAACTATAAATTATTCAGTTGATATTCAAAAATTATTCACGATATTTTATCCCAAATTGTTGGTAAGTTTTTGTGGATAAATGTGGATAATGTGGATAACTTTGTGGATATCTTGAAATAAGCCAAATTTTTTACACAAATTATCGTCAATTTTTGTGGAAAAAATTTGTATAACTTATTTGAAATGTATGTTCGATAAATTTATTTAACACTCAGTTAATAAATATAATCGAACTTTCAAAATACTTACATTAAAATTCAATTCATTTTCAATGTATTACTTTTCCTAAAGTATATCGTAGCAGTCGATTATGTTATAATTATCTTAATATATAAATGAAGGAGAGTTATATGAAATATTTCGATTACGATTCATTTAAAGACTTTACATTTATTTCAAAGTTAAAAGCTTTAAAAAACTCAGACGATATTTTCTGTGTTACAACCACAGCTAATATAGAAGAAAACAAATACGATTCTAACATACACAAAGTAGGAGGCAATAAAAACTTCACAAGTTCCAACAAGGACTCTTCTTTTTTTGAATTGAATGATGGAGATTTATTGATTATGAGAAATTCAGAAAAAGAAGAAGATTCTGACACATCATCTTTTTACAGACTTCCCGTCGATGGTGGAGAGGCTGTAAAAGAATTCGACATAGATTTGAAAAGTGTGGACGTTCTTTTTGAATTAGAAGATTCTTTTATTGTAAAATACGAATTCGACAGACATCACGAAATGAATAAAATAACAGAGGAAGAAAAAAACAATGATGTCGAAGTTCTCACAGAACTACCTTATTTTGAAAATGCTGTTGGGTTTACTGACAAGAAAAGAACTAGACTTGCAAGATATTTTCCAAGCATCGACAAAACGGATATACTAACAGATGAATTTTCAAATATTTCATCTGTAGACATCAATGATGACAAATCAAAACTTATTTTCGTGAGAAATTCCTACGAAAACGTAATGAAAATCGAAGATGAATTAGTTGAATACGATTTGAAATCTGGAAAAGAGTCTGTGATTTTACAAGGTTTTATGATAATGTCTGCGAAATATTTCAATGACGATATTGTGATTCTCGCCACAGATGGAAAAGAACATGGGCTCAACCAAGACTGTGAAATCTACAAAGTTGTGGATAATAAAGCTATAAAGCTAAACGAAGAACACTACTGCTTGTACAATTCCATAGGATGTGATTTGAAATATTCTTATGGTAGTCAAATCGAAAAAACTGACGACTTCATGTATTTTGTAATTTTAGGAGGATATGGCAGTGCGATTTTGAGAATGGATAAGAATTACAAATTCGATAAGATTTTCTCCACAAATAATTCTATCAATATGATTTCTGTAAAAAACGATGATGTTTACTACGTCTTGATTACTGAAAATCACGGACAAGAAGTTTACAAATTAAATGGAGAACAATTAACTCATTTAAATAATGACGAATATCATATAAGCAAAAAAGACAAATTTACTTTCGAAAATGATGGTAATTCATTCACAGGCTGGGTGATTTATCCAAAAGATTACGACGAAAATAAAAAATATCCAGGCGTTTTGTCCGTACATGGCGGTCCAAAAACTGTTTTCGGTGAAGTATTGTTCCATGAAATGGAATTACTGTCTTCTAAAGGATATTTTGTTTTCTATACAAATCCACGTGGAAGTGACGGATATGGAAATGAATTTATGGATATAAGAGGAAAATACGGAGATGTGGATTATTCAGATTTGATGAAATTCACAGATATTGTTATTGACAAATATCCTATCGACAAACTTGGCTACACCGGAGGATCTTACGGAGGATTCATGGCAAATTGGATGATGACCCACACTAACAGGTTTGATTGTTTTGTAAGTCAACGTTCGATTTCAAATTGGATTTCTTTCAGTTTGATTTCAGATATTGGATATTATTTTGGAACAGATCAAAACCACACTGAAACAGTGTTAGATGATTATGATAAATTGTGGGATAAATCTCCGCTAAAATACGCAAAGAATGCACACACTCCAACTCTTTTTATTCATTCCACAAAAGATTACAGATGTCCGGTGTCTGAAGGAATGCAAATGTTTCAAGCTTTGAAACTTAACAACACACAAACAAGGTTTGTGATGTTTTACGGAGAAAACCACGAACTTTCACGTTCTGGAAAACCTAAAAACAGAATCAGAAGATTAAAAGAAATCTGCGATTGGTTTGATGAATATTTGAGGTAGATGATGAAAAAACAGAAAAAAGAAAAAAAGAATTTGTTCTTCAAAAAATTATTGCAATCAATAAAAGAAGACCAAATCCCATTATTAAGCGCACAAACAACCTATCATTTTATAATGAGCTTGGTGCCATTTCTAATAGTTTTATTAAATATTGTGTTGATGGTTGCTGCTAGTAAACTTGATTTGATTTTCAAATGGATGGAAGTAATTCCCTCTGAAACGAGAAATATACTAATGACATTAATCAACACGATTATAAGTAACAGATCCTCATCTGTACTTTCCATCTCTTTGTTGGTGGCGTTGTGGTCTAGTTCTAAAGCTTTGAAATCTTTAATCAAAGCTATGAACAAAGCATTTGATGTGAGAAGCGAGAATGGATTTTTGAAAACACAACTCAAAAGCATTCTGTTCACCGTGGTACTACTTTTATTGTTGATGGTGACATTGGTATTTATCGCATTTGGTGGTTTGATTTTAAATCTAATTGAGCAATATATGAAAATACGAATACCTTACTTCGCACAATTATTCAGATATTTAATACCTATTGTATCCATGATTTTTGGATTCACATTGCTATACAAATTCGCACCTGATTTTGGTTCAACGAGAAGTATCAAATGGAAATCCGCAATGCTAGGAGGAACTATCGCAACCATCGGATGGCTTTTAATTACAGTGTTGTATTCGTTCTACGTTTCCAACATTTCGAATATGTCCTTGACATACGGTCCATTGGTAGGCGTGTTCGCACTTTTTGTGTGGATTAATTTATCTTCGCAAATAATTTTGATTTCAGCAGAAATCACAGCCAACTACGACCAAGTTAAAAGAGGCGTTATTTATTCGACTTAGAAATATATGAAATAAAAATAGACAAACCGATACGGTTAGAATATCATACGGAGAAAATAAGTATAAATTCAAGCGAAGTGAATCGTAAAAAAATTGTGCTGTCTGAGCCGAAGGCGAGTTCACAATTTTAGATTCACAAGCTTAGAATTTATTTATTTGCGTAGTCTAGATATTCGTTCGTATCGGTGTCTATTTTCATATATCTTGAAGCTATCTTTAGCAATATTTGTAGACAGATAAGTGGTTTACGAGTTTTTGTGTTTTATTGTCTTAAAACTACCTATACATATTTTTGTAGTCTAGATATTCGTGCGTGATGGTTTTGCTACTTTTTACTACATTTTCTAATTCAATATAAAAGCCAAATACAACCTGATAAAATCTTCTACATTTCTAGGGTCAAGGCCTGTAATATCCCTGAGTTTATTCAGTCTGTACTGAACGGTATTTTTGTGTACAAACAAATCCTCAGCGCATTTTGTTATGCTTTGATTATTTGTCGCATAAATTTTTATCAAATCTTTGTAAATATTGTAATCTTCGTCGGAAATATCTTTCAATACGACTTGCTTGAATTTTTTGATTCTGTCTTTTTTGATACTTCCAAGCAAAATTCCCAAATCCAATGTGGAATAATCCACAACGCAGTCTCTTCTTTGCAAATTATCCAACCAATCCAACGCAACCATGCAATTGTCATAGTTTTTCTTAAATTGGCTAATCATTTTGAATGACCCGCTGATGCCAAAATACACCCTACTATCTATTGCATCGTGAATTTGGTTTCTAATTTTTTCCAGTTTTTTCTTTATGATAATCTTATCTACGTTGTTTGAAAGAATTACAATTTCTCCGTAAAAAACGCTGTATACGAAATTATTGGATAGATTATTCTCCAAGATTTTGTAAATTTTATCGGAGTCTTTCAACAAAAATCTGTTATCAGAGTTTTTGCCGACTATTACGTATTTTTCATCTTCACTTTCCAAATACCTGTACAAACTATAATCATCTAATTCATTTATCAAACTTTCAAACAGATACTTGTTCATGTCTTTTTTCTTCAATCTGTTTTTCTCAACGAGTTGTTCTTTGACAAGTATTTCGGTCATTTTTTTGATGATATTACCGTATTTCATCACTTCATCTTTGTTTCCAGTGATGCCGATAACGGCTATGATTTCTCCGTCGATTGTAACTGGGATATTAATCCCCTTCTTTGCTCCAACGTATTCTTTTTCATTATCAACAAAAATGGTTTTGTTTTGCTTTACGCATTCCTTCGCAGCTTCGTGATAAGTGCCCATTCTATTTGAATTTGTAGAATAAATAATATATCCTTCTTGGTCAAAAAAGTTCAAATCGTAATCAATAACATCTTTTAATTTTTCGACTATCATTTTTGCAGTGTGATCAGAAATTCTCATTTGTTCTCCATAATAATAAATTTATTTGTTCATTTAACATTATTATTACATAAAACATACATTTGTGCAATCGTTTGTTATAAAATTGAGATAGGAGGTTGTTATGAATATATTAGTATTGATAGACTCTTTTAAAGGCAGTTTGAGTTCTTTGGAAGCAGGAGAAATCATAAAAAAAGCTTGTGAAAAAAATCCTTCAAACAAAGTAATCGTAAAACCTGTTGCTGACGGTGGAGAAGGAACTATTGATTCATTAAAGGATATTAAAAACGCTAAAATAGTTGAAGTCGATGTACATAATCCTTTGATGGAACATCACACAGCTAGATATTTGATAGTAGATGATAAACTTGCAATTATGGAAATGAGTGAATCCAGCGGACTTACACTTATAAAAGATAACCTGGATCCAATGAATGCTACGACTTTCGGAGTTGGAGATATGATCAATGACGCTTTGGATAAAAATATCAGAGAATTTATCATTGGTATTGGCGGCTCTGCAACTACAGATGGCGGCATGGGAATGCTAAGAAGTTTGGGAGCGCGATTTTTTGACAAAAATGGAATCGAAATCTCAAACGGTCCAATAGGAATTATAGATTTGGAAACAATTGATTTGGAAAATTTCGATGAAAGACTTAAGGAATGCACATTCCAAATAGCTTGTGATGTCGATAATCCATTGTGTGGACAACGTGGATCGGCAAGAGTATTTGCACCACAAAAAGGCGCAAGTCCAAAACAAGTCGAAGAATTGGATAAACTTTTGGGCAAATATCACGAAGTTACAAAAAAAGTTATTCCTGATGCAAATGATACGATTGAGGGAGCTGGTGCTGCTGGTGGTTTGGGATATGCCTTCAAAAATTATTTGAATGCAGAATTAAAACCAGGAATTGAAATTATTCTAGAAATGCTTGGTGCAGATGAGTTAATCAAAAATTCTGATTTGATTATCACTGGCGAAGGCAAGATGGATTTCCAAACTTCCATGGGAAAAACTCCTGTTGGAATTGCAAAGCTCGCAAAGAAATACAACAAAAAAGTCATCGCTTTTTGCGGCGTTTGCGATAACGATGCAGTCTCTGTTAACGATAGAGGAATCGATGCTTTCTTCCCTATTCTAAATAAATGTATGCAAACAAATGAAGCTATGGATAAAAAAGTTTCAGAAGAAAACTTGTACAGAAGTGTTGACCAAATAATGAAATTAATAAATTTATGGAGGTAGTATGGACAAAGTAACATTTTCAACGATTGGAGCATTGATTGGCTTAGCGTTATCAATTTTTCTAATCATCAAAAACTTCCACGCAACTTACGCACTTATCATAGGTGCTTTGGTTGGTGGACTTATCGGTGGAGGCGGACTTGTGGGAACTGTGTCTGCCATGGTAAAAGGTTCTGAATCAATGATGAGTTCAGTTCTAAGAATTATGACAAGTGGTATTTTGGCAGGCTGTTTGGTTAAAACAGGCGCTGCAGAAAAAATCGCAGACACGATTATCAAAAAATTAGGCGAACAAAAGGCTTTGATTGCTATTGCGATTTCTACGATGATTATCTGTGCTGTCGGTGTATTCATTGACATTTCAGTTATCACTTGTGCACCTATCGCCCTTGCAGTTGGTAAGAAATCAAATCTTTCCAAATCCAGCATTTTATTGGCTATGATTGGTGGAGGAAAAGCTGGTAATGTAATCAGCCCTAACCCAAACACTATTGCAACTGCTGAAGGATTCAAACTAAATCTTACATCTTTGATGTATGTGAATATCATTCCTGCAATTTGCGCATTAATCGTAACGATTATTATTGCAATGGCTTTAGCAAAGAAAAAAACTGATGTCATAGATTCAAGTGATTTGGAATCTTCTGAAAGAACAAACTTGCCAAGTTTCTTCGCATCAATTATAGGTCCTGTTACTGTAATTGTTTTATTGGCACTTAGACCACTTGCCAAAATCACAATCGACCCGTTGATCGCACTTCCTTTGGGAGGATTTGTGTGCTTATTAGCTACAAAAGAAACTAAGAATACCAAAGAATATGTCAACTACGGTTTCTCAAAAATAATCGGAGTTTGTGCACTTTTAATCGGTACAGGAACAATAGCAGGAATTATCAAAAATTCAACACTACAAACTGATATGATTAATTTGATTACTGCATTTAATCTTCCTGCATTTATCCTTGCTCCAGTAGCGGGTATTTTAATGGGAGGTGCAACAGCAAGTACAACTGCTGGAAGTACAATAGCATCTCAAACATTCGCCAAATCATTAATCGATGCAAATGTAACTGCACTAAATGCTGGTGCTATGGTTCATGCAGGTGCTACAGTTATCGACTCACTTCCTCACGGATCATTCTTCCATGCAACTGGTGGATCTGTCAAAATGTCTATCGCTGACAGATTGAAAATCATTCCTTACGAAGCAGCCGTAGGTTTGACGACTACAATCGCATCAGTATTAGTATATTTAATTACAAAATAATTTTTCTCAAAAGTAAAGGCTATGAGCACACAACTCATAGCCTTATTTTTATTTGTTGATATTATCGTTACCTTTTGGTTTTGCCAAAACAGAAATCACTATAAATACTATACTAAATCCTAATATTATCAAAAGATTCGGCAATATTTTTGAAATTTCAGGAAATTCTTCTAAAATTTCATTGTTTTTAATATAGTAAAATCCTGGGAAAATTCTACCTATTGTAAGAGCAGTTTTCCCTAGTAATTCTTGTGGAACAAATGCCCCACACAAAAATGATGATCCAAGTGAAACGATGTTCATTACTCCTTGAACTGTGTTAGAATTTTTGATTACACTTGATATCATCACTGCCATCGACACCACAGATATCGTAAATACAAACGAATTAAGCATCATAAGATTGATGTGAGTCTTCGTAAAATCGTATTTGTACAAAACGCAGAATAGTATCATGTAAATTAACCAAAACACAAGTCCTGTGACGATGTGACCAAGCATCAACTCCATATTAATTCTAGTTCTTGGACATGGTGACACGTTATTTCTCATAAGAATTGGCTGTTTTTTGTAGACCAAAGCGATGTTAGAAACGACTAATATCACTTGCGCAAGTAGTAAGTAGTTTAAAAAGTTAAAGTAGAATTTAGATTTATCTTTTTTGGAATTTACACTTCCCTCTTTAATGCTAACATCTATTTTTTTGTCTAAATCATCATTCGCGTTTTTTATAGCCTCATTTTCAGTAAATCCACTTTTTTCGTAGTAACTAACTTGGCTTAGATAAATATTTATCTTTTCTTTGATATCCATCGCATAAGCATTATTAGGAGCGACTTTGTATAAAACTTGTTTTGTTATGTCAAAATCCTCTGGAATTATTACAGCTGCGTTGATAATATCGTAGAAAAGTTTGTCGTCTACGATTGTTTCATCCATCGTTTTTATCTTGGCGTTCCTGTCCAAATAATCGTACAGAGATTTGGACAGTTTGGTATTCGCTTTGTCTTGCACATAAATATTTACATCAACTGGTTTGTACGAAGTTTGTGTAGTATTCTTCATAGCAAAGCTCATCAACACGAAGAAAATTATAGTGTACAAAAGTATAGGAGTTTTGTGTGCCCATGTGATTTTAAAATAATTCTTAAAGACTCTCATACTCTTTACCTCTCATGAAAAATAGTGACGCTACGACAAATACAACTGTGATTATCAAAAGATTAATAACGTCTTTGTTAAATCGTGTCAATGAATCGTAATAATATAACGAATACACCGCATCTGTAACTACAGCAACAGGATTGATTTTGTTGATAACAGGAAGTTTCTCTGCGATGATTACTTTTATTTCTGGAACCATCATTCCCGCTAAAAATGACATCAGCATAGTTATCGCGATTCCCATTCCGATTTTTGTGTCAAGACTTGCTTTGTTGGACACTCCTATTAAGATTCCAAACGCAACTCCACAAAGAGATGAGATGCTTGCAAGTCCTATCAACGCTCCTATCCTATCTCCGAATCCAACTCCAAGTGCGTATTTCAAATATGCGATAAATAATACTGTGATTGCGAAATTGATAATCCAGCTTACTAGAACTGACGCAGAAAGCATGACGCTTTTTTTAGTTGGAGAAACTGCGTTACGTTTCGCATTTGTAGACAAGTTTGCTTCGTATTGGAAGCTAACGAAAAGCCCCCACATGTATCCGTAAATCGTCGTCATCCCTAAAAGCGTGTAGAAAAACACATTCACAGGATTCATGTTTTTTCTTGAAACGTCTTTGATGTGATCGTCAACATTTAAGATTTTTCCGATATCAGCCGTCGGATTTTTCTGCATAATCTTAGTTATCATGGATACTTTTTGTGAATATGAATTCATAATAGTTTCGACGATTGTCTCAGAAATCCCAGATTTTTTTGTGTAGATTTTATCCATTGAATCAATGTACGCTTTTACATCTTCGTTAGTATTCAATATATCTTCGTTTTTTGATTCTACAACCTTGAAATATTTCTCATCTTCCATCTCATTCATGAAGTTTTTGAAATTTTCATCTTGCATAAGAGTTTCATTAACAGCTACATCAATGGTTTTGAATTTACTATTTTCATTGATATTTCCAAATGCGAGTTTGAAGAAAATCCCCAGAACAATCGGAAACAACAACGCCCAAAAAAGCATCGCTTTCTGTCTCAAAAGCAGCTTAAAAGTATTTTTAAATGAATGTAGAAACATATCAATCCCTCAAATCTTTGCCCGTTAATTCCAAGAAAACATCGTTAAGACTTGGCTTTTCGACATTCAAAGAACTGTAGTTAATGTTCTTTTCATCCAAAAGTTTAATCAACTTCATTAAATACCCATCTCTATGAGAAAAACTCAATTTAACATTGCCGTCCTTATTTTCAAAATTCATCAAGTGTGGAAGAGTTTTGATTTGAGATATCACATCTTCATTTAATTCTGTCGATGTGAAGCTTATCTTCTCGTTCATTTCAATCATATTTTTGAGTTGTTCTGATGAGCCCTTTGCAATGACTTTGCCCTTGTCAATTATCACGATATTATCACACAAGAAATCAACTTCATCCATATAATGCGATGTATAAATTATCGTTGAGCCATCTTCGTTTAGTTTTTTTATGCCTTCCAAAATACTATTTCTAGATTGCGGATCAACAGCAACAGTCGGCTCATCTAGGATAATTAGCTCAGGTTTATGTGCAATTCCACAAGCTATGTTAAGTCTTCTTAGTAAACCTCCCGATAATTTTTTCGGTTTAAACTTAACAAAATCATTCAGACTTACCAAATCCAACGCCCTTTTCACAAGCTTACTTCTTTCAGATTTGTCTTGTATGTATAATCCACAGAAATAGTCGATGTTTTCGTAGACAGTCAACTCATCATACACTGCCACATCTTGAAACACCACGCCAATTCTTTTTTTGATATCATAAGCATCAGCAGACATTTCTTTTCCGAAAATCTTCACACTTCCAGAATCCTTTTTCAAAAGCGACAACATGCAATTGATAGTTGTAGATTTCCCACTACCGTTTGGACCAAGTAGTCCCAGAATTTCTCCTTTTTTCACGTCCAAATCCAAATTGTCGACCGCAGTAAGTTCCTTGTATTTTTTTACAAGACCTCTGACCTCAATAAGGTTTTCCATAAAATCCTCCATAAATTTTATTTCTATCTTTATTATATAATTAATCAATCATTATTGTGTAAAAAGTTTGTAAACAAAGTGCAAAATTAATTATAAAACCACTAAATTCCTTAAATTTGCCAAAAAAGTCAGCACAAAGAAAAACTTTATGCTGAATTTTTTCGTCTATGCTAATTTCTTTTTATCTTGGATATAAGCAATTACTCCAAACACTGCCCCCATAACAATCGCTGGCAACAGCCACTCAAATCCAACAGAACTTAGAGGAAGAGTTTTGATTGCATCTGTAAAACCTTGTAAAATTTTAAAATTTTGATTCAAAACTTCCACGAAACTCACAACAAATGTCGCAAGCACTGCCCCTGTGTATATCAAATCGTATTTTATATATTTTTCGAAAATTCCTAAAAATATAAGTACCATAATTATAGGATAAACTGTCGACAGTATTGGAACTGCTGCTTTAATAAGCGCTTCAACCCCAACAAGTGAAAGCACACCAGAAATCACAACTGTTGCCAAAACAATTGGTTTGTATCCCAATTTGTCTTTTGTAATATTCGAGAAGAAATCTCCGGCAATCGCACTGAGCCCAACAGAAGTAGTCAAACATGCCAATGACACCGCAATTCCTATGGCTATTTTCCCAGCTGAACCTAAAATATTTTGAACCGTTCCAAGTAGTATGTCTACTCTTGTGTTTTGAACTGTGTAAATCTTGGATGCAGTCGCTCCAACATAAATCAATCCACCGTAAATAATCGCCAATAAAACAAATGCCACAAGTCCGACCCACTTAACTAATTTTAGTCTTTCTTCATCGTTTACATATCCCTTTCTTTTCAAATCAGAAACTACAATCCCTGTCATAAGCGCTGCTCCAAGAGCATCCATGGTTTGATATCCTTCTGCAAATCCTTTCAAAAATATCTGATTTTCGGTTGCAATATTCATAACACCAATAGGATCTACGATACACTTACCTATAATAACTAATAAAATAATTACCAATCCAGGCGTCAAATACTTACCGATTTTATCGATAACACCTGTTTCGTTGAATACGAAAATCGCCGTTAACATGAAAAATATTAACGCTGTTACCCATTCTGGAGTTCCCGGAAAAACTTTAGACACGAAAACTTCGTGAGTTGTCGCTGCAGTTCTAGGAATTGCAAAAAGAGGTCCAATGGTCAATATGGTAACGGTTCCAAGAATCTTAGCAAATTTATTCCCAACTCTTTTTCCAAGATCTTCTGCTCCTCCACCTAGCTTAGCGGTGATGATTACCCCAAGTATAGGTAGTACAGGGTCTGTCAACAAAAATCCTAGCATTGCCTTTTTGTACTCAGTTCCCGAAAGCACACCTAAATAAGGTGGAAAAATAAGGTTTCCTGCGCCAAAGAATATTGCAAATAACGCAAATCCTACGATAATGACGTCCTTAAATTTCTTATTCAAAATATCCTCCTATGTATTTCTATATCTTTATAGAAAATGATTTCATAATTAAATTTTAATTCTAAAAAGTTTTATTGTCAAATTTATTTATCCCATTATCAAAATAAAGCGTAATATTTTTACAAATAAAATTTTGCAAAAAAATCATAGGCCACATCAATGACCTATGATTATAATTCTATTCTACTACTTTTCCGCCCTTTTTCTTTTGTTTGTCGTTGTAAACTTTCTTAGCTATACCAATCATGATTGATAATGCAAACAATGTCAAAAGACCCAAGAAAAGTTTTTGCGCTCCACCAGTCAATGTTCCTCCAACGTATGAATAAACAATTGTTGCAGGTAATTGACCAATTCCAGTCGCTATGAAAAATGACCAGAATCCCATGTTAGTAAGACCTGCACCATAACTTACAAAGTCGAATGAAACAAATGGTAAAAGTCTGCAAATTAATATTGCATATTTTCCGTATCTTTCAAAAAATACGTCAACACTTTCCATAGCACCTTTGCTTGTTAGTCTTTCAACAGCATCTCTTCCTAAAGCTCTCGCTAAGAAAAAGCAAAGTGCAGCTCCTGCCATCGCTGATGACCAAGAAAGCATAGCTCCCTTAACCCATCCAAATATTGCAGCATTTGATAAAGTAATCAAGAATGCTGGAATAGGGGCCGCAATTGATTGAAGAACCATCAAAATAAATGATACAACTGCTGCTTGTTTTCCGTAAGATCTCAAATATGCTACAACTACATCAGTATCTAATTTTGAAATCGTAGAGAAAGCCTCATTAGTTTTAGCTTTAACTGAAGGTACAAAGAAATATAATCCCAACAACACTCCAAGAATAATTAAAGCGATAATTCTTTGGATTTTTCTCTTGTGTTTAAGTTCAGCTATTTCTTCAGGTGTTTTTTCTTCTCTTAAATCGCTAAGTTTAACTTCTTCTTCTCTCATAGCTTTACGTTCTTCTCTACTATAATACTTTTGATATTTCTTCTGAGTAAAAACTATATAGAGGTTGATTAAGTTAACAATTACGATAACTGCGATTGTAGGAACGAGAATATTCTTAACTGGTCCATGATACATTATAAACTCTTTTACAATGTAGATAAGACTTTGAGTTTTCCCACCTATTAGTGCAATTAAGAATATCGTCGCTTCCAAAGCAAAGAATACATATCTGTTGATATTTGTATAAGCAATTCCTAGTATCAATCCAAAAGCCGTAAAGATAAACATTACTAGCTGCTGGCTAACCATCATCTCAAAATTTACGTTGAATAACAAAAGTAAACAACATAAAACCCCGATGGCTACGCCCGTAGTTAAATAATAAAATATCGCCCTTAACTTTTTCACTTGATACCTCTATTAATCTTCTAGAGTATAAGTTACAGCTACATAAGTTCCATCTTCTGGAAGTACATCAGGGTTACCAGTAAATTTAACTTCGTTTCTCTTTTCTACAGCTCCATTAGTGTAAGTTGTATTAGAAATAATTCCTACTGGACAAGAGTCCAAGCAAGTTAGGCAACCTGTTTTTTTGTTTTTTGCTCTTTCTAAGTTTCCACCAAATCTAAAATCAATTTTCTTTCCATTGCTATCTGTGATTACTTCGTTAATGTCATAATCTTTTCCAGCGCCTTCCCAAGTTACAGTAGCACCTATTTTAGATCCTTCAACGTGAGTTTCAGCTGCATTATCTGGAGTCATATTTTCACCAGGTTTTGCACCAATTTCGATTAATGCGTTGTAGAAATCTTCTGGAGTAGCATAAGCAGTAAGAACTGATTTTGCTCCGTTACTACCGTCAGTATTTACAGAAGCATGTCTTGTGTTTTCTGTGAAGTATTTTCCGTTAACTGAAGATAATACTGTAATTTTCTTAGCTTCTTTGTCAACTTTGATTGGGTTATCCAAAGAAACACCGTTTACTTCGTCAGCTTTCTTTTCTTCTGTTTTGTTTTCTTCTGTTTTAGCTTGTTCAGTTGTTTCAGTTTTGTTAGATTCTTCTTTTTTATCGTCTGCTTTTTGTGAACAGCCAGCTAATCCTACTATCGCTAGACATAAAAATCCAGCCAATAATTTTTTTCTTAAATTCATAAATAATCCCTCCATTATCAATTTGATGTTGTTATATCATCTAAGTTTAATACTGTTTGCAATTTAAACTCTATGAAATATTTTTTTTAATTTTAATTCATGATTTTTTTCTTGCCGGTAATATAATCTTCTAACTTGTATATCAGAAAAATGTATATTACAGCATTTCCAATCATATGGTTGATATCAAATGGAATTGATGTCATGTATCTTGCAATGAATACATTCATTCCCATAACAGTCATGCATTCCATCAACGTGATTATAAGTCCATACAAAAATCCCGACACAGACAATGCGATAGTTTTCGTTACCAATGTTTTTTTCAATTTAAAAACATTAAAAATTGCATAGTTAAATACAGCCAAGATGAAAAAGTCTACCACTTGGAACAAAACCCATATTCCAAACCCAAGCACAAAACTTGTGACTACCATCGTGACTGCATTTACAAATAGTGACTCTTTTAGGTTTTTTTCAATTGCAAGTATCAGTATGACATCCGACAAGATTTTTACATTCGGAATTATATTCAAATAAATTCTTGTCAGGATGCATACTGCTGATAATATTGCAATTCTAGTCAAATCACTAGTTTTCATTATTTCATTTCTTGAAATTTGAATTCTATCTTGTCGTTTTCGTTAACTTTGTAATCGCCGATTCCTACTTCTGCCATCTTGTCGTTAACATAGTACATCCAGTATTGTTTCTTAGCTGGATCTTGTTTTACACCTTCCAATTCAGTCATCATACCTTTTTCAAAAACTGCTTTGTGATTTTTTTCAAGGTAAGATTGCAAGTTTTCATCTTTTTTAATTTCTGCATCTTCTTTTAAGATTTCCTTGTTGTTAACTTCATCCATAACAACAATTGAAACCTTAGTAGCTTCACTCTCAGATGCTTTTTCTTCTGTTTTGTTTTCATCTGTTTTTGCTTGTTCTTGTGTTTGTTCTGTTTTTTGTGGCTCTTGGGCCTTATCTTTGTCAGCGTTACAAGCTGTCAATGAGAACACAAGCATCATCAATACCAATAATTTTTTCTTCATAATCATCTCTCCTTTGGAAATTCCATCGCCTTAGCGAATATTTTTTCATAGTCCTTTGTCATTGATAATTCTATATAATTCATATCTTCAGCAAGAGTGGACATTTCTTCTTTTATTTTATCATTCATTAAACACATGTACGCTCCTATTAAAGATGAATTACCTACATAACTTATTTTGGATTCAATTTCGTAAGGTAGAATGCCCACACCTACGATTGACGATGGTTTCAAATGACTTCCAAATTGACCTGCTACGATGCATTCGTTCAAATCAGAAATATCCAATCCCTCTTCATCCAAAAGTTTTATAAAACCAGAAAGTATCGCTCCTTTTGCAAGTTGCACTTGTCTGATGTCAGATTGCGTGATAACAAGTTCATCAGTCATCATGAACTCTCTTTTATCGTCTACAATTCTTACCAAATCTTTTCTAAAATCATCGACAGAGTTTGGGTCGATTATCCTTCCTCTTTTGTTGACGATTTTATTTCTAACAATTTCGCTGATTACAGAAAGAATACCACTACCACAAATCCCTTTTGCAGGTTTGTCTCCGATAGTTTGTAATTTTACGTTTGACCCATCAATTACAACATCTTCGATGGCTCCTTGTTCTGCTCTCATTCCACATTTTATATTCATACCTTCGAGTGCAGGACCAGCTGCACAAGAACAACAATACAATTTGTCATTAGTCTTCAAAACTATCTCACCGTTTGTACCGATATCTATAAACAGTGTGTTTTCTCTGTTTCTCATATCAGTAACATAAGCACCTGCTACAATATCTGCTCCGATATACGCTGAAACATTTGGTAAAGTGTACAATTTTGCGTCCAAATTCAGTCCAATATCTTCGCACATCACACTCTTTGCTTCAGTGAACACTGGTTTGTACGGGAATTTCCCCAAGCTTCTTGCATCCACTCCCAAAAGCATGTGAACCATCGTAGTGTTCGCCGCAATATCAACTTCTTTGATGTCTTTTCTGTCGATTTTTGATTCGACAATCATTTTATCAATAAGTTTATTCATAGAACTTACAATGCTGTGTTGGAGAATTTTCGCTGCATTTTCATTTTCAAACTCAAACGTAATTCTCGTAAGAACATCCAATCCGTACTTTGTTTGGGCATTAAGTGCGGAGTTTTTTGCGATGATGTCTCCAGTTTTCAAATCTACCAAATTCATGCACACAGTTGTAGTACCAATGTCCACACAAATCCCGTAGCCGTCCCTGAATTGTTTTTCAAACTCTGGCATGTCCCCTGAATCGAGCACATCAATGGAGCTGTTTTCGCTCAAAGTTTCAACGATGACATCGCCACTCATTGTAACTGCACAAGAAAGCCTAATACCATTTTCGATTTCTTCTTTTTTAAGAAGTCTTTTTTCGGTATCAGTGATTTCATTGACATTTCCTTCTATGATTTTAATCTTGCACTTACCACAAGTTAGCTTACCATTGCATGAGTTGTCGATGTAGACGTCATGTTCAAGCAAAGCATTCATCAAATTGTAGCTTTTGTCGTCTTCTAATTCAATTGTTCTGTTTAAATTATTTATTCTTATCTTCATAATCGTAATTCTTCGATGCTGTTATTATTGATTTCAAATTTTCAAGTGGTGATCTCATACCTATTCCACAAGCTGGAGATAGAATATTTGATCCGTTGTTTACTGATATTTTTGCCAATTTTTGGATCTTTTCACTGTCTGAGTATTCAAGCGCATAAGTCGACACATTGCCCATCAACACGTGATGCTTCAAAACTTTCTTCGCATCTTTCAAAGATACTATAGAGTCGAAGCTCAAACAATCAGAGTGAATGTCGTTGCACAAATCAAGTACAGGAGTCATTCTTCCACATATGTGAACAATTTTTGGAACGTCTTTGATTCCATCCAAAAACTTATTCAAATATTGTACAGTGAATTCTTTGAAGAATTTAGGTCCCATAATTTCACCAGTACCAGAAGGATCTGAAACTGCGATAACATCTGCTCCTGCGTCTATTTGTCTATTCGCAAATTCTATTAAATGATCTGTCACATAATCCATAAATTCGTGAACTCTTTGTGGGTCTTTTCTAAGAGCCTTGTAGTATTTTACAGAATCCATTATTGATGATGCAGTGCTAACAGGTCCTGTTATGTTTCCGATAATTGGTGCGTTTTTTTCTTCGTCCTTCAAGATTTTAATAGCCTCAATCACGATATCACTTCTGGAATCTTCCTTCTTGAAATCTTTTATCTTTTCCCAATCTTTAATGTTATCGAATGCGTATTCAATAACGTGTGGTTCATAAATTTCATTTCCAAAATCGACAACAGAACCCATATCTTCAGCTTCAATCGTCATGCAGAATGGAACTCCGATATTCTCAAAAATTTTCTCATCGTAGATAGCTTTTGCCAAATCAGCCATTTTCCTGGCATCCAAGTGAGCTTCTGGAAGATAGATATCTTTCAATTCCATTAGCTCTTTGGATATCATATTCATCATTCCACCCGGACAAATCACAGGAATTCTGTCGATGAAAATATGATTTAAAGCATTCTTCAATCTATCTTTTTCGTTAATCATTTCTATCCTACTGATCTTTTCCAACTAATTTCTTAGCAGCTTCCACAGCTTCTACAGCATTTTCAGTGTAAGAATCTGCGCCGATTTTATCAGCAAAAGCTTGAGATATAGGTCCTCCACCGATCATAACTTTGAATCTGTCTCTAAGACCTTGTTCTTTCAACATTTCGATAACTTTGCCCATGTTGTCCATTGTAGTTGTCATTAAAGTTGACATACAAATCAAATCAGCATCGTTTTCGACTGCTGCATCGATGAAGTTTTGTAATTTAACATCACGACCCAAATCAATCATCTTAAATCCTGCAGTTTGCATCATCAATTTTACCAAGTTTTTTCCGATATCGTGAGTATCTCCTTCAACAACTCCGATAACCCCAACTCCAAGTATGTCGTCGTCATTCATTTCTACATATTTTTGTAAAACGTCCAAACCAGCATACATTGCATCACTGCAAAGCAAAATATCTGTGATAAAATATTCTTCTTCATCAAAAAGCTTACTTGCTTGTTGCATACCTTTGATAAGTCCGTCGAAGATACCTTGTTTAGCATCAAATCCCTTGTCTATATATTCTTGGCACACCTCAGCGATGTCTTCATCTTCCATTTCTACTACCATTTCTGCCATTTTATCTAAATATTCTTGTTGTGTATTCATACTACCCCCTAATTAAAATCTCATTTATCTTCTTAAATTTCTTATCTGACAAATTCATACATCTGTCTCCGAAAATCTTGTGTTCTCCTTCAAACAAAAAGTCTACGTATCTTTGTTCTTCGTCATTTTCAATAGGTTTAAATTCTGCTTTATCCAAGCTTATCAACGCCATAGTTGATTTTGGACATAAGTGAAAATTAAATGGCTTGTCGATATTTTGAATATCTTCCAAAAATTTCATCAATAACTCGTCCACATATAACTGCATTTGCTTAGGACCAATAATATCAGCACCCGCCAAACTATCGGAAAAACTAATCAATTGTATTCCACTGTCAACCAATTTTTCGATATATTCCACCAAAGCTTTTCTGATTTCATCGTAAAGTTCAACGATTTTATCGTGTTTTTTCCTAAAAGATCTGAAAACCACCTCAGAGCTTGCTAAGTTATCTAATATAACCAATGGACCTGCAACCTCAACGATAATTCTCTTCTCATCTTTCATTTTGTCAATTGCTTCAAACAAAGCCTTAACATGTTTTTGATTGTAATCAAAATCAATCACAATATCATCCACATTATCGTACTTGTACTTGCTGACTTTTCCAAGTTCTGCGACAGCACCCATAGCTTCTGATTCTAATGTAGAAGACATCGGAATACTCGCATAGTCCTTATCCTTGAAATGTTCTACCAAACAGTCCGCATCTTCAAATAATCCCGGATCAGTGATGGGTGTAGTTTCCATTACAATACAGTCATAAGTTCCAACTTTACTCATTATTCACCTCGATTATTACAAAATCATCGCTATCAGATAACGAATCTGATACTTCTAATCCACTCAAAGTTTTGCTAACGAAAACTTTCTTATCTGCAATCTCTACATTTCCCTTCGCTCTCACGATACTTTTTGAATCCAAAAATTTTTCCAAATCTTCTTTTGAATTGAATTTCAATTTCTTTTGAACATTGGTCTTAAACTTAGAATCCTCGTGAGAATGCTTGTCGTGGTCATGATGATGGTATTTGCCACAGCATTTGTGACCGTCGCCGTGACAACAACATTCGTGTTTGTCTTGCTTTTTATTATCATAAAATTCACTTACAATATCTGCTGGATTTATCTTTCTGAAATCTTCCTTATGAATAATTGCATGCTTGTTAAATTGTTCGATTGACTTCTTCACTTCTTCGATTTTTTGTTCTTACAAGTTTTCAATGTTCGTTATGTATATTATATCAGCATTTTTGATTTGATCATTGAAAAATTCTCCGAAATCATCGTGAAAACAAATGTAGCTGTCACAATCGACAATTGTCACACATTTTTGGATTTGCAAATTTTCTTCGTCTTTCAAAACTTCCAATATATCCGTTAGCTTTGCAACACCTGTCGGCTCAATTATGATGTATTCAAATTGGTCTTTGTCGATTTTGTGAATAATTTCCTTAAAATCGCTCTTCAACCCACAACAAATACATCCCGAATTGATTTCAATTATATCGTCGTTTTTAATCAACATTGAATCAATACTCACATCTCCAAATTCATTTTCCAATACCAAAGTATTTTTGGAAAAACCCAAAATGTGATTGATAAAAGTTGTCTTGCCTGAACCCAAAAATCCCGACACTATTATTGTTTTCATATTATCACCCATTTTTATTTTAACATATTTGATATTGGATATTGCCCAAATAATAATGACTTATTGAATAATCAAATAAATCAACTTTTAGGTTTTATTAAAGCATATACTTTGTTGTGATAAATTAATATGATTATTTTTGTCTTATATTTCTTTTTGCCAATTAAGAAATCATTATCACAAAAATATTTTTGTGCGAAACTAAAAATTTTTAATCTACAAATCAATTTTATTAAGTTTTTATTTAATTTGAATGAATAAAAACTACCACTTATAAAATATTTCAATAAATGACTGAATTTTTCTATGATAGAATTATATTGCAATTTATAGCAATACATTTATTAAATTATTTTTAAAATTTAAAAAGGAGGATTTATATGTTCAAAGATGAGATGACTCCAAAGGAGAGAATGGAGGCCTTCTCAAAAGGTGAAGAAATGGACAGAATTCCAGTTGTCCCTGATATGGGTGTTACTATGAGTGACTATTTGGGATATAAAACTTGGGATTATTATTCAAATTCTGATGTAATCGCCGATACGGAAGTAGCTTTGTTCAAAAGGTTCTACCACGATTCCATCAGTGTATCCACTACTTTAAGAGGAATGGCAGAAGCCATGGGAACTGAAATTTGGTATCCAGAAGATAGTATTTCACAATTAAAAGATCCAGTTGTGAAAAAGGTCGAAGATATCGAAAAATTAAAAATCATCAATCCATTAAAAGATGGAAAGCTACCAGTGTTGATCGAAGCATTGGAAAAAATCAGAGACCAAGTCGGAGATGTTGCATCAATCGGTGCTGCAATGACTGGACCATTCTCTGTAGCCGCAAGTGTTTTGGGTACTGAAACTTTACTTCGTTGGATGGTTAAGAAAAAGGATGCCGTTCATAAAATTATGGATATCATAACAATCAATAACGGAGAATACATTAAGGAAGTTGGTAGTAGAGGATTTGGAATGGGATTTGCCGATCCAGTTTCAAGTACTACTTTGATTCGTAAGAATCAATTCGAAGAATTTTCACTTCCATATTTGAAGAGAAATATTGCAGATGTAAAAAAATACTGTGGTTCTTCTGCAGGGTTACATATTTGTGGTGATTCTAAAGATTTGTGGCCACTATTAAAAGATTCTGGAATTGGTAACTTCTCACTTGATAACTGTGAAAGTTTATTGGAAGCAAAACAAATTCTTGGTAACGACATTGTTATCACAGGAAATGTTCCTCCAGTAGATGTTATGTATTTGGGAAATACTGAAGATGTTAAAAAATCTGTAAAAGAATGTATCGACATCGGTTACGATTCTCCATGCGGATATGTGTTATCTACAGGTTGTCAAATTCCAAAAGGAACAAAATTAGAAAATATCGATGCGTTCATGGAATATGGACGTGAATTTGGAAATTATAAAAGATTAAAGGAGCTAAAAAATGAAACCAAATAAAAAAGCACTTCTTCCACTTGTAGTGTTCGTGCTATTCTATGTATTATCAGGTGTAGTATTATCACTTCGTGGAGTAGAAATGCCATTCTATCAAATTCCTTCACCTATTTCTATAATGATTGGTGTTGTTGTAGCATTCATTATTTTTGAAGGAACTATCAACGAAAAAGCCGACGACTTCGTAAAAGGTTGCGGCGATGAAAACATAATAATCATGTGTATTATTTACTTATTAGCTGGAGCATTTGCTCAAGTTACTAAAGCAAGTGGCGCTGTAGAATCTGTTGTAAACTTCAGTTTATCAATCGTGCCTGTAAACTTCTTGGTACCGGGAATTTTCTTGATTTCTACATTCTTGTCAATTGCAACTGGTTCATCTGTAGGATCAGTAGTAGCATTGGGACCTATCGTATTTGGTGTTGCAGAAAAAGTTGGTATCAATCCAGCACTTATGCTCGCAGCTTTGATTTGTGGAGCAATGGCAGGAGATAACTTGTCACTTATTTCCGATACAACAATAGCCGCTACAAGAACTCAAAACATTGGAATGAAACAAAAATTTGTAATGAACTCAAAATTCGGTTTCCCTGCAATTATAATTTCTACAATTATTTTCGCAATTATAGGAAGACCAGAAACGACAATTACAATGGTAAAAGAAAGCTACAACTTAGTTTATGTAATTCCTTATTTATTAGTTATCGTAACTGCTTTGATGGGAATGAACGTATTGTTGGTATTATTCTCTGGTACATTATTAGCAGGAATAATCGGAATGATTTACGGAAAATTCGACACAATCATGTTGTCTCAAAAAATTTTCGAAGGCTTCACAGGAGTATTAGACATATTCCTATTATCAATGTTCACAGGTGGACTTGCTTACATGGTTAGAAAACACGGTGGTATTGATTGGATTATAATGAAAGTTAAAAAGAAAGTTAAAGGAACAAAAAGTGCCGAAGCTGCAATCGCAACATTAGTTGGACTTACAAATGTTGCCATAGCAAACAACACAGTTTCAATCTTGATAACTGGTCAAGTTGCATCAGAAATGACAAAAGAATACGACGTAAAACCATCACGTGTTGCATCACTTTTGGATACAACAAGCTGTGTTGTACAAGGAATTATCCCTTATGGAGCTCAAATCTTAATCGCTTCTGGACTTTCTGCAGGAAAAGTAGCGCCAACAGATATAATTCCATTCTTGGTTAACCAATACGTATTATTGGCGATGATGATATTGACAATTATCACAAGATTTGGAACAAATTCAGACCCTGCTACAGAAGTTGCAGATGATTAATAGCAAAACAAAACACCTCTTATGAGGTGTTTTGTTTTGCTATTAATTCATTTGTTATCGTTAAATATTAGTTATCACTTCTTGCAAATCCGTTTTTCATTTCGCAGCTTGCTGTGAATAAAACGTCGTGAAGTAATTTGTCTGTTTTTTCTTTCAAGAAGTCTGACATTTCTTGGTTTGCTTTTTCAAGTAATTCGTGAGCGTTTGCTGAATTTTTAGCAAATTCTTCGTCGTATTTATTGATGATTTCGTTGGATTTAGATTGAATTGCTCCTTGATATCTTTCGATAAAGATTGCTGTTTTGTTGAAGTGTGCATCGCAAAGTGCAGCTATGATTCTGTTAGCCCAGTAGAAGTTTTCTGATGTTGCTCTTACTACTTGATCACCTACATAGCTTGGTGTTGTTTCTACGTTTGCGTAGAATGCAACTGCTGCGTTGAATGCGTTGCTACCGAATGATAACCATTGAATTGCTCTGATTTCTTCTGGAGCGTAAGGTCTTATTTGTGTAAAATGAGTTACATTGTCACGGCTAATTCCCAATGGACGATACATTCCACGGTAGTTTGGATCTCCATGTTTTGCGTAGCAATCGTAAGGTGTTCCTTCGTAGTGGCTGGACAATATTGTCTTCATATCTTCAACTGTGATTTTTCTTTCTGGTACCATTGCCCATGGCAAATCATCAGATTCTGGTGTAAAATCAGCATCAACTCCATCCCAAATCAATGTGTTTGGATTGAAATATCTTAGCATAATCCATGCTCTTGGTGTGTTGTATGTGTGATCTGAATGATCATGAGATCCGTATGCTAATCTTGGATTTACATAATCTTCTTGATCTAAGAATAGGTGATGTTTTTCGGACCATTCTTTCAAATCTTTTGAACACATGAATTCTTTTTGTTCGCCGTATGCATCATCGAAATCAAAATAATCAATTCCCAATTGGTTTGGCATTACAACGTATGCATCATCAGGAACTCTTCTTGCCATCCAGTGATGTCCACCGATTGTTTCCAACCACCAAATTTCATCAACATCTTGGAATGCGATTCCGTTTGATTCATAAGTTCCATGTTCTTCTAATAATTTTCCTAATCTTTCAACGCCTTCTCTCGCTGAGTTGATGTAAGGAAGAACAAGAGTTACGAAATCTTCTTCTCCAATTCCTCCGAATTTTTCATCTTTTGTTGGAGATTGAATCAAAGGATCTGCTCCTTGAACTCTTGGGTTTGTAGTGATAGTTTCAGTAGCGCTCATTGAAATGTTTTTTTCGTTAACGCCTGATGCCGCCCAATCTCCTTCTGATGTGTCTGAGTTTGGAAGTGCTGTATATCTCATAGGATTATCAGGTAAATCCACCTTACATCCAGATAAAACTGATTCGTATTTTCTTGGTTGATCTTCTGGTTTTACAACGATAAATCTCTTAGCTGTAAAAATTCCAGAAGGAGAATCTTCACTTCTTGAAATAATTGTGGAGCCGTCAAAGCTCGCTTCTTTACCTACTAATAATGTAGTACATGCCATAATTACATACCTCCTTAAATGTGATACTTTTTTTAATATCCAATATCATTATACCCCTTTTTTCATATTTTTTACACAGAAAAAAGAAAAAAAGACTATCGTATTTTTTGATAGTCCTTTTGATTTTATTCCTCTTCGTTTAATGCATCGATTGTGTCGTCAGTCAATCCCTTTAATTTTTCGACATAGTTTGCATCGTGATTTTTCTTAGGAATCAATATTATCCTGTCATTTTCAAGTTCACACTCAAATATATCTCCAACTCTTAGGTCGTATTTTCTCATTAATATATCTGGTATAGTAATTTTGTTTCCTTTTTCTACTTCGAAATTCATATTATCCTGCCTTCTTCTGTAATGTTGTGTTTACTTTATTTTAGCATTATTTCGTGAATTTGAAAAGTTTTTCCTATTTGGTTGTTTAATTTTTGAATATGCTACAAAAACTATCATTCCTATAACTGCATTTACTACGATTGCTCCACCTGGTTTAATATCAAATTGATAAGATTGAACTATTCCCAACATCATATACAAAATACCAAGTATTATCGTTATGATGTATGTTTTCTTGTAGCTTTTTGCAATTATGAGCGCTGTGGCTACGGGAAGTACAATCAATGATGTCACCATCAACGCTCCAACTATTTTCACTGCAAGAGCTATAGTAATCGCTGATAAAAAAGTAAATATTGCATTAATTCGATTTACTTTCACCCCAGCAAGACGTGCGATGTTTTTGTCGATAGAAATAGCCAATAGTCCGGAATATTGCGATATAGACACCACTAAAATTAATATGAAAATCACAGAAATATTTATCACATCTCTGTTTGTTACAGAAGAAATGCTTCCGAAAAGATACGATTCAAATGAATTTCCTCCTGGAGCAAAATCAGATAATATCGCTGCAATTCCAAGTCCCGTACTCATTATGACAGCAGTTGCCATATCTCCGTATTGTGGGAATTTTTTTCTGATTAATTCTATTAAAAATGCCGCTACAACACAAACTATTGCAGAGCCTACTAATGGGTCGAATCCTAAAATAAGTCCAAGCCCAACTCCACTAAGAGCAGTATGAGAAAGCGCATCTCCTATCATCGATGTTTTACGATTAACCATTATTATTCCAATCATCGGAATCATTATCGAAAGCATCAATCCTGCTACCAATGCTTTTCTCATAAACGCAAATTCTAGCATTTTACAAGCCTCCCTTCAATCATTTCGTATTGTGTTCTCTCAATATCCAAAGCTTCTATTTCTTTTATTTCGTGAGTTACCATTATTACAGTTATGTTGTAATCTTTGTTGAGTTTAGCAATTGTTTTTATAAATTTCTCTTTGTTTTCTTTGTCAACACCTGCAGTCGGCTCATCGAGTATCAAAAGTTTCGGCTCGTTAATCATCGCCCTGCAAATCATAGCTCTTTGTTGAAGTCCTCCCGACAATTCATTTACAGGACGATTAATATATTCTTTCATACCCATTTCTTCCATAATTTTCCTAGCTTTGTCGTAATGTTTTTTGCGTGCGACTTTAATTAGCCCAAAATCTTCATACAAATTTAACGTTACAAGCTCCAAACAAGTAATCGGAAATGCAATTTTGTTTACGATATTTATTTGAGGAACATATCCTATATCTCGGTAGCTCTTGTAATCTTTAATATTTTTATCCAAAACTTTGATTTCTCCGTCATCAGCTTTTAACTCTCCCAGCATTAATTTCAATAAAGTTGATTTACCGCTTCCATTTCCTCCAAGAATTAGAGCCATCTCTCCTTGATTTATCTTCAAATTCAAATCTTTAAGCACCAAATCTTCATTATAACCAAAATTTAAGTTGTTAATAGTTACTGCATTCATTTATACACCTGCCTTTTTCATAGATTCGTATAAGTTTTTCAAATTCATCTCAATTAATTCGATGTATCCTTGATTATTGTCCTGTTGCTCTTTTGTTATAAATTCCATCGAAGCCAAAGGCTTTATATCTCCTCCCAATTCTTCCGATAAAGTCTTCGCTTCTTTAGGAGGTTTTCCATATTCATAAAATACCGTAGTAATGTTTTTCGTTTTCGCAAAATCCACGGCTTTTTTTATTGTTTTAAGACTTGGACTTTCCATGCTAGTAAGACCTTCTAATGGATACTGAGTAAGCCCAAAATCCCTCGCTATATATGCATAAGCGTAATGTGTTACCAAAAAGCTTTTGTTGTCTAATTTACTAAATTTTTCTTTGTATTCTGCGTCAATGTCTGTCAATTTATCAACGTATTTCAATTTATTTTTTCGATAAATTCTCTCGTTATCTGGGTATTTTTGTATCAATTTGTCTTGGATACTATTCAAATATTTCTTTGCATTTACGACAGATAACCATGAATGTGGATCGTAAGTTATCTTGTCAAATCCTGACGAAGAACCTTCCATTACAGGCTTTAATTTGCCCTCATCTTGAAGCAATTTTCCATTAGTATCTTGTAAATAATATGGTAGCAAATCTTCGCTTATTCTGTCCGATACGAAAATCCACTTGCCATCATCTTTTATGTTGTAAAATATCTCTCCAGATTCATGACCCATTTCAAGGCCATATACTTTTCCTTCTTCAACATCGAAAGTGTTTTTTTGGTGAACAATCTCACCTTTTTGATTCATAATTTCCTTAGCTTTTTTGACTAATTCTTTTTTGTCTTCTCCATTGTCCTTGAAGAACGCAACCCTCATAATATCTTCATGAGTATGCCCAAAATCTATTTTTCGTTTTCCCTTTGTTAAGTCCAATTGTGCCATATATTGAAAATCGCCCCTTGCAGCAGCTCCTTTATACGTGATTAGCTCTACAGAATCCGACAACTTCAAAATATCCAAATTAGGCAAATTCTCGTGCACCTTGTCTACCCAATGTTCCATATTCGCACCATTTACAACCAGCAAATCTGCATCGGCAAGTTTTTTCATATCCTTAGCAGACGGCTCCCACAAATGAGGCTCCTTATCCACAGGCATAAAGGTTCTCACCTCAACAGTATCTCCTGCAATCATCTTCACCAAATCATGCACAGGAAAAAACGATGTGTAGATAACCGGTTTTCCTGAAGATTTTTTCGTGTGATTGGAACATCCCGCAAACAAAACCATGCACAAGGCTAATAGAAAACTCAAAAATCTCTTTTTCATCTAAATTCTCCTTTTCAAAAATCAAAGGACAGGTCGTCCCTGCCCTTTGTCAATTTCATATTCCAACCTTATTCTTCGATTTCTCCGATAATTTGTTTATCAGTTGTGTTTGGTTTTACGAAAGTTGGGAACCAGCCTTCCTTTGCAAATAATTCTTCCTTGTCATTACCATATCTCATGTGGAAATGTGTCAACTCTTCTTCGCCGTGAATTGGCATCATCAACAAAACTTTATATTTTGCATTAGAATCCACAGCTTCAAAAACATCCCATTCTAGCATGTGTGATCCATGTTTTACAGCCTTTTTTTCCACAAATTTGTACTCAGTTTCAGCTATTTTGTCTCCATTTTCTGAAGGAATTTTGCTTGTGAAAGTAATTTTATTTCCTTCGATTTTCAATCCATTGAATTCACATTTTCTTTTTTCAAGATAATCTGCTTTTGCTTTTTTCTCATCAATATTTTCTTTTTTCGCTAAAGTTTTGAAAGCGTCTTGAACTTCTGGCTTATCCAAATAACTTCCCATATTGTTCCATTCTCCGTCCCAATCAGACAAGCTTACTTCTTCCTTTTTGTCCTCAGTTTTTTCAGTAGCCTTGCCGTCTTCTTTTTTATCTTCTTGTTTTTGCTCAGTTTGCTTGGTATTTTCTTTCGGTGCATCTTTTTGTGCTCCACAACCATTCAACAACAAAGCCGCTGACATCACGCCAACCAAAGTCATCAATTTTAATTTATTCATATCAATACTCCTTATTTATATTTGTTAGCACGGAAATACAAATAGTTATTAATATCTCAAAACAAATTTGAATGCATTCTAATTTTATTAACTAATTAACTTACTACAATAAAATTTGGTTTTCTATTCTATCTTCCCTATTCAATTTTAAATATGTAATAAGTTTATTTGAGAATTAAAAACTTATTTAGTTGCAAATTACGTCTAATCTGCAAAATCAATTGTAAAAATCATCCTACTAACTTTATCCAAATAAATAATAACATTATTTTTTTATTCTGTCAATAATGATAATCATTTGAATTTAAAAAAACTCCGAGATATTTCTCGGAGTAAGTTTTATTCTGTTAGAGCTTGCATCAATATTTCTCTGAATTTATCGATGTCAATTTTAGTGATTACTTTGCAGTTGAATTCATCATTTTCTTCTTTTATTAAATCTCTGTAGCTCATTCCTCTTGTTTCATCGTTTTGCACATCAATTTTGATGTACATGTCTTCCGTTTCGAAAACTTCTGGATTATCCATTACGATTACTGAGCAAGGGTCGTGAATTCCTGCGTCGTTTGATGCGTAGTATTTCAAAATTCTGTGTGCAAATTTCGTTTTTTTCGTTTCAATTGTGTCCAAGAATTGGATTTGTTCATCAGTTATGCTGGCTTTTTGTGTTACGTTTAGTCCTGCCATTATAATTTTAACTCCGCTTTCAAATACGATTTTCGCTGCTTCTGGATCGACAAAGAAATTAAATTCGCTAAGACTTGTGACGTTACCTCTTGTGATGGAGCCACCCATGATGCTGATTTGTTCGATTTTTCCCTTGTCTTCTGGAAAAGTTCTTAACAGTAGTGCAATGTTTGTAAGTGGTCCCACTGCAATTATCGTGATTTTTTCAGTTGAGTTTTGGATAATTTCGTGCATCATTGTAACGGAATTTTCACTTGTAAGTTCATTCACATCTTCTGATTCAATCATATCTCTGAATCCTGCAATTCCATCATCTCCGTGAACCGTTGCAAAGAAAGGCTCTCTTACAAGTGGTACTTCTTGTCCTTTTCCCATAGGAACATTTATGTCCAAAAGTTTTGCCAAGCATTGCATGTTTCTTGTTGTGTGTTTGATTGATACGTTACCGTTTACTGAAGAAAGTGCCAACAGCTTTAAATTTTTCGAATTTTTAATTGCAAATAAAGCTGCTGCATCATCAACTCCCGGATCAAAATCCAATATACAATTAATCATTAGCACCTCCAAAATTTTTGATGTAATCTACAAAATCATCCACCGACAATAATTTTTCGTTCAAATTAATTGAGTTGCAAAGTCTTTTGACAACAGGTGGTTGGATGTATGCTTTTTGTAGGATTTCATCTTCATCGAAAACTTCTTTCTTATCAGCATCTTTAATGATTTCTTTGTTGGACATTACGACAACTCTGTTGAAGTTTTCAACGACAAATTCCATATCGTGTGTGATTGTTATAATCGTTTTGTTTTGTTCGTGCAAATGATCGATTACTCTTTTCAAGCAACCCATAGAATATGCGTCTTGTCCTGCTGTCGGTTCGTCAAATATGAAAATGTCGCAGTCATTTGCGATTGTAATTGCTATCGTTATGAATTTTCTCGTACTAAATGGCAAATCATAAGGATGGTCGTCCAAATATTCTGAAAGTTCACAGATTTCACAAGCTTGTCTGACACGTTTGTCCATTTCATCTTCGTCGACTTTTAATGCTCTCAACGAAAAAGCGACTTCATCGTAAACTGTGGAGTTGAAGATTTGATCGTTAGGATTTTGGAAGACGTAGCCTACTTTTCTGGATATTTGTGCTGTGGTCATGTCTTTTGTATTTTTCCCATCTAACAAAATCTCCCCAGAATTAGGTCTCAATAGTCCGTTCATCAGTTTTGCACAAGTCGATTTTCCGGCTCCATTTTGTCCCACGATTGCAACTTTTTCTGAAGAATTTACGACCAAATTCAAATCGTTAATCGCTTTGAATCCATTAGGATAAGTAAAGCTTACATTTTTAAATTCTAATTTGCTCATTAGTTTTCCTCCAATTCTTTCTTGCATTCATCTAAAGTTATAGGGATGTTTTTGAAAAATCCTGGCTTTTCTTCATTTAATTTGTATGCAAGTTTTGAAACTATAGGCATAGATACATTGTGCTGTTCGATTTTGTCGTTTGATAAAACTTCGTGAGTCTCACCGTTGAAGATGATTTCTCCATCGTCCATTACCACAACTCTATCCGCGTATTCTGCTATCAAATCAATCTTGTGTTCTACCAGTATTATTGTTTTATTTTGTGATTTCAAAAGTTTTAAAATATCGAAGATTTCTTCAGTTCCTAGTGGGTCAAGCTGACTTGTTGGCTCATCAAATATCAAAACTTTTGGATTCATTACGATGATTGAAGCTATCGCAACTCTTTGCGATTGACCACCAGACAATTCATTCGGATTTTTATCTTGCAAATCTTCTATTTTAAGTAATTTAATAACATCAGTTACTCTTTGTCTGATTTCTTCTCTTGGAACTCCGAGGTTTTCCAGTCCGTAGGCTATTTCTTCGAATACAGTTTTCTTGATTCCAGAGATTTGACTGAATGGATTTTGGAATACAAATCCAACTAATTCCGCCATTTCTCCTCGTTCGATATCGTTGATGTTTTTATTGTCGATAGAAATACTTCCTGTGATTGTTCCTTGAACGAAGTCTGGAATTATCCCTCTAATGATATTGCACAAAGTCGTCTTGCCGGAACCATTTTTTCCAATAATTCCCACAAACTCTCCTTGCTTAACGTACAAATCCAAGTTTTTTATAGTTTTTTCTTCTTGAAGTTCATATTTGAACGAAACATTTTTAAGTTCTATCATTATTTAAACCTCCACACCAATACCAACACAACCAATGCAATGAAAACGTAAAAAATTATTCTATCTGCAGTTGTTTTCTTGATTTCCTTGAGACATGTTTTTTCATTTTCAGATGCAAATCCACGTGCTTCAAGTGTAATTGTCTTTTCATCGATTTCTGAAAGTGAAGATATAATCAAAGGTCCAAGTGATGGGAAGAACGCCTTAGCTCTGTTTTTGATGGAGCCTGTTGTTTCAATTCCACGCGCTTCTTGTGCTTTTATGATTTTGGAACTTTTCTTAATCATTTCTGGAATCATAGTCATTGTCGCCATTATAACGTAACTTGTAACGTGACTTATATTTTTTTGTTGAAGAGCTATCATCAAATCTTCAATGTCCGTTGTTTCGAAGAATAACAAAAACAAAGTTATAAGCGTTAGAATGAATTTTGTTTGTTCCAAACCATTTAATATTCCGTTAAGTGTCACTCTCATAAATCCTAAATTCAAATACACGTATTCTGTTGATTTGTCCAAGAATAATTGGAACAAAAACATTATTAATAATACTAATAACAAAACTATCCACAATTTTTTCACGTATTGTTTGAATTTATTATCCAACAAAGCTAATATCAAGCTTAATGGAAGTACAAAAAGGTATGCGAATTGCCATGGCAAAACCAACGAAATAATAACTGTAACTATAACCATAAAAAGTTTTGTTGTTGGGAAAATTTTAGATATCATTTTGCACCTCTCACGTATTTGTTCTTCTTTTCTTTTATGTATTGAATTCCATTAGGATATCTCAACAAATTTCTGTTAGGGATGGATTTTATAAGGAAATAAACTGCAAACGAAGTCAAAAATTTATCCAAAGTTTCTGTAAGAACAGTTGAACCAATAACAGATTCCCATAATCCTTTTCCTGTTGCAACCAAAAACGTCGTGATTGCACTTGAACCACTCGCTCCAGTAACGCCACCGAAAACCAAAACAGTAATTGGCGCAGACGTAATCATCGCCACAAGCCAAATAATAATTCCTACTACAAATGCCTTTGCTGGAGTCTTGAACATTGCCTTCTTTCCACAAATCCCTGCAACCAAACCAATCGCACCACTTACAATCATATATGGTAGTTGTGTTGGATTAGTAACAGATGTCACGATGTTTGTGACAACACCTGTAAGAAAACCAATCCAAGGCCCACACAATACACCTGTGAACACAGTTCCTATAACATCCAAATAAACCGGTAATTTTAATGCTGCAGTCAAATTTGCACCAACAAAATTGATAGCTATACCAAGCGGAATTAGTAAAATTACCGACAAGTTATAGCTCATCTTAGATTTAGATTTCATAAATTCCTCCTATAAATTTTACGAAAAAACTTTCGCGTTGAATAAATTTTATCATAATACGACCAATTAATAAATCATTTTTCGTTAAAAATATGAACAAAAATTTCGTGTTGATAAAATATTTAATTTAAAACTTACAAAACTCTTAGCATACCCTTCTTGTTAGGAAATTGTTTGAAATGAAATTTTTCGTAAAATGCATCATAAGGAGCGTTCGCCAACAAAATAATATACGCATCTTCATCGTAATTTTCGTCCAAGTATTTGCTAACCTCATTCATTAAAACTCTTCCCAAACCATTTTTCTGATATTCTGAATCCACCATCACATCAGTAACCACAAGACTAATTGCCCCATCTCCAACAACCCTTGCCATCGCAATCAACTTATCCCCATCATAAATCGATGTAATGAAAAGAGAATTTTCTATTGCAGTTTCCGCATTTTCTTTCGATTTTTTATTTCCAATACCAGATTTTTCACGCAATTCGTTGTAATCATCTGGACTAACCGCTGTATTTTTTATAACGTATTTTGTATTCATAAATCACCTCACACATATTATCCATTATTTTTCTTAATTTTACAAAAAAAAGAGATATCAGCTACATGCCAATATCTCTAATGTTTTATTTTGAAATACTTTCTACTCCTCCAATTACTTGGATTTCTTTGATATTAGAATCGTTCAAATATTTTTGAACAGATGCTGGGATTTTATCTTTTTCAAATAAAATTATTGGAGTATTATTTATTTGAGTTATAGGTCCAGAAACCAATGCATCCACGTAATTATATCCATTTGCTATAAGGATTTTTTCTGCATTTGGATAAAGATATTTTGCAACTTCAGCAGATGTTTCAAATCTATCTTTTCCACTCAATCTAGTTATCTTTATTCCCATGGATTTAAGTTCTTCTTCAACTTTTTCTGAAATTGATAATTTTCCACCTACTATTACAATTTCATTGACATTCCATTCTTCAATTGCTTTCTTAGTGTATTCATTCAATTCATCGATTTGAGTTAACAATACTGGGATATTTTCCTTAGCGGAAATACTATTTCCACAAAGTGCATCGACAATGTTCACTCCACTCGCCAACACAATTTTGTGTTTATTGCCAGATTTTTCCACGACTTTTTTGCCAACTTCGACAGATGTTTTGTATCTATCTTTGCCGGAAACTCTGACTACATTGTATCCTTGTTGTTTTAAATTAGATTCTACTGTTTTTGATATAGTAGATTCTCCACCTACAATATAAATATTTTTTGCGTTTAATCTTTTAATTTCATTCAAAGTATTTGCATTTACTTCTGATTTACCACTTAAAAGTATTGGACTTTTTAAAGATGTCGCAAGTGGAGTTGATGTCAATGAATCTACCAATTCATTTGCTGATGTTAATACTATATTTTCAGAAGATGTAAAGTGTTTTTTAGAAATTTCAATAGCTGTTTGATATCTGTCTTCTCCTGAAATTCTAGAATTTGCAAATCGCTTGTACAAATCTTCGAATGTTTTCACTTCTTTTTTATCAGAAGTATTAGTATTATCTCCTGGTTTATTTGGTTTATCATCTGGAACACTTGGATTATCTTCTACTGGTTTTTTAGTATATTCAATTGCGATATCATTAATAGACAATGTTTTTGTTTTTATGTCTACTAAATCTTTATCTTGCTTGAATGGCAACAAGTTTAAGTTTCCATATTTGTCGATTTCATAAACTGCTACAACATTTTTATCATTAGGAACAACTCTTTGTATTGTGAAATCTCCTAATGCCATTTTTGTAACTTCACATCTATGAGGATTTATTAATTTAAATCTGAATAAATCAAAATCTTTTCCTGCAAGTTGTCTTATATTTGATTTCTCTGGATAAGTAGTTTTAAGCATCAAATCTCCAAAGTTCATTCCTTTGATAGTGGTACTCTTATCATCAGATTTCAATTCTGTATTGTTGTCATTTTCTTCTCCTTTTGGAACTAATGTCAAATAAGTTGCGTTAGTGCAAGAAGTTTGATTGAATACATATTTGCCGTCGCCCCATTTTAATGGATGGTTTGGTCCTCTTTCTGATTTATCAACAAGTGTGAATGGGAAATTAGCAATTGCAAATTCATCTTTTGAATCTTCAACTCTTACCGAATATTGCACTCCTTCGTACAAATCGATTGGTGTAATAGGCACTCCCCATTCATCTTCTTCCAAAGTAGTTGCCGTTACAGTGTCGTATTCACTTGTGAATATCAATTTAACATTTCTATAATCTTTTGGATTGTTCTTATCTTGTATTATTCTTACATAATCGATAGTGTATTTGTCTTTGATAACTTCATCTTTTTCTAAAGGTCTTATTGTAAGATGATCGATTTTTGGATCAACTGGTTTTGCGTATGGGTTTTTAGTTTTATGTCTAATTGGTAAGTTACCTTCACCATTTGCTTTGAAGTAAAATTCATTAACTTCTTTGTCAAATGGAGTGTCTGCTAATATGAATTGCTTGTTATTAGAACCTGTTGATAGCATATAGTCATCATTTTCATATACATATAATGATGCCAATTCCCCTTCGTAAGCCATAAATGTTCCAACTTTTTCAGATCTAGTTAAATTGTATAATGTGAAATACAAATATTCTCTATCTGATAAAGGTCTAGTCTTTCCATCTTCATTAACCATAATTGGAATTGGAGCCATTTTGACTTTTTTGTCAGATAATTTGCAAACATCATCCACAGATTCTTTTGAATAATCTAACTTAGTCAACAAAATTTCTTCTACAACTTTATTATCATCTGTTACTGCTACAATTTTACCATTTACTTTTTTTGCATTTACTTTTAATGTATCTAACTTATATTCGTCGTTTTTCTTCAAACGAATTTGGTATTTTTCGCCATCTCTTAAAGTGAACTTAACCTTAGCAGAATTTGCTTTTATGCTTGAAACTTTTTTAGTGTTCAAGTTTTCCAATTCAAATTCCAATTCTTTATCAACTGGCAATCTGTTGCAAGAACCACATAATACATCTAATTCAAATTCTTGTTCCAATTTTTCTTCTGCTTTTTTGACATATTCAATTACAGTATCGTAAATTGATAATGTTTTTGTTTTAATATTTGCTACATTATCTTTTACAGTAAAATCTAATTTTGTAAGGCTACCGTCTTTTTCAACTTGATATACAGTCTTTACTGATTTATCTTTTGGGATATTTCTATGAATTGTAAAATCTCCATCAGCCATTTTGGAAACTTCACATCTTTTTGGATTGATTAATTTAAATCTGAATAAATCAAAATCTTTTCCTGCCATTGATTTGATTTGTGATTTATCTGGATGAATTGTTCTTAACAATAAATCTTTAAAATTCATTCCAGAAACAGATGTGTTTCCATTGATACATTTGATAACTGTATTGTGTTTGTTTTCTTCGCCTTTTTTAACAACAGTTATGAAGTTTGCATTTCCACAATATGAATGATCGAATCCATACTTGCCATCTTCCCATCCCAATGGATGATTAGGTCCTCTTTCTGATTTGTCTACTATAGTGAACGGAAAATTTTCTATTGCGTATTGTCCCTTAGGGTCCTCAATTTTTACGGAATATTGTACTCCTTCGTGCAAACTAAAAGGACTCAATAAAGTTCCGTATTGATCTTGCAAAATAGGAACTGCTGTTACTGTATCATATTCACTTGTGAATACAACTTTTAAATCTTTAAAGTCTTGCTTATCATTTTCAATTGGAGCTATACAAACATAATCCAAAGTAACCCTGTCAGTGATTTTTTCATTTTCTTTTAAATGACGAACAGTCAATGAATCTATTTCTGTTTTTGCTGGTTGTAAGTATGGGTTTTTAGCTTTATGTCTAATTGGCAATTTACCTTCGCCGTTTTGTCTGAAATAGAATTCGCTAACAATTCTTTCAAATGGTTTATCTGCCAATATAAATTTCTTATTCTTAGTGCTTGTGAATAAAATATAATCGTCTTTTTCGTAAACACTCAAAGCAGGGATTTGTCCATTAACAGTTTTTATTTCTCCTACCCTTTCAGCTTTTGAAGTATTATACAAATCAAATATAACTTCTTCATCTGATTTCAAAGCTCTTTTGTTTCCATTTTCTTCCACCATCATTGGAATAGGTGCCATAGTTACTTTTTTGTCCGAAAATTCACAAACATCGTCGACACATTCCTTAGAAAGATCAATTTTGGATACTAGGATATCTTCCAAGATATAATTATCTTCTTTTGCTAAAACAAGATCTCCCTCATATTCCATTACTTCTACATTAAATGGATCCATTTGGTAATCTTTGTTCTTCTTCAAAGTGATTTTGTATTTTTGACCAACTTTAATATTTTCAATACTAAATTTGGCAATTCCTTGTGCTGATGTAAACTCCATCACTTCTTTTGTTTCTAAATTTTCTAATTCAAATTCCAATTGATTTGCAACAGGTTGCAAATTGCACACTTGGCACAATACTTTGACAGAAAATTCCTTTGTTTTGACATCTGATTCTGGTAATGTGGCTTCATTATTTACATTACCATCAACTTTTTCATCTGCTGCTTTTGCTACTGGAGCATATCCAAAAACAAGTGCAAAAGCTAACAGAAAAGCTACAACTCTTTTCAAAGCTTCCTCCTAATGATTTTATTTTTGGTAGTTAATTTTATACCTATATCATTATAACTTAATAACACATTTAAAACAATTAATTTAATAATAATTTATCATCTTATTTAAAAACAAAATTATATACTTTATCACAGCATATTTATTTGCAAATAACGTAGAAAACTCCTAATTAATCGTTAAATTAATTAGGAGTTTGTATTGAAAATATATATAATTTCATTGACAAGGAAACCAATCCTCTTCAATATATTCTGTATTGCTTATTTTGAAATTTGTGTATTCTTTTTTACAAATTCAATTTTCAAATCCATTCCCAAGCCATCAGCTAGCCTTTTCAAAAGATTTATACTTGGGTTCCTGGTTCCATTTTCTAATTTGCTAATGTCTGATTGATCAATGCCAGTTTTTTCTGATAATTGCTTTTGTGTTAAGTTTTGAGATGTTCTTGCAGAAACTATAGCTCTTATAATATCCATATCTGGTTGAATGTTCTTATATTCATTTGCAAATTCTTTATTTTCTAATTGTTCTTTTAAATAATTATCAAAAGTCTTCATTTTTTGTCCTTTCCATAAAATCATCTCTGTATTTTTTTGCTTTTTGGATTTCAGACTTTGGCGTTTTTTGAGTTTTCTTTACAAAACCATTAGTTAATATAACTTTTTTATCAAAATAAAAAAAATACAATACTCTTGTAATATCTCTGCCTTGCTTTGCCCTGAGTTCAAATATACCATCTTCTAAGTGTTTGCTGTAAGGTTGTCTTAAATCATTACCAAATTCTTGCAATATTTGAATCAATCCAACTACTTTTGCTTTCATTTTAATAGGTAAATTATCCAAAAACTTTTCTACTGGTATTTCTCCATTTTCTTTTTCATATAATATTACTTCAAAATCATTCATGTTTTCCTCTGATTATATTTTATGTTATATATCCCATATTGTCAATTGAATTTTCTTATAAAAATAAGCGCTATAATAGCGCCCATTTTATAATTTCATCGACAAGGAAACCAATCCTCTTTCTTTATCTATTCCAATTATTTTTACTTTTACGGTGTCACTTACTTCGCACACTTCTCTTGGGTTTTTGATGTAAGAATTGCTCATCTTAGAAATATGGCAAAGTCCGTCTTCTTTTATTCCGATGTCTATGAATGCTCCGAAGTCCACGACATTTCTAACCGTTCCTGTGACTATCATTCCTTCTTCCAAATCATCGATTGACAATACATCTTGTCTTAGAACTGGTTTTGGCATTTCGTCACGTGGATCTCTGCCCGGTTTTTTGAGTTCTTCGATTATATCACGCAAAGTAGGTTCTCCTACTTCTAGTTCTTCGGATAGTTTTTTCACATCTATATCGTTCAAATCGTATTTCATGATTTGTTTTGCGATTTCATAGCTTTCTGGGTGAACTTCTGTGTTATCTAATATTTCTTCGCTTTCAGGAATTCTCAAAAATCCTGCACATTGTACGAATGCTTTTGGTCCAATTCCTTTTACTTTCAAGATTTCTTGACGATTAGTGAATGGTCCGTTTTCTATTTTGTAATCCACGATGTTTTTCGCAGTTGTTTTCGTAATTCCAGATACGTAATTCAAAAGCGCAGAGCTTGCTGTGTTGATGTTGACACCAACAGTGTTAACACAATCTTCCACTACTTCTTCAAGTGATGATTTCAATTTCTTTTGGTTGACATCGTGTTGATATTGTCCAACTCCGATTGATTGTGGAGAGATTTTGACCAATTCTGCAAGTGGGTCTTGAATACGACGTGCAATCGAAATAGCACCTCTTATTGTTACATCTAAATCAGGGAATTCTTCGATTGCAAGTTTTGATGCAGAGTAAATACTTGCTCCCGCTTCGTTTACGATTGCATAAAAGATTTCATCGTCGATTTGCGCTAACAAATCAGATACGTACTTTTCTGTTTCACGAGAAGCTGTTCCGTTACCGATTGCGATTAGCTTTACGTTGTATTTGTCGATAAATTCCTTCAAAGTTTCATCTGCCCTTTGGATTTGTTTTCTAGCATCAGTTACATAAATTACAGCACTGTCCAAGAAATCTCCGTATTCAGAAATTACAGCAACTTTGCAACCAGTTCTAAATCCCGGGTCAAGTCCAATAATTGCAGTTTCTTTGATAGGAGGCTGCATCAAATATGGTTTCAAATTGCTTTTGAATACGCCGATTGATTCATCGTCTGCCATTTCTTTCATGCTTTGACGCACTTCTGTTTCGATTGATGGAACGATCAATCTCTTGTAACTGTCTTTGACAGCTTTTTCAATCAAATCATAAGTTTCAAAATCATTATTTCTTGCGATTTTTCTCATAATTTTGAAAATATTGTAATCGTCATTTAAAATGAACGAAACTTTCAAAAACCCTTCTTTTTCTCCTCTAAATACCGCAAGAACTCTGTGTGCTTTGACATCTTTTACTTTTTCTGAATAATCGTAGTACATCTTGTATGTGCCGGATTCGTCTTCGTTTTTCTCTTCGGTTTTCATAACCCCATCAGTTATGAATGAATTACGAACGATATCTCTGAATACTTTTTGTTCAGATACGAATTCTGCTATGATGTCCAAACTTTTACTAATAGCATCATCAACTGTTTTGATTTCTTCTCCGTTGACAAATTCTGAGGCTTTTTTCTCAATCTCAGATAAAGAGTGAGTTTTCTCCATTATCATATCTGCTACTGGTTGTAGTCCCAATTCTACAGCGATTGAACCGCGAGTTCTCTTCTTAGGCTTAAATGGAAGATAAATATCTTCTAATTCTGTCAAAATAGTCGCATCATCGATTTGTTTTTTCAAATCTTCAGTGAGTTTTCCTTGCTCATCGATAAGACGTGTGATGTCATCTTTTCTTTCTTGCAAGTTTCTCAAATATGTAAGCCTATCGTTTAATTGTCTCAACGTTTCGTCAGTCAAATTTCCAGTGATTTCTTTTCTGTATCTGGCGATAAATGGAATTGTATTTCCCTCATCTAATAATTCAACTGTCTTAACAACGTTATCATATTTTATGTCTAATTCTTCTGATAATTTTTGTAGTATATTCATTCTCTTCCTTCTCTTTTAATAAACTATAATCTATATTTTAACATTATTTTATTTATTTTTCCACATTAAAGCAATTTGCACCAAAATTTCAAAAACCATCAAGCAAAACACTTGATGGTTTAATTGATTACGATTTAAATAATTTGGCGTTTTTTTCTTTTTCTAATTGTTCCAAGAAAATCTCCTTTTGAATCAAGTGAGTTTTTCTGATGGATCCAGCTATGTCTGCTACTAACATAAAGATTGTCGCCGCCGACACGTAATAAAAATCGATAAATGAGTATTCGATAAATCCTCTTGATGGAGGTGTCATTTGTCCGATGAAAAGCATCATAAATATCGCTACGAAAACAATCGTAAAATTGAATTTGAAAATAAATCCATGAAAATATCCAAGAACTACTGCGATAGCCAAGAATATCATCAAGCAATGGTCAATCAAAAATCCATGCGCATGAGACAATGTGTATCTGATGATTATCATGAACAATATGTAAATCAACGAGTAAATAATAAGTTTTGTGTTTTTTGACATTTCAAATCTCCTTTTGTTAAAACATTTTCCGTAATTGTGATTTGCTTGAATTTTTTGTAAAGTTTGTAATAAAATTTACAAAATAAAACATTTCAATATTATTTTAGCACAATTTACAATTTTAATCTACAAATTATTAAAAGGTTATCCTAATTTACAACCTTGAAAAATTGTAAAATTTATATTAAAATTAACTAATAACTAGGAGGCTATTATGAAACCGTATATTGTGGGAGTCGCAGGTGGAAGTGCTTCAGGCAAGACTGAAATCGTGAAGACTTTGAAAAAACATTTTGAAGATAAAATAGAAATTATTGAACACGATAATTATTACTTTGCTCATGACAATTTGACTATGGATGAACGTGCTAGTTTGAATTACGATCATCCCCAAGCTTTTGAAACGGATTTGTTGATTGAGCATGTTAAAAAAATTATAAATAATGAAGAAATCGACATTCCAACTTACGATTTTACAATTCACACTAGAAGCTCTGATACTTTGAAGAAAAGTCCAAAGCCAATTGTGATTGTAGAAGGAATTTTGGTTTTGGAGAATGAAGAACTTCGCAATTTAATGGATATGAAAGTCTTCGTAGACTGCGACGGAGATGTCAGACTCAAAAGAAGAATTACAAGAGACGTCGTGGAACGTGACAGAACTATTGAATCGATTTTGACTCAATATATGGAAACTGTAAAGCCAATGCACGAACTTTTCGTGGAACCTAGTAAGAAATTTGCCGATTTGATTGTGCCAAAGGGTGGCAAGAACAAGGTTGCTATCGATGTACTTATCAATCATTTGGCTACGAAATTATAAAAAAACCATTTTGCTATTGACTAGAATTAGTTTCTAGTATAAAATTTTAATAACTCAATAGAAAATTATGATTGTGACCAGTACCGATTATTCGGGAATTACAACACATGAGTTTTCAAGGTAGTTTCATACTTTGCATGAAACATAAGCTTTTGATTAGAAAGGTGGTACCGCGTAGATTCGCCCTTTCGTGTCAAGAGTTTTTTTATTTTATAGGAGGAGTTTATGATTAATTACGAATTTGAACATGAAAATGTGTATGACGAATTGGTAGCGCGTGGATATTTTGAACAAGCTACATACGAAGATGAATTGAGAGATTTACTCGGAAAAGAAAGAGTTCCATTTTACATTGGATTTGATGCGACTGCAGATAGTTTGACTATTGGCCATTTTATTCAATTGATGGTTATGATGAGAATGCAAGCTCACGGTCACATCCCTATTTGCCTTTTAGGCGGCGGAACTACAATGATTGGGGATCCTTCTGGTCGTAACGATATGAGAAGTATTATGACTAAGGAAGTTATCGACGAAAATGCTAGAAGATTTTATTCTCAAATGACAAGATTCATCGATTTTGGTGAAGACAAGGCTTACATTGAAAACAACAAGAATTGGTTGTTGAATTTGAATTTCTTGGATTTCATGAGAGAAATTGGCGTTCATTTTTCTGTAAATCAAATGTTGACTTTGGAAAGTTACAAAAACAGAATGAAAAAAGGTCTAACATTTTTTGAATTTAGTTATATGTTGATGCAATCATACGATTATTTGGTATTGTACAGAAAATACGGTTGTAAATTACAAATGGGTGGTTCTGATCAATGGTCTAATATTTTGGGCGGTTACGATTTGGTTAGAAAATTAGAAAACGACAAAGTTTACGCTATGACTTTCAAACTTTTAACTACTGCTGACGGTGTGAAAATGGGTAAATCACAAAAAGGTGCTGTGTGGTTAGACGAAAACAAGACAACTCCTTACGATTTATTCCAATACATGAGAAATGTTGACGACAGGGATGTCGAAAAATTCTTGTTGATGTTGACATTTTTGCCAACTGAAGAATGTAAGAGACTTGGAAGTTTGGAAGGTAGTGACATTAACAAGGCTAAGGAAGTTTTGGCATTCGAAGTGTGCAAATTAGTTCACGGAGAAGAAAAAGCAGAAGAAGCCCGTCGAACAGCAAACGCATTGTTCAATTCAAATGCTGTTGACGAAAATATGCCAACAACTGAAATGAAAGCTTTGGATTTTGAAAATGGAATTGGTTTGTTGAATTTGTTGACAATGACAGGACTTACTCAATCAAACAGTGAAGCGCGTAGACTTGTAACTCAAAACGGAATTTCTGTTAATGACAAGAAGGAAGCTGATCCAAAAAGAATTGTAACAATTCACGATTTCAACGACGATGAACTTATCATAAAAAAAGGTAAAAAAGTATATCACAGAGTAAAATTGGTATAATATTTTAAAAATAAACCCTGGCGATTTTGAATTGATTTTCAAAGTTTGCCGGGGTTTTGTGTTATAATTAAATAAATTTAAAAATATTTGTGGAGGTGCAAATGAAAAAATTATTCAAGTTTTTAACTAGTAGAATAATGCTTTTGGCAATTGTATTTATCATTCAAATTTCACTATTAGTTTATTTGATTTTAAGTTTTCAAAGAAATTTTGTGTATGTCTACACATTAAACATTATAATATCCTTCGCTTTTACTATAATGGTGGTCAACACCGATGTAAACCCGAGTTTCAAACTAGGATGGCTAATTCCTATATGGATATTCCCGTTGTTCGGAGCGGTGTTCTATTTGTTTTTCAGAAGAAACAGATTCGTTCGTGCACAACAAAGACGAATGGATACGATAAGTTCTTCGTTTAACAACCATATTTTGTCGAATGGTAATGTAATTGACGAACTTGAAGGAGACTCCAAGTCCATTGCAACTTACATAAACACGACAGCTCACGCTCCTGTATTTTCTAAAACAAGTTCGAAATATTTAAAAAACGGTGAGGTTTTCTTTGAATATTTGATGGAAGATTTGAAAAACGCAAAGGATTATATTTTCTTGGAGTTTTTCATTATCGAAGAAGGTTACATGTTCAATAATATTTTGGACGTTTTGGAACAAAAAGTAAAAGAAGGAGTCGACGTCAGGATTTTGTACGACGATTTTGGATGCATCACTAAACTTTCACGTAGATATTACAAAAAACTAGAAGAAAAAGGCATCAAGGTTCAAGTTTTCAATAAAATCAAAGTTCTACCTATGCCCCGTCACAACAATAGAGACCATAGAAAAATCGTCGTTATCGACGGAAAAATAGCATACACTGGCGGTTTTAATTTGGCGGATGAATACATGAATAAAATCCAAAGATTTGGATATTGGAAAGACACGGGAATCAGAGTTACTGGTGATAGCGTGTGGTCATTTACAATAATGTTCTTGTCAATTTGGGAATTGTACGACGATAACGAGCTTGACTACAAATATTATTTCGAAAAAACTGTGCCTGATGTTTCTGAAAACGAAGGCTATTGCCAACCTTATACGGATTCTCCATTAGACGATGTTCCTGTTGGAAAGGGTGCGTACATGCAATTGGTGTCTCGTTCCAGAAAATATTTCTACATTACAACTCCGTATTTGATTCCATCAGATGACATGATCGATTCCCTAAGAGATGCGGCTTTAAGTGGTGTCGATGTTAGAATCATAACTCCAGGAATTCCAGACAAAAAATTGGTGTATATGGTTACAAGAACATACTACAAAACTCTTTTAGAAGCAGGTGTTAGGATTTTCGAATATACTCCAGGATTTTTGCACGCAAAAAGTTGTGTCTCAGATGACAATCACTGTGTAATCGGCTCAATTAATTTGGATTTTAGATCCTTGTATCTGCATTTTGAAAACGGAGCGATGTACTACGATTCACACATAGTCGATGACTTAAAGGAAGATTTCTTGGAAATGCAATCACAATCACAAGAAATATTTTCACGTCAATTGGAAAACCAAAGCTTATTTAGAAAAATACTATCCGTAATTCTGAAAGTATTTTCGCCAATGATATAATGGAAAGAAATAATTTGATCGATACGTTAAGGGGATTTGCAATTGTCAACATGGTAATCTACCATTTATTATTTGATTTGGTTTACATGGAAAATTTCAAAATAGAATGGTTTGAAAATACTCCGGGAATGATTTGGGAGAGATTCATCTGCATAAGCTTTATTTTGATATCGGGCTATTGCTTCAATTTATCTCACAATCACAAAAAACACACCATCACGCTTTTTATCGTGGCTATGATTTTGAGTGTAGTGACATATTTCTTCGCAAATGAATTTTTCATAGTTTTCGGAATAATTCATCTGTTGTGCTTAGCATCATTCTTCACGATTTTTGTCTACAAATTAACCCTTAACAAAAAAATATTATGTGCCCTATCTTTTGTAATGTTCATTCTAACTTACAAAATAAGCGCTCATCCAATGGATATAAGTACCAATTTATTTAGTTTCGTGGGATTCTACAACGATAAGTTCTACAGTGGCGACTATTTTCCATTACTACCTTGGTATTTTATGTATTTGGTTGGATATTGCGCAGGAGACTTTTTAGATATAAAATTAAATGTAAGAGAGAATGTATTATCTAAAATGGGCAAAAAAAGTTTGATGATTTATTTAATTCACCAACCTATAATAATGATAATTGTACAAATCGTAAAATTTTTAGGAGGATTTAATGAATAAATTCAAAAAATCTATCGTTATGTATCACGATAATTCAGGACAACAAGATATATTTGAAGTATTAGGCAAATGTAGTTCTAATATATTAAAATTATCAAATGAAACAGTGTTTTTCCAAAGCGAAGAACAAGGTGATTTCTACAAAAAATGTAAAGAATTAAAAGATTTTGATTTGGTAATCGTAGTTGGAGGCGACGGAACAATAAACGAAGTCATCAACGGCTTATATGATTACGATATGAACCCTGTTATAGGAATTATTCCAGGAGGATCATTCAACGATTTTTCAAAAACTGTCAACATCGGAGCAAATCCAGTAGAAGCAAGTGAGAATTTGTTAGATGCAGAAGTCAAAGAATACGACTGTATATTAAATGACGACAAAATCGCTCTGAATTTCTGGACAGTAGGAATGGCATCCGAAAACGCACAAAAAATGCAAGACGCTGACAAATCAACATTCGGTGTGTTGACATATATTCCAAAAATTTTTGAAACATTAACACAAGACAATTCATTTGATTATGAAATGGAACTCGACGGCGAAACGATAAAAGGAAATGCCGTTATGGTATTTGTCGCTAATGGATTATACTCAGGAGGTGTTGAAGTTCCAATCTCCGACATCAGCCCAAGCGATGGAGTGTTGAATGTGTTTGTTGTTGAGCAATCAAACATCGGAGCATTCAAAGCAATGTTCGGACAATCAAACAGCTTTGATTTTAACGAACAAAACGAAGGCGTTCAAACATTCAAAGCAAAAGAAATAAAATTCATCTCACCTGAAGGATTAGTCGCAGATACAGATGGCGAATTGTACCAAAAAACACCATCAAACATCAAAGTCGTAGAAAAAAGATTCAAATTCTTATCAAAACCAATAGAACAATAAAGATATAGAAGAAAAGCTAACTCTAACGAGTTAGCTTTTTTTAGGTTAAAATTTTAATATAAAAAAGAGACCATCTGAGTGGTCTCCAGTTTAATCTAAGGTTAAAACAATATTAAGGGAGGAGATTGTTTCTTGAGATTAAACTTACTTTGTTTATACTTATATAATAGACTATGAATGTGTACTAATTATGTTCAAATTAGTAGAGATTATGTTTTTTGTTTTTTTAGTGAAAACGCAGCACATTATTTTTATGTGCTGCGTTTAGTTTATTTAATCAATTCTTTTACAACTGATTCATTTATTGAGATTTCTCCACCAAATACATTAACTTTTTCAAATTTTGATTCTTGGAAAGCTTGTTTTGTAGCTTCTGGAATTTCATTTGCTTCTGCTAATAATATTGGGCAATCAATGGAGCCTATTACTAAGCTGTCTGCTGGAAATGTTCCGTTTGCGATGTTAACTTCTACTCTATCTTTGAAGCCATATTCGTAGATTTTCTTTGCTGTTTCGTAACGGTTTGCTCCTGCTATTCTTGTAGGGTTTGGTAGTTTGTTTTCTACTTCTTTGGAGATTGTCTTTTCTCCACCTACAATTATTACTTCTTCAATTTGTTTCAATACTTCTTGTGTTGCTTTTGGTATGTTGTTTGGTTGTACAAGTAGTATTGGCATGTTGTTTTTGTTAGCTAGTGGTGCTACTGTCAATGCGTCTGCGAATACTTCTCCGCTTGCTATTACAGCTTTTTTAGTTCCTGTTAGCTTGATTACTTCTTGTGCAATCTTTGCACTTGTTTCATAACGATTAGCTCCTGCTATTGTTCTAACGTTGTATTGTGATAGGCTGTCTTTTGTTTTATCTACTGATTTTTCTCCACCTATTACGATTACATTTTTAGCTTCTAATCTCTTGATTTCTTGTGCTACTACTGAATCTAATTGATCTTTTTTAACTAACAAGATTGGTGCTTTTAATGCTTTCGATAATGCTGATGCTGATAAGCTGTCTGCGAATTGTTCGTAGTTTGCTATGATTACTGTTTCAGCAGATTCGTAGTATTTCTTGGATACTTCTACTGATGTTTGAATTCTGTCAGAACCTGCAACTCTTGTTGTAGTTTTTTGTTGTTCAGCTGGTGTGCTTGGTGTTGGTGTTACTGTACCAGGTTGATTTGGTGTTTTCCCTGGGTTATCACCTGGTTTTGTTGGATTTTCCTTTTCAAAATCTTTGCAAGCATCTTTTATTGCATTGAAAATTCCTTCCCTATGGTATTTTGCTCTATCATCAACTTTTCTGATTTTTCCAAGACTATCTACATTTGATTTCAAAACATCTGAATAATTTAGCCCTTCATAATCATCCAAAGTCTCCAAAGCCAACATATGATAACCTTCATTATCTTCATCAACATTCAAAATCTCATTGCCGTATTCGTCTTTTTGTCCTTTTCCAATAGTGTAAGACATGTCTAACACATACAAGATTTTGCCGTTTTTGTCAAAATACACATTCATTCCAATATGATAGGATGGAATCGGAAGTGGCGTTTTAAGTTCAAAATGACCTTGTTTCATAATTGAATTTTCCATGTTTCCTTTGTTTTCAACAATATTAATAAGATTTTGTAATTCTTTTGTTAAACGAGTTAATTTATTATCCACAACGGCGGAATTATTATAAGATTTTTTTGCGTATTCAAGTTTATCTTTCAAAATCCCAGAATTTTCTGGATGATTTTTAATCGTTAATTCTCCTTTTTTAATTAATGAGTCTAACTTATATCGACTTACAAAAAATTGAGTATCATGGATGTATTTTAACTTCGCACCCTCAGATAATTTGTCTTTTCTTAAAAGCTTTTCACCTTCAGCCTTCATATCTTCAAATTGCTTTTGAGTATCATCTCTGAGTTCTGTTAAATCTAACTTATTTAATTCATCCAAAACTTTTTTCAAATCATCTTTGTTTTTCGTAGTTTCTTCAGGATTAACAACAAAATTATTTCCATCAGCTATCGTTTTTCCTTTAATTCTAACTAAAACTTTTTTGTAATTATCCTCAACTTTGTTATCATCAAATGCATTAAATCTTATTTCTTTAATATTATTTGAAAAATCAATCTCTTTTAAATTATTATATCTGAATGCTTCTTCTTTTACACTTTCCAAATTTTCGGGCATTGTAACCTTTGTAATGCTATTTTTGTAAAAAGTTTGAACAGATATTTCTTTTAATTTTGTTAATAAGCTCAAATCCAACTCAGATATTTTGTTATTACAAAAAGCCATTTCTCCTATTTTTTCAACTTTATCGCCCATAAACATTACATTTTGTGCATCGTTATTTCTAAAAGCTGAAATCCCAATTTCCCTAACATTTGGATAAATCACTATTGCAAATAATTTATTAATATGAAACGCACTACTTCCAATTATCTCAGTATTTTCACCTAATTCAAGCATTTCTATCTTGTTATTCATAAATGCTCCGTCTCCAATGATTTTCAGAGCCTCAGGTGCTTCAAATTCTGTCAAATAATTAGACTGAAATGCAAATTTCCCGATTTTTTTCACAGTTTTCGGAAGCTTTACGCTTTTTAAATCGTACTTATTTAAACTACTATTTTCAAAATTCACATTTCTGAAAGCATCATCTCCAATTTCATCTACAACATATTTCCCATTCTTTTCAGGAATTACAAGATTTTTGTTTTCACGAACTTTTAATTTTCCTATACTAGAAAATCCTAGAACTTTACCCTTATCAAATACAAAATCTTTTTCATCCCATTTTGAACTATCCACATCTACCGAAGTTGTCTTATCTTCTTCTGTCGGATTAACAATGGAAGAAGAATCTTTGTTGTCAACACTACCTTTTGACAAAAGCACAACTTTCAATGCATAGTTTTCATCACCAGGATTTCCACTAAATGCACCAACCTCAATTTTTTTCACACTATCTGGAAGCTTCACTTGCTTAATTTTATTATCTTGAAAAGCTTGTTCTTTTATAATTTCCAATTTTTCACAATTAAATTCTAATTCTGTAATTTGATTAGATTTAAATGCTCTCTCTCCTAAATTTGTTAAATTTTTAGGTAAAATAAGTTTGCCTTCTATTTGATTATCAAAAAATACTTGATCTCCCAAAAATTTCAAATTATCTGGTAATTTTATAGTCTTTAAACTTAGATGTGCAAATGCATAATCACTAATTTTAGTGATGGTTTTCGGCAAATTAACGCTTTTAATATTACTATTTTCTTCAAAAGCATCTTGTCCAATATAAGTATATCCTTCAGGAATCTCTACAGATTCTATGTCTAATTGATGGAAATCCTCTCCTAGCTTTTTAATTTCGTTTCCATCAACATCTAAGTTGTTAACCTCTCCATTTTCGCCTTCTCTTTGAGTATACTCATCTATCGTACTACTCTTATTGTAGACAAAAGCAAAACTTGCTATTTTTTTCAAATCCACATTTTCTTTGCTTTTTGTTGGTAGCACAACATTTCGATTTCTTTTTAGTTTTTGCACACCGCTTTTCGAAAAACCGTATACAGTATCTCCCACAATCTCAAAATCCTCCGCTGTATATTTGTCATCCGCTGCTTTGGAATTAATATTTAATCCAAAAATCAAAGCAAATACAAAAACTAAAGAAAAAATAATCTTTTTTTTGTTCATACGAACCTCCTTTTAAATTAATAATGATATTCTTTATCATCTAAAGAACTTTTTTTATTTTACTATAATCTCAATCCCTTTTCAATGATATTTATTATCAAATTAATTTTAAAAAAAGTTTCGTGCTTATCAATATCTTCAAACACATAATATTGAGCTAGCTAAAATTTTATACGTTACTTTTAGCAATCTTCTATACACAAAAACAGCTCTTAATAAATTAAAAGCTGCATTCAGTAAATTTTATATTCTATTGTAAATTTGCAATCTCCACCAACTCATTCTCGATTTCAAGCATTATGTGATCCCAAGAATGTTTTAATACTAATTCGTGAATTTTTTCTGGTATTGGTTCTTTGTTTTGTACTCTGATTATTTGTTGTTCAATTCCTTTTGCTAATCTATCGACAAATGGTTCGATTTCTGAATCATAAGGTTCATCGATTGATTTGAGTCGTGGCATTTCGACAAATTCGATTGCTGTACTGTTGTTTATTTCGTCTCCTAATGTTTCTATCAGTCCTTCTATTTCTGTTACAACGACTCTCATTCCACAACCCAACGCTTCGATTGCAATGAGTCCCAATCCTTCATAGTAGCTTGGCAGAATGTAGATGTCCGATTCTCTCATTTTATTGGAGAGTTTTTTCTGACAAGATGTGTTGTGCAAATCGAAGTGAAGTGAGTTTCCTGTGTTGTCCCACAACTCAACTTTTGTTTCTATGTCAACATCTCCCACTAGTGTTAGTTCCAAATTATCGTATTTTTCTTCTAGTTTTTTGAAGGCTTTGCAAAGTTCGTACACTCCTTTTGCGTGTGATAATTTCCCTGCAAACAATAATTTGATTCTGTCGTTTTGTGGATCTTCTTTTCTTCTGTAGAATATGTCGCTGTTGTAACCTCCACCCGTTACGACGATTTTTTCTTTGTCGATTCCAAATATATCGGAGATTGGTTCTACGTCTTTTTTGCTTAATGCTAGGACTTTTTGTGCGCGGTTCAGATTATCCACACAGGTCATAAACAATTCTGGGTTTAGGTTTGTTTGTCTGATGTCGGTTCCATGATTTAGTAATAAAACAGGAGTTTCATCGAAAATATCTAACACGAGACTGCTTAGCATCCAACAATGATGAGATACGATGACGTCTGGTTGGAATTCTTTCTTTGCTTTTTTCAATTGTTTTATGAATTCATTTGTCCAATCTTCAATCATATCGTGTGTCATATCGCTGTATTTTGCGGAATCGTAGGGCATTTCATCGCTCATTCCAACTATTGGGAAGTTCAACTTTTCGCTTTTAAATTCGACTGGATATTTTGTGATTGTATCATCCAAATTTAATTGTATATCGTCTTGTATTCCAAAAATAGCAGCATTTTCATGATTTTGTTGCATAAATTGAATTACGTTTGTAAAATAAACGCCGCTTCCTGTTTGCTTCGGAAGTTGTGCGATTACGTGTAGTATTTTCATGTTATCATCCTTTTTATTATTATTCTTACTTCTATATTATCATAATAAGATTTTAATTGCTTTAGTTATTTATTGAATTTTTTTATAAATCATTGATTATGTTTGTTTTTTAATGTATAATAACTTGTATTATTTTGATTAGGAGGCGATTATTATAGAAAATTTAAACGAACAACGATCAAATCTTCTCGGCAATGAATCCATTCCGAAATTAATCTGGAAGTTTTCAGTTCCAGCGACTATAGGAATGTTGGTTCAAGCTTTGTATAATGTTATAGATAGAATTTTCCTAGGTGCCGGTGTAAATCAAATGTCAATTGGTGGCGTTTATTTGATTTTCCCGATTTTTTTATTTCTGATGGCATTCGGAATGTTGATTGGTGTGGGTGGCAATTCCCTTTCTTCAATCAAATTCGGTGAAGGTAAGAAAACAGAATCAGAAATCATTCTTGGCACATCTATGTTTTTATCTATTATTTTCGGGATTTTGATATCAGCGATTTTTCTTTTAAATTTAAAATGGTTTTTAAAAATTTTCGGCGCGAGTGATACTTTGATGCCTTACGCTTATGAATATGGAAAAATTATTTTGTATGGTGCACCTTTTCAAATGGTTGGTTTTGCGATGAACAATTTCATTCGTGGCGAGGGTAATCCTAGGGCTGCGATGGTGACGATGTTCATAGGGGCGATTTCCAATATTATTTTGGATTATGTGTTCATTTTCCCGATGCAAATGGGAGTACAAGGCGCTGCTTGGGCGACAATTATAGGTCAAATTTTGTCTTGTATTTGGGTTGTTAGATATTTCCTTTCAGATCGTGCACTTTTGAGACTTAAAAAGGAAACATTCAAGCTTGATTTGCACTATTGTAAGCAAATTTTCGCGCTTGGTTCTGCTCCATTCGCAATGCAACTTGTAGCTAGTGGTATTAATATTATTTTCAACAATTTCCTTAAAATTTACGGTGGCGACTTGGCGACATCATCAATGAGTGTTATCTATAGTGTTTCACAAATTGCATTCATGCCGATTTTTGGTATCAACCAAGGTATCCAACCAATTTTAGGATTTAATTTCGGAGCACACAAATACAGACGTGTTCAACACACTTTGAGAATTGCTATTGTAGCTGGAACTGTGTACATGGTTTTGAACTGGGCATTCACTATGCTTAGACCGGATTTGTTGGTGAAGATTTTTATTTCAAGACCAGAAGATTATGCAGTCATCAAGGACATCGCAATTCCTGGACTTAGAATTTACAACTCAATGATTTTCATGCTTGGATATTCCATAATTGGATCGTCATTATTCCAAGCAATCGGCAAACCAAAAATTGGTTTCATATTGACAATGACAAGACAACTTATTTATTTGTTACCGTTGATGTTGATTTTCCCAAAACTTTTCGGACTTACAGGCGTGTGGTCAGCTATGCCAGTGTCTGATGTTTTATCCACATTAACTACGACTTATTTCTTGGTTAAATCAGGATTTTTGGTTAAAACAATTCACAACGACGACGAATTTGTTCTCGGAATTTAAAAAAGGTTTGAATATTGGATTTCCAATGTTCAAACCTTTATTTTTTAGAATATAAATACCGAAACTAGAATAGACACTACAGCCGTTATCATTATCATAGGTAGTTTGTAATCAGAAGATGTTTTCTTGAATGATCCTTTATTGAAAATTGCAAACACAGCCGAAGCTACTACAAAAATTGTAGCTGCTATTTTCAAAAATCCTACAGCATCAAACTCATTTGTCCTGAAAAATCTGTAGATTGTTATCAACAAAATATATCCAATACAATACGCATATAATTCCAACACGCCAAATCTATCTTTTTGTTTCAATTTTACCTCCTTATTTCCCTGCAATAGTCACATTATCAAACGCAATAACTGCTGGTGCTAAGCTGTTCTTTCGAGATTTCAATTCTTTTGAGAAAATCATAGAATCTTGAACTTCTTTTACATTTAGTGAAATTGAACCACCTGTTATGAATGATTCCACACCATCTTTTACAAGTCTTGCAAGTCTGAATTCTCCACCGAAATCTCCTGTGGCGCTATCCATCAAGAATGACGAGAACGCCAACACTTCAATATAATCTTGTGATTTCAATTCTTCAACAGAAATATCTCCACCACTCACTTCAAAAACTGGTGATTGTCCCATGTTTTTTACGTTCAAATAATAACTATACTTTGCGTTAGTGACCAAGTTTTCTACGACACCATTTTTGTACAAATCATATTCTACAAGTTTTTTACCTTCTGAATCGACAGGTCTTTTGTTGATTGATGTCTCCAATGTTGGATTGATTTTCATATTGAAGTTTACTTTTGGATTATCTCCGAAAAATCTCTCGCCTAATTTTGCAGAGCTGATTTGTTGATAAATCATGGCATCTCTCGCTTGATCGTAATAGTAATACAAGAATTCTTCGACAGCTTCATTTGATAAAATCACTCTCATATTTTCCATTTTTTCATTTCTAACTGCGCTGGATCTTTTTTCAGTTTCCAAAAGTTGTTTGTCGACGATTTCTTCGATTTTTAAGTAATCGATACTTGTCAAATCATATCCGTTGAATATTTCAACAGGTTCATCACCTACATTACAATCAGTTACGATTTCAAACGTAAACTTGTTAGATGGATATTCTACATCCACGCCCTTTGATGTAATGACATGCTTGTGGTTTTCATAGGCGAAAATCTCACAAGAATTCACCTTTGATTTGTAGCCGTAATCTTTGTAGATAACATCATGTACTTTTTTGAAATTATCTGTCAAATCTTCGCACACTTTGATGTCTTTAAGTGTGGCATAACCTTCTTCTTTTTCTGGAAGTTCGTAGTATTTGTTCTTGACAAATTTCGCTGCAAAAGCAGTTCTGTCGATTTTTTCTTTGATTTCATCGTCACTGTCACTTAAGTTCAATACAACTGTGCTGTCACCTTTGAATTTGTCGCCATTTTCTTCAAAATCCACGAATACTCTTACAGATGTTTCATTAGTCACACAACTTCTGTTCATATCTACTTTGTCTTTTATCAAAAATATTTCGTTGGATTTGGACACAGTGTTTACAACTATCCAGTCGGTAATTTTTTCGTTTTGTTTTAATATATTTATTAATCTTTCCATTAACTTAAAATCCCCTTTGCCTTAATGTATGATCCACCAGTTGATGTCTTAACCCATTCTTTCCAGCCTTTTCCGCAATATCCTCCACCAGAAAGTACAAGTCCGTTGGAAACTTGTGTGATTGATTGCAATAAATCTGGAACATATCCTGTCAAATAAACTGGGCTTACGATTTTGCCTGTTAATTTGCCATCTATGATTTCGCGGCCTTTCATTGCAACGCATTGAATTCCCCAGTTTTTTGGATCTTCCATTCCAGATGAGAAACCTTCCAACAAATATCCTTTGTCAACTGATTTAATCATATCTTCAACAGAATCTTCGCCTTCTTCAAAGAAAGTGTTAGTCATACGAGTGTAAGCTTTTCTCTTGAAAGATTCTCTCTTGCCGTTTCCTGTGGATTCTTGTCCCAACAAAATCGCAGACAATTCGTCGCACATTCCGTGACGCAAAATTCCCTTGTCGATAATCACAGTGTCTCTTCCCAAGTTTCCTTCGTCATCGAATAAATAGCTTGACACTTCGTCGAAAGCAGTCGCACCGTCGTGCATGATTATCTTGTCACTTGCAACTCTCTTGTCTTGGTATTCTTTTCCTTTTGCACGTTCTTTTACATACATATCCATTTCAGCTCCGTGGCCGAAAGCTTCGTGAGCAATTAATCCTGTAAAATCAGGATCGCAAATTATGTCGTATTCTCCAGGAACGACTCTGTCTGCTGTAAGTAATTCTTCAGTTCTTCTACAAGCATCTTCTGCCGCTTGTTCGAATTCAGAAATCAATTCACTTCCACACAATCCAGAACTAGAAATGAAATCTAGCTTAGTATTCTTTCCATCAGTTGCTGCTGCCATTGCAAATCCTGTTGAATAAGCGTAAGATTGGTACAAATCTTTATTCTTGGATAAGAAAATTTTGTTAACTTGCGTAATATTCAATCTCAAAGAAAGTTGAACGATTTTTTCGTATTTTGATTTAACTTCGTCGTGAATTTTTTGTAACGTAGTGATAATTTTTTCAGGATCATCTTGTTCTGGTAAGTTTTCAACTTCAGTGATTCTTTCTTTTACGATTTCGTCGTCATTTGGAAGTCTATCGTAAGTTACTCTGTCCAAGCCTTCGATGATTTTTTTACGATCTTCAAGTGCGATTTTGCGGACATTTTCGCATACTTCATCTACATTCACTTCGTTAAATGAATACTCACTAAATCCCAAATCAGTGTACACTCTGATTACAAATCCTCTTTGATAATCAGGAGATGGATTTAATGAAATTGCTGATGTAGTCACAGAATAACTTGCACCATCAACATCGCAACCCAAAATAGAAACGTATTTGAAATCAGTTTCCAAATTTTTTATAATTTCTTGTAATTTAGATTTATTATCTAATAAAAATTTTGATGTAGTTAGTTTTTTCATGTTCTACCCCTTTCATTAATAATTATAGTAAATACTTCTACCTATTACAATGAATTTTAAGAAAATGATATCACAAAATTAGATAATGGAGTAAAATATGTATAAAGGAGTGTAGCATTATGAAAATTAATATTCAATTAACTCAAGAATAAATGATTCTCGCGAAAAATTATGCGAAAAATCATTCTATAACTTTGAAGGACGCTTTTAAAAATGCTTTATTCGAAAAAATTGAGGATGAATACGACGCAATCACAGCTGAAAAAGCATATGAAGATTATCTAAAAGATGAAAAAAATAGCAAACCAATTTCTGAATTATGGAAAGATTTAGACTTGTAATAAACCTAAAAATGGCTACCGATTTTCAGGTAGCCACTGTAATTTATTCGTTTTATCTATTAGCCATGATGACTTTTATCTCATCTGGATTAATCCCAACCATTGCTTCTCCCAAATCTTTGCTCACTTCAAGCAAAACATCTGGATTGTTGTAATTTTCCACAGCTTTTACGATAGCTTTGGCACGTTTTTCAGGATTTCCACTTTTGAAAATTCCACTACCAACAAACACACCTTCAGCTCCCAATTGTCTCATCAACGCCGCATCAGCAGGAGTTGCAACTCCACCTGCAGAAAAATTAAGTACAGGTAATTTTCCATTTTCATGAACGTATTTCAATAATTCAAAGCAAACTCCCATTTCTTTTGCTTTGTCGTACAATTCATCTTCCTTCAAAGACTTCACCAATGAAATTTCGCCCATGATTTGTCTCATATGTGTAACAGCTTGAACAACATCTCCCGTTCCAGCTTCACCTTTTGTTCTAATCATCTTGGCGCCCTCTTTGATTCTTCGTAAAGCTTCCGATAAATTTCTCGCTCCACAAACAAAAGGAGTGTTAAATTTTGATTTGTCGATATGATATTTGTCATCTGCCGGAGACAAAACTTCTGATTCGTCAATGTAATCAATTCCCAACGATTCCAAAATTTGCGCTTCAACAAAATGACCAATTCTAACTTTTGCCATTACAGGAATTTTGACAGCTTTCATGATTTCTTCAATCATTTTAGGATCGCTCATTCTGCTAACTCCACCAGCAGCTCTAATATCTGCAGGAACTCTTTCAAGTGCCATTACACTTACTGCTCCTGCTGCTTCTGCAATCCTCGCTTGTTCAGCATTGATTACATCCATTATTACTCCGCCCTTTAATTTTTCATTTATATCCATTAAAATCACCTCGCCTTTATAATACATGCAAATTGCATCTAATCATAGTAGCAAAATAAAATAATTTTATGGGTACAGATGTGTTATACTTAATCCAACGGAGGATTTTATGTTCATAAATTTAAACGACAAAGATTATTTGTATAATCAAATTTACGATTCTATAAAAGAAAAGATTAACACGAAACAATTGAAGACTAATGACAAGCTTCCTTCTATTAGGAAATTATCTAATGAGCTGAATATTTCGATAAATACTGTGTCCAATGCCTATTATCAATTGGAAAAGGAAGGATACATTCGTTCCAGTGAGAGAAGTGGGTTTTTTGTAGAAAAATCTGGTCATATTTTGCAAAACGATGCAAACTTTGATGATGAGGATATGATTGTTGAAGAAAAGAATTCTTACCTGTATGATTTTTCATTTTCAGGTGTGGATAAATCTTGCTTTAAATACAAGCAAATCAGAAAGGCTTTCAGGGATTCAATTAATGAAGATGATGATGCTATTTTAGGAAAAGTAGATGGTTTGGGATTATTTTCTTTAAGATGTTCTATTTCAAATTATTTGAAAGATTTCAGAGAAATTATCGTGAATCCCAATCAAATTGTCGTGAGTTCCGGCAGCAATGAGTTGTTGATTTTGATTAAAAATCTTCTTAACAATCCAGTTTTTGGTTTCGAAAATCCTGGATATGCATATCACGGAATTGGTTTTTACAATAATTTCAACAGTACGCCGATTGATGTGAATGAAGATGGGATTGATATAGATTTTCTGAAACAAACAGATGCGAATGTTGTAAGCGTGACTCCTTCTCATCAGTTTCCTACTTCTGCAATTATGCCCATTAATAAAAGGATTGATCTGTTGAATTGGGCTTACGAAAAAAATAATCGCTACATAATCGAAGATGACTACGACGCAGAATTCAAATACAAGCTTCGTCCTATCGCTCCACTAAAGACTTTGGATGTGAATGATAAGGTGATTTACATTGGGAATTTTTCACGTACAGTGACTCCAGCGATGCGTGTGAGTTTTATGGTTTTGCCTAAAAATTTAATGAAGAAATTTTATTCTGTATTAAAATCTGAGAGGTGTCCTGTGTCGATTTTCGTTCAATCTGCGTTGTCCAAGTTTATCGACAGTGGAGATTTTGAAAAGCAGGTCAATCAGATGAAGAAGGTGTACGCAAAAAAATACGAGATTATTTTTTCAAAAATTAACGGCTGCAAATTCATTGATTTTGAGAAAACTGATTGTGGCACATCTGTCGTAATCAAGGTCGATAAGAGAATTGATAGTAATGTTTTTTTGAAAACTTTGAGGGAAAAATCAGTGTATGTGATTCCTATCGATGATTTTTATTTGGATAAAAACATGAACACTAACGTGTTTTTGATTGGGTTTGCAAAGATGAGCTACGATGATATCTCTAATGGTATGGATATTATCGTAAATGTTGTAAATAATCTTGTCAATTAGATTACAAAATAATGTAAAAGAGTTATAATAAAGTAAGAAGATATATAGGAGGTTACTCATGCAAAAATATGAAGATTTAGAACCAAAAAAAGTGTTTTATTGGTTCAAACAATTAAACGATATTCCTCGTGGTTCAGGAAACGAAAAGGCTGTTTCAGATTTTTTGGTTAGTTTTGCAAAGGAAAGAGGATTGGAAGTGCACCAAGATTCTCTTAACAATGTTATTATCAAAAAAGATGCTACAGAAGGTTACGAAAATTCAGAGCCAGTTATTTTGCAAGGACACATGGATATGGTTTGCGAAAAGACTGATGATTCAGATCACGATTTCTTAAAAGATCCTATCTCAATGCACGTTAAAGACGGATATGTTTATGCAGATAACACAACTTTAGGAGCAGATGATGGAATCGCTGTTGCTTTTTGCTTAGCTATTTTGGATTCTGATGATGTTTCTCATCCAAAATTAGAAGTTCTTGTAACAATTGATGAAGAACGTGGAATGGACGGAGCAAACGGCGTGACTGCTGAACATTTGAGCGGAACTCGTTTGTTAAATATCGACACTGAAACTGAAGGAGACTTCATTGTAAGCTGTTCTGGTGGAGCAAATGCTATCACTACTTTCAAAAGCGAAAAATCAGAAGGTTTGTCAAAAGCTATCGAAATTTCTCTTTCTGGTTTGAACGGTGGTCACTCTGGACTTGAAATCCAAAAACAAAACAAAAACGCCATCAAAGTTATGGCAAGACTTTTGAACAAAGTTGCTTTGGAAATGGATTTTAGATTGCAAGAAATCTCCGGTGGTTCAAAACACAACGCCATTGCTAAGAACGCTCACGCTATCATCACTGTAGATGATTTGGATAAAGCGATGAATATTTTAAACGAAATTGGTGAATATGTTCGTCACGAAGGTAGAAAAACTGACCCTAACTTGGTTTTGGAAATTAAAGAAACAGAAAAAACAGAATTTTCTTATTCAAAAGAAACTTCCCAATCAATCGTTAAATTCTTGTATTTATTAATCAACGATGTTATTTCTACTTCACAAGACATCGAAGGTTTAGTTCAAACAAGTTCTAACGTTGGTATTGTTGAAGCAGACGACGAAAAAATCAAGGTTACTTGTTGTGTAAGAAGTTCTGTAGAAAGTGAACTTCACAATATGTTCGACAAAATCAAATCATTAGCTTATTTGACTCATGGAACTACTGTTATCGAAAAAGAATACCCAGCTTGGGAATTCAACACTGATGGAGAATTGGCAAAGGTTGCTCCAGCATTGTACGAAGAAATGACTGGCAACAAAGCTAATGTAACTGCAATCCACGCTGGTTTGGAATGTGGTTTGTTAAAAGGCGTACTTCCTGATTGCGATATGATTAGTTTCGGTCCAGATATCATTGGTGCTCACACTCCATTAGAACATTTGGGAATTGAATCTACTCAAAGAATGTACGATTACACATTAAGATTATTAGAAAAATTAAAATAACAAAAAAATTAAGGAAAGTTCTTTTTTATGAACTTTCCTTTTTAAATTATTTGTATTCGTGATTTTCTAAAACATGGATTAAATCGTCATTAGTTTCTTTACTTTTTTGAACTTCAAACATTCCAATATATGAGTAAAAATCTAACACATCAATATCTTTTATCTTTTTATCTATCTCTGAATCCGATATGTTTTCCCCATTCATTATCAATGATTTTTTAAGATAATGTTTGATATCTTTTGGGGATAGTTTTGTTTGATAATTTCTCGATTCTATATTATCTTCATCCACTTCTTTTTCTACAATATAGCCTTTATTATCCTTATGCAATAAAATTCTTACAATTGCGCCTTCTCCAGATTTCTTATCCCTAGTAGAAATCCATGTCTTCACTAAAACTAAAATTTTGTCTTTACTTTCATACTTATCCAATATTTTCAACTCGGATAATTCATAATACTTATAATCTGGTTTTTTGGCTAAAAATTTTTCAAGACTTTCACTCAATCTAATTTTATTTGTATCTTTTTCTAGCTTGTAGTATTTTTGCGTAAAAAACATTTTTATTGTTTCATTTATATTAGCTTTATCCTTTTCGTCAATATCTACTTTTACTGTCTCGTTTTGATTTGTTTTTTGCTCATCGTTTTTAATTTCATTTTTTTGACAAGACGATAAAAGTAACAACATAATAATAAGAGTGATTGTTTTTCTTAATTTACCTACTACCATATGAGCCTCTAATATTTTTTCATAATTATCACTTCAATTTTATTTTAGTTAAACGATTTCTACTTGTCAACTATTTATTTGTCATTTTATCTTCCAAAATTCAACCTTAAGTTACAATAAGTCTACGATTGTGATTTGTTCAAAATCATTTGTCCAAATCTGTTATAATAATATAGTCAGGGGGAATTTATGAAAAAGAAATTTACATTAGTGTTATTATCACTACTTATGGTAATAACTTTAAGCGCTTGCTCTCAAGCAAAAGAAAAAGTGAGCCTATTAAACGATTTTAGAAAAACAACTGAATGGAAGAACCAATCTTACGAATTTAAGAACGAAACTTCCAAGCTAAAAGAAATCAAAGTCAAAGCAACACAAGACAAATCAACAGGAGTTGCAATGGCGACTGTTACAAGTGATGTAGCTCAATTAGCAGGTCAAGGCAACAATTTGGGGGAACTTCACTTTGCAATCCAAGACGGAAAAGCGTATTTGAATTACGATGCATTTGCTAACAATCTTCCACCAAAAATGAAGGAAGCTTTGATTCAAAAAAACTTGTACTTCAATGTTACACAAATTTTGCAAAAATTAACTGAACAAAATTTCCAAGCTACAACTGTAAGAGATTTCACAGTGTTCATGCCACTTTTATCATCTAATACGAAATTCCAAGTTAAAATCGCAAAAGATTTCGTTGTCGACAACAAGGAATTGAAGGTTACAGATGATGGCAACCACAAATACTCTGTGAATTTGACTGGTGAACAATGGGCAAAAGTTATGGAATATTCAAGAAAAACTTTATTGAAAAACTTCAAAGAATACGCCAAACTTGCCAAGGGAAGTGATCTTACAGACCAAGAACAACAAAAAATCCAAGAAATTGAAAACAATCTAAAATCAGACCAATCCAAAAAAGAATTCGAAGACAAAATGAACACATTAAAGACAACTAACAAAGACGATATGTATAATTTAACATTTGAATTCAAGGACAAATCATACGATGTTAACTTAAAATCAACTCCAAAATCAAAAGATACTGAAAGCATTAACATCTCACTAAATTCAAAAGAAGATACATCAATCAATAATCCAAAAGTTCAAGTGGATAATGGTCCATTTGAATACATGCAACAATTTTTGAATGTAAAATAGAACTAAAAAAATCCCGAAATTCAACAGAGTTTCGGGATTTGTTGTGTTTATTTGTATATTTCTTGTAATAAATTATCCAATCTAACTAATGCGTCTTTTACGACTTGTGTAGGAGCTGCGACATTGAACCTTACGAATCCATCACATTCACCGAAGAATCTTCCGTCAGTAAATACCAAATCAGCTTTTTCACCCAATGTTTTAAGCAAATCATCGCTATTTAATCCCAAACATCTGAAATCCATCCACATAACGTAAGTCGCTTGAAGATGATTTACGATAATTTTAGGATATTTTTCTTGGAAGAAATCGTAGACGATTTTTTGGTTAGTATCTATGACTTCGATTAATTCGTCAAGCCAGTCTTCAGCTTCATCAAAAGCCAATTGTGTAGCTTCAAGTCCCATAACATTGACAGTGTTGCTTCTCATTATATCCAATGTTTTCTTGTATTGAACCATCATTTCAGGATCTGAGATAATTGTGTATCCACAGCAAAGCCCAGCCAAATTAAAAGCTTTTGTAGCAGATTGGCACACAACAGCTTTTTCGACTAATTTTCTATCCAAAGAAAGCACAGATGTGTGAGTGTTTCCCGGCATAACAATATCTTGCCAAATCTCATCAACCACAACAATCACATCATTATCATTCGCAATCTTGATTACTTTTTCCAAATCATCCTTGCTCCACAAAATTCCACCCGGATTGTGAGGGTTACAAAGAATAACCATTTTGTTTTCAGACTTTCTGCATTCTGATTCGAATTTTTCAAAATCAATTGAGTAATTGTTGCGTTCGTCAGAAATCAAAGGAACATCAGCCATAACTCTTTCATTAAATTCAATGGCAAATCTGAATGGACCATACACCGGTCTCATAATCATTACAGAATCACCTTTTTTCGTGAAAGCACTTACTGCAGCAAAAAATCCATCTACAACAGTTGGAACTTCGACAATCCATTCTTTTTTGATATCTGCATTGTGGCGTTTCTTGTCCCAATTTATAATGCTGTTGTAAAATCTGTCTGTAGGAGAGCAATATCCCAAAACCAAATTATCTAAGCGTTTTTTCAAACCATCGATAATTTCTGGTGCGTTTTTGAATTCCATATCCGCAACGCTAAATGGAACTACATCTTTTTTCATATTAGGAAATTGTTCGCTTCTTACAGCCCATTTTCTAGATCCCATTTCGTTTCTGTCACTAATCGTTTCAAAATCGTATTTCATCATAATCTCCTTATTATAAATTAATCCTTCCTTTTTCAGTATAACACAAGACAACAAAAAAAGAGGATATAATCCCCTTTTATGTCAAATTATTCTGTTAATTCAGATGTACAATGTGGACATCTAGTAGCAGTAATGTCGATTTCGCTCTTGCAGTATGGGCAAGTTTTTGTTGTTGGATCTGCTGCTGGTTCTTTGTGTAAAGCATCACGTCCCTTGTTGATAGCCTTAACCATCAAGAAAACAACAAATGCTATAATAATAAATTTAACCAAAGCATCCAAGAACAAACCGTATTGTAGCTTAACTCCTGCAACCGTTACAGCCATTTCTTTCATATCTATACCAGCTGTCGCTGCTCCAATCAAAGGTGCGATAAGACCATTGATAAGTCCATCCACCATTTCCTTAACGGCAGCACCCATGATAACGGCAACTGCCAAATCCATTACATTACCTTCAGTAATGAATTTCTTAAATTCTTTTAACATAATACCTCCTATAAAATTTATTCATTCATTAAATTCATTTTTTCCTTTTGCAAATTATACACTTCTTTTTTCAATTGTTTAATCGCATTTTCGCAGTTCTTCTTGTTAGATAAAATTTGCATTTGAATAACAGAATCGAAAACTTTGTTATCAAAATAATCCGCCAAGAAAAATGTCTTTTTATATCTGAAACCAACGCTTGGTTTCTTGTCCAAATCAATCATAATATTGTTGAACTTTCTAATCGCCAAATCAGCCTTCTTCGCTTGATTCTTCGCCTTTTTCAAATTCGATCTTTTAATCATAGTAGTAATAGTCTTACCCTTGAAAATATCGAAAATTCCCCATCCTGATGCTGTACCCAAATAAGATTGCACCTCATTCAAGCTAGCTATAGCAATTTCTCCAAGCTTAATAGCTTCGTTTATATTATATAATCTAGATCCTACTTTTGCTCTTAACATAATAATCTTCCTTTCCTTTATTATTTATACCCTTAAATAATAATTTTAAGCAAGGAAAAATCAAATAAGATTTATATTTTATTAATCAAGCAAAAATCAACCACTGATTTGATTGACATATATAAAAAATATAGCAAACCTTTCATGCTAAGAATATCATACGGAAAAAATTGTCATGATTTCAAATCGAATAAACCCGTCAAAATCGGACTGCGTAAGCTTCAGCGTGCTTGCGATTTTAGGATTTTGAGATTTAGAAATCAACAATTTTTGTGAGTACCAATATTTGTGTATGATGGTTTGCTATCCATAATCAACCCCTGACGTGATTGATTTCTCATTTATTTATATTTTTGTTGTTGTTTATTAATCAATTCCACATCTTCAAAGTAGTTGATTCCCATCGCAGCTTTTACTTTCTTCAAAGTTTCTGCTCCAACTTCTCTGGCATCTTCTGAACCTTTTAACAACATATCGAAGATTTCTGGAATATTTTGTTCGTAATGTTTTCTTTTTTCTCTGATTGGAGATAATTCTTTTTGCAAAATATTGTTCAAGAATTTTTTGATTTTGACATCGCCAAGTCCACCACGTCTGTAATGATCTTTTAATTCGTCCAAATTTTTGTAATCTGGAAGAAATTCTGAGAAATCATCGTCTGTACAGAAAGCGTCCAAATAAGTGAACACTGTATTTCCTTCAACTTTTCCAGGATCTGTGATTTGAATGTGGTTAGGATCTGTGAACATACTCATTACTTTTGATTTGACATCTTTTTCAGAATCCGACAAATAAATACAGTTACCTAATGATTTACTCATCTTAGCTTTGCCGTCTAATCCTGGAAGTCTGGAACAGATTTTGTTGTCAGGAATTACAGCTTTTGGTTCAACCAAAACTTCTGAGTAATAATTATTGAATGTTCTTACTATTTCACGCGTTTGTTCCAACATTGGAAGCTGGTCTTCTCCAACTGGAACTATATTTGCATTAAAAAGCGTGATATCAGCTGCTTGGCTAATTGGATAAGTCAAGAAACCTACAGGAATGCTCGCTCCAAATTCTTTTTGTTTGATTTCTGCTTTAACTGTAGGGTTTCTTTCGAGTCTTGAAAGTGTAACCAAGTTCATATAATAAAACATCAATTCTGTTAGTTGTTCAACGTGTGATTGCACAAAAATCGTAACTTTATTAGGATCGATTCCACAACTTAAATAATCAAGCGCAACTTCAATGATATTGTCACGGACTTTGTCTGGATTGTTAAAATTGTCAGTCAAAGCTTGTGCATCGGCAATCATGACATACATCTTGTCGAAATCCCCTTTGTTTTGCATGATAACTCTGTTTTTTAATGAGCCTACGTAATGACCCAAATGTAATTTTCCTGTTGGTCTGTCACCTGTAAGTATTATATTTCCCATTTTTACTCCTTGTTAAAAATTTTCTCGTAATGTTGATTTGCTCTGTTCAATTTAGATATTATTTTGTCTTTTCTTGGATAATTTATTTCTGAATTGAGGACTTGTTTTACTGGAACTACTACATATCTTGTAGTCACATCATCAGTGTATTTGTCCACATAATATGGCTTGTTTTCGAAACTTTTTACAGTTGTTTTATCGCCAATTTTTTCGATTTTAATATCGGAATACACTCCAATTTCAACACCGTAGTATTGACCATAAGATTCTCTTTGATCTGAAACCAAATTTCCCATTGAATAAACACAATATGATTTTTTGCCGTCGTTTTCAATAACATCAGCCTTTTGTATTGTGTGCGGGTGCGATCCTATCACCAAGTCAACTCCCATATCTGAAAATTTCTTGAACGTGTTTTTCTGATAAGAGTTGGGATAATCAGAATATTCCTCTCCCCAATGCATGTAGCACATTATAACATCGGCGTGATTTTGCTTTAAATAATCCACATCTTTTTGGATTTGTTCCATGTTTATTATATTTACCGCGGTGTCTCTTCCGGAATTAAGCATAGAATTTTCAAATCCATTGAGCATTTGTGTATATGAGAAAAATCCAACCTTTATCCCTTTCACATCGATAATAAGTGGATTGGTCGATTCGTTCTCCTTGAAAGTTCCAGTTCTTTTCAAACCATACTTTTCAATAGCTTCAATTGTGCGATCAATTCCTTTCAATCTTCTATCGTAAGAATGATTATTCGCAGTACTAACCACATCAAAGCCTGTATCTTTGAACGCTTTTATAACATTTTCGTGCGTTGCAAATTCTGGATAACCACTCATGTCTGATGCATCCTTAGCAATAGTCGTCTCCAAATTTACTATGGATAAATCACTCTTACCCACAATATCTTTAATAACCGCAAAAGAATCTGTAAAATCATAATTTGTAGCTTTTGCTTGGCGAATTTGAGTTATGTGATTCATATAATCGCCCCAACAAGTTATGGTTATCTCCGTCTTTTCCAGATTTTTATTCTCTTTTTCGTTATCTGATTTTTTATTTGATTTTTCTTCTGCTTTTGTAGCACTTTTAACTTGAGAACTTTTTTGTGATGCTGTGTGAATTGGAGATTTTCCAGAAATTTCTGAATATCTAAAGCCAATCACACCAACTAAAATCACTATAAGAAAAGCCAATGCAACAGTTGTCTTTTTTCCCTTCATTTTATCCTCACTTATGATATGGTAAATTGTTAATTATTCTGAAACTTCGGTAAATTTGTTCCAATAAAATCAACCTCATCAGTTGATGTGGAAATGTAAACTTGGAAAAAGAAAGTGCATAATCACTCCTGTCAAGTACACTTTTTCCCAGTCCCAAAGATCCGCCGATAACAAAACAAATATTAGAATGACCTTGTACAGTTAAATTTTCAATCTTGGCTGCTAATTTTTCGCTAGTAAGTTGATTTCCCAAAATCTCAAGCGTAATCACGTAGTGATTGTCCTTGATTTTCGACATAATTTTCTCTGCTTCCTTGTCCTTCACAATCTCCTTTTCACTGTCGGACAAATTCTCTGCAGCACTCAAATCATCAACCTCAATTATGTTTAGCTTGCAGTGCGCAGATAATCTTTTCGAAAATTCAGCAATGCCTAGTTTTATGTATTTTTCCTTAACCTTACCCACCGAAATAATATCGATATTCAAAATAATCACAACCTTTTTACTTTAATAAGTATATCATATATTGATTGGGAGTATAAAATAATAATTGTGTTTTGTGCAAATAAAAAATAAAGGGCTATCAAAAAGAATAGCCCTTTGAAAATATTTATTTTATAGCTTCATTTTCAATAGCAACAGTTAAAACTTTTGAAAAATTCAAATTCAATCTGTTGCCCAAATCATTCGCCCATTTTGGTATGGACAAAGTTTTCTTTACTAATTTAGTGTTTTCAAAATATTTTTCTACATCTACAAAAATCATCGAAATAAATGATTCATTCTCAATGTATTCTAAATCAATTTCAGGATCATCTCTGAAGGGATCATTTCCTTCAAGTGACAAATCATTAATGTTACTAACTTTAGGCAGATCTATTCCTTCTTCGATATATCCTGACACAGTAATTCCCAACCAATCACTAGCCATAAACAAAGCATCTGAAATATCTTCTCCTTGCGTTCCTGAATACTCAAAATCAGGAAAATTAATAAAATATCCACCTTCTGGTTCTTTGTAAAACAATGCAGGATAACTTACTAACATAAAACACCTCCATTAGATATTGAAGTAGCGGGCTATAATAGCACAGCTTGCTTCAATATTTGTCTTTCTGTCCCTTTTTTCAATTCACCTTTAGGAACAGGAATTGATCTTACTCCTGGTTTTTTCATTTTGATATGTGAGCCTTTGCCCTCACTTTTTACCTCAACGAATCCATGTTGTTTCAGAAGTTTGACCATTTCTTTTTGTGTCATCGGCATGTGCACTTTACCTCCTGACACTTTTATTATACGTATTAATACGTGATACGTCAATATATTTCTAATAATTTTTTACGCAAATAAAACAAACACAGACATAAATCTGTGGAGGTAATTTTGTAAATATTTCCCCTGGAGAACTAGTATTTCATAAGCTTATTAATAATGATGGTGTGAACTTTGGTGTGAATTTTGATAAAAAAGCATAAAAAAGCACTTGATGGTGTGAACCAAAAAGTGCTTTTCCATTGATATATAATTGTTTTCTATCTCTTACTGAATTGTGGAGATTTACGAGCTTTTTTAAGACCGTATTTCTTTCTTTCCTTTTTACGAGGGTCTCTAGTTAAGAAACCTGCTCTTTTTAATTCAGCTCTGTAGTCTGGGTCAACTTCTAATAAAGCACGAGCAACACCATGTCTAATAGCACCTGCTTGACCAGTGTATCCGCCACCTTTTACATTAACAGTAACATCATAGCTTTCAGTGTTGTTTGTTAATTCCAAAGCTTCCTTAGCTATAACTCTTAATGTATCGAAGTTAAAGTATTCACTTATATCTTTTTTGTTAATTGTGAATTTTCCACTTCCTGGTACTAAAGTAACTCTAGCAACAGAAGTTTTTCTTCTACCAGTTCCTTGATATCTATTATTAGCCATTTAATTACCTCCTACTTAATTTCCAAAACTTCAGGGTTTTGAGCGATGTGATCGTGATCAGCGCCTCTGTAAACTCTTAATTTTTTAGCCATTTGACGTCCTAAAGAGTTGTGAGGAAGCATGCCAACGATAGCATGAGTTACAGCTCTTTCTGGGTCTTTTTGCATTAAGTCTTTGTAGGTAATTGATTTAAGACCTCCAGCGTATCCTGTATAATGTCTTAATTCTTTTTGTTCTAATTTCTTACCTGTTAATTTAACTTTTTCTGCGTTAATTACAATTACGTAATCTCCAACATCCGCATTAGGAGTAAACATTGGTTTGTTTTTTCCTCTTAAAATAGAAGCAACTTCAGTAGATAATCTACCTAAAACAACATCTGTTGCATCTACTACATACCATTTTCTTTGGATGTCATCTTTCTTAGGTATATAAGTTTTCATTCAATTCATCCTTTCCTTTATTTACAATATTTGGCTACTTGGACATCGCTGCCAAAAAGCGATTGTTTTCTCACCGGGAATTTAGACACGTCGCACACCCGGCCATCGGCGACTTTCTGTATTGTATAAAAGGAAATGACTCCTTTTACATACCAAAATATTATATACTCTCTTGATTAAATTGTCAACTATTTTATCGTAAAACACAGCCACACGCATTCATCACTTGTGCTTTTTACTTCGTGAACTACATTTTTAGGAATAAAATACGTATCCATTTCTTTAAGTCTTACATCTTTTCCTTCGACATTCAACATTGCCTCACCCTTAATTATGACAACAAATTCGTCAAAGTCCTGATTATATGGTCCTGATGTTTCGTTTTTCGATTGGATTCTGTGAATGTCAAACTTTTCATTTCTAACAATTGTATCCTTAATAATATGATTCTCATCAAAATTCAAATCTTCAAGTAAATTCATAAAATTCTCCTAGTATATTTTTATAATTTTCCCAAAACTCATCACAAAAATCTTCACGTCCACATCAATTCTATCAATAATATCCACGGCATTTTCAATATCTTGTTTTGTGTCTGCCTTGTTCAAAATCAAAAACTTTTTTGCATCGTACGAATTTTTGAACAGACCACAATTAGAATTGATGATTTCAGCGTAACTTTTTGTTGTCAAAGTCTTGGGATTTCCAATAATTTCTTTCATATATTCTTTTCTGTGGCAAAATCTCTCGTCAAAAGGCTTGTCCACACTATCTAGTCCCATCACACCAACGCAGTGCGTGATGTTTTTAGGATTTACAGGTTCATCTTCACGAGGAGCTTTGATAGGTCTTGTCTTTGCTCCATCCGTTTCCAAAATTATATTCGAAAACAAACCATCAAGAAAAATTTTGTCGAAAAATTCAGGTTCAAATCCGATTTCTTTTGTATCTGTACGTGATTTGGAAGTGAAGTATATTTTGCCATCTACAATTTTCGTTTTCTCATTGAATGTGTACAAATAATCAAATTTGTCCTCACTTACAATCCCCATTTTAGTAGTCGTACTAACAAGAGATGCTTCATTCATTGATTTGAACTCATTTGCAAGCAAAAAAACGCTCGAAGTTTTTCCGCCAGCACCTTGAACAGCTATCATGTTTTTATCATTCAAACTCATAAACTCTAACATAATATCACCGTTTTTATTATCTCACAAAATTTTCAAATACAAAACCCAATTGAAAATCCGCATAAATGATTTATAATTAATATATAATAATATATAAAGGAAGGCACTTATGAAAATAGGATTTAGAACACCAAGCTTGAAGAAATCATTCAAAGCAAGAACAACTTCAAAGTACAAAAGACAACTAAAGTCTGCAATTGACCCAACTTACGGCAAAAAAGGCATTGGCTGGTTTAAAAACCCCAAAAAAGCACTTTATAACAAGATTTATAACAAAACGACAAAAAGTATATTCGATATTTTCAAGTAAATAAACATAAAACAGAGGTACACATGAAAAAATTTCTAAAATTATTTGGCATAGCATTTGCAATCGGGATAGTCATGCTGATCATAAGCCTTGTCTTCAAAATCGACGACAAAGTAATGCTTAAATATTATTGGATAATCGGCGGAGTTGTCTTGGCAGTCATTTTAATAATCAACACAATTTATTTCTCATACAAAACAAATGATTTGAAACATTCAATGAAACTGTTTGAAGAAATGAAATACAAAGATTTCGTCAACGAATTAGAACCCAAAATCCCCAAAATCAAAAATAAACACATACAAACAGTGATGAAAATGAATTTGGGAGCAGGATATTTGGAATTAAATGAGCCAAATAAAACATTGTCAACTTATGAAACAATTGCAAAAGACCAATTGAAAAATCAAGACCTTCAATTGATATATTGGCTCAACACAATGATTGCTCACTTCAAATTGAACGATCAAATTAAGTTTAATGAGCTATTCACAACACACGAAAAACTTTTAAAACAATTTGAAAACAGTCCAAATTACGGCGAAAACATCAAACAATTGTATATAATGAAAAACATATTTGACGACGATTTTGTATTAGCACGAAAAACCTTAAATAAATTGAAATCAAAATCCACAAACCCGAGATTTAAAAAAGAATACAAAAGATTAGAAAATATAATAAAACAACACGAAAAATAAAGGCTGTGAGCGTGAACTCATAGCCTTTTTCCGTTTCTTGGATTATTCAAAAAACGGGTGTTTTATTAAGAACATCTGTTAGGAAGATGCCCTTAACAAATTATTATTTTGTCTTTTTAGTCTTGATTTTTTTGTTTTTTGATTTCTTCTTTTTTTCTAAATATTTTTTATAATACTCTTCTAACATTTTTTCGGCTTGTATGTTGTTTTCATGTGTGTTAAGCATATTATTCCTCCAATAATTCTATTTTTACTTTCAACATCTTAGATTGTTAATATTTGGTGTACTATTAATTTTATGCCAAAAGATAATCTCTAGCTTTCTTGTATTTTTCAACTCTTTTAAAGTCTTTTTCTGTAAGACATTCCAGTCTGTTTAGATTCATATTATCTTCCAAATCCATTAGTTTTACTTTTCTTGCAATGCTATTACTTTTTATATTTTTTACATAATCCATATATCCTACATTTTCTGGATGCGTAAGTTTAATCAAAGCATCTTTTTGTTCAGAGTCAAGAAAGTCAAAATCATTAATTGTGTATTTGTCAGAATCTTCTAAAACATCGTGCAACAGTGCGACTATCTTATATCGTCTGTCACTTATTTTCTTAGAAACTCTTAATGGATGTAAAAAGTATGCATGTCCGCCTTTATCTTTTTGTCCTTTATGCGCATTCAGCATAATAAAAAAAGCTTTAATATAGTTGAGCATAATATTCTTCCTTTGTTATATCTTCGGTATATATCGACCCCAAATCAATTTTAGAATAAAAGTCATTAAATATTTCTTTGCCATCTTTTATGCAATAATACATTCCACCTTCACGTTTTACATACTTTTTATAGTCTGGGCAATAATAATATACAGTTGGCGTTTTAAACTTCATAATCACTGATCCTTTCTTTTTTATGTTCACTTTCTTTTACAAACCATTTACCAACTTTTATGTAAATATTCGATAAACTGAAATATATTTATATTATATCTTTTATCTCCCAGAGATCCAATATTATGACGATGATTTGTAAAATTACTATTAAACACCTTTTCGCTTTTATATTGTATAGAAACTTTCAGTATTTTTTATACAATAATGATATAATTTATAATAAATACCTAAGTAAGGCTTTAAAATCAAAAACTAAATATTGATTAATGTTTGAATGATAATAACAAAATTTATAGATATCTAAAATAGGAGTAAATTATGAAGTCAAAAATAGATTGGAAACGGTCCGAAGAAACCTTAAAAGCAATAATAATGGATATAGTTAATCGAAAAGAAGAATATGAAAAAGAATCAAATAGCGAATTTGATGAAGGTGTAATTGCCGGATATGAATTTGTGCTGGACTCTATAAAAAGCGAGTTAGAAGTTCGTGGATACGACTTTAATGAATGGATAAAAGATAAGAATTAATATAATAGGATGACAATGATGAAAGCTAAATATATAATAGAAAATTGGGGTATATCTCTAACTAAAAACAAAATTTACGAAGCATTAGGATATGAAGGTGAATTTATAAGAATTATTGATGATACTGATGAAGATTATTTATACGATCCAGATGATTTTGAAATAATAGAAGATGACGATATCCAGAAACGTACTGAGTTTTAATTCATGATTAACAGGTTTTCTAATGGGTATGTGAAAAGTTTTGTGTATTAGCTCTTCCTGATAGGTTGTGAGCTGATATTTTTTATTTTTTTAAATATACCTTTTGTTGTTTTAATGGCAAAATTTAGATTCTGACTTCAAAAATATTGATAGTTGTGACAATATTTACCCCCATCCTCTTATTCTACTTGTCCACTTACTTGAAGCATCTACAATCGCTAGATACAAGCTTTTTTAGGGCGTAGTCGTTTGGAAATATTGTTTTGTTTTTTTGCTTTTCTAAGTTGTCTATTAAAATTTTCTATGCTATTTGTTGTATATATTACTTTTCTTATTCTATCTGGATATTTGAAATATGTTGCTAATTCAGCCCAGTTGTTTCTACACTAATTTACACACATTGGATGTTTTTCCGCCATTTCCCTTCAAATATATCTAGATTACTTAGTATTAGTTTTTCTGTTGATGCTTTGTATACTGTTTTTAAGTCTTTTATCTTTTATTTCTCTATATAATATGAATTTTGTTGAGTCTTGTTTCTGATCTTTTTCTTGGTATTCTAAAATCCTCCTGATTACTACAATATCAGGAGGATTCTATACACAAACTATTTCACAGTCTCGTTTTAATTCAAATCAATCTTTTCTATTACTTTATAAAGTTTTTGCATATTAGTTCTTGTCGCAAAAAAGCGTGGATAATTTCCTAAATTATTAAAAGTTTTATTTTTATCTCCATAGTCATAAAAAGTAACATCAAAATATAGCCATTGATTATTTATTTTTGCAACATTTATAGCATGATCATACTGTTCTGTTTTTATACCTACTAATACAATTTCACTTTGAATATTTGCATACTCACATAAATGCTTAAATAAAGCAGCATATAAATCACAAACTCCTCTTCCAACTTTATTTTTGGAATTTATTCTATCTTGATACCATAAAACAGGATAGCCAATAGCGTCTGCTTGATCTTGAATATTTTTGGAATAATATCTTTGGTCATAAGTTGTATTGTTACATATCCATTTTATAATATACTCCACAGTTTTTTTGTCATTCCCTCTTCCATAATTCACAGCTGACTTTGCAACATCTTTTAATTCCTTTTTCATTTTTATTTCATCATAATACATTTTTTTCAAACCATTTAAATCGGATTTATTTCGTATTATAATACCATGACGTAAAATTTCATGATCATCATTATATAGTTTTTCTAGCATATCATTAGGAATTGATATCTCATATGGGTATGTTTTTATATTTTCTGATAACTTTAAAGCTTCTTCAAAAGACTTTGCCTTCAATTTTATTTCTGCATAAGGAAACGTAGTAATTGTTATGAATTGATTTTCTTTGTTTTTAGGTGTTTCTTGATTATCCGAATTTTCTTTATCTTCTTGTTCTTCTTGTTCTTTTTTATTATCTGGTTTTACTGAATCTTTTTTTGCTAACTCTAATATTTCATTCGGAACTGATTTTTCTCCACCTACTATGGTAAAATCTTTGTTTTTGATTAAATTTTTAAGATTGTTAGATATTGATTTTGATGATGTTAATACAATTGTTGAGTTATTAGTATAGGAATAAGGAATAGCTACTAAGTTATCTGCAAAGTTTTCCCCACTTACAACTGTATACTTATCATTTCCTATTTCTTTTGCTAATTTCAATGATGTATCATATCTATCTCTTCCACTTATTCTGTGAACTTTTGCTACTGTGGAGAATTGTTGTTCAATATTTTTTGATATTGATTTTTCTCCACCTACTATATATACGTTATTAACTTTTGCTCTTTGTTTCTTGTTTGTATTAAAGAATTCATTTTTTATTGTTTCATCTATTTCATTGTGAGGTGTAATTATAATCTTACAATTTAGTTTTTTTGCTAATGATGTACCTATCAAACTATCTGCAAAGTTTTCTCCACTTACTAATATTATATTTTCGTCTTCATAGTTAGTGGATCCTATTAATAATTGATTAACTGTATCATATCTATTTTTCCCTGCTAAACTTCTACTAACTTTAAATCCGTTGTTTTGTAGTTGTTGAATTACTTTGTTTGATACGGATTTTTCTCCACCAAATATAACTATTTCTTTGTATTTTTTTGTTTTTAAATGGTTTAATGTTTTTGTGTCTACTTTGTCTGCCTTTGTGTAATATATTGGTATATGTTTTCCATTTCTATCTTTGATATAGTTTGAAGATGCTATTGCATCAGGATATGCTAAATAATTTATCAAATAGCATGTGTCTGAGTTTTCATACTCTTTTGATATGTTGATTGCTACATCAAATCTGTCATGTCCACCTATTCTTGCTTCTTTGTATGCAAGTCCATTTGTTGGAATCGTTAGCATTGTTGCTAATGATAATGCAACTGTACATTTAACTAAGTTTTTCTTTAAATTCATAATTCCCTCCATTAAATATTATTTAATTCTAGTATATCATGTTTTATTATTAATATCCTACACATTTTAAATGGGGTTTAGATTGAGCTTATTTATTTTAATTTACAATTGTTAAGGTATCTCTTTTCATTCCACTCTTGGTAGATTTTAATGAGCAATAGTTGATGAATCACTAATAAATACATCATTTGCATTTCATTCTGGGTAGATTTTAATCTATCGATCAGGACTTTTCTATTGAAGAGGTGGAAATTTACATTTCAGTATGATTAAATTTTAATACTACTCCAGTAAAAACATTGTATATAAACTCTAACTTTACATTCCACTCTGGGTAGATTTTAATCATAATAGATTTAATTCTTCACTCCATGAACCTTAATTTACATTCCACTCTGGGTAGATTTTAATTGAAGTTGAGTTTAAGGGAGATATGGCTTTGGAAGCATTTACATTCCACTCTGGGTAGATTTTAATGTTATAGAAGAATTATTTAAAAGTGGTGTTAGAATAATTTACATTCCACTCTGGGTAGATTTTAATGAATAGAGGTGTTTTTGTGATGATTTATCTTTTTACATTTACATTCCACTCTGGGTAGATTTTAATTTTCGTTGAACTTATCATCTTGAAAATGCACGCCATCATTTACATTCCACTCTGGGTAAATTTTAATTCTGCAACATCGGCTTTTAAAATCGCATATCACATAATTTACATTCCACTCTGGGTAGATTTTAATAGCATTTTCTCCAAATAGATTGGGTCAATACTATCATTTACATTCCACTCTGGGTAGATTTTAATGTTATGAATTATAAACACTATATTAAAAATTTAAAAAAATTTACATTCCACTCTGGGTAGATTTTAATGAGGCTAAGTTAATCGAAAAACTTACTCAATTTTACATTTACATTCCACTCTGGGTAGATTTTAATTATATGAGTGTATCAAAAGCAAAAGAAGTAGACACATTTACATTCCACTCTGGGTAGATTTTAATCAATGTTCACAATATAGTCATCAATATCTGGATAAATTTACATTCCACTCTGGATAGATTTTAATTAATTCTTATAAATATTATGTAGAATATATTAAAAAATTTACATTCCACTCTGGATAGATTTTAATAGAGAATAAATTCAGAATTTTTTACTTATAAAAAAATTTACATTCCACTCTGGATAGATTTTAATTTTTGGAAAGATGAAAAAATCAAAGGACACGATAATATTTACATTCCACTCTGGATAGATTTTAATTTTAATCCTCGTGATTAGCACTTTTTGTTTGTCTAAATTTACATTCCACTCTGGATAGATTTTAATTTTATTATATGAACAGACGAGACAAAGACTCAATGATTTACATTCCACTCTGGATAGATTTTAATTGCTTCCAAAGAACAAACAAGACAAGGGTTATAAAATTTACATTCCACTCTGGATAGATTTTAATATAATGCATTGTTCCTACTTCGTGGCAAGCTCGGATTTACATTCCACTCTGGATAGATTTTAATTAACAATATTTATAACTTAAATAGTAATATAAATTAATTTACATTCCACTCTGGATAGATTTTAATGAACATTTGTTTGTGACGTGCGTTCTATATTAGTTAATTTACATTCCACTCTGGATAGATTTTAATGTAAACCTTGAAAGAGCAAATAAAAGTGGATTTGCTAAATTTACATTCCACTCTGGATAGATTTTAATTTCCAGCATTACCCGATATTGTTACCATCGGATAGGCATTTACATTCCACTCTGGATAGATTTTAATTAACGTCATAATATTTAGCTTTATTTATACTCACATTTATTTACATTCTACTCTGGATAGATTTTAATTCTATATAACGTCTAAAGCAAACACCCACAGAATTAATTTACATTCCACTCTGGATAGATTTTAATAGAAGACTATAAATCATATAAATGGTCTAAAATTAAATTTACATTCCACTCTGGATAGATTTTAATGGGCTTTGCCAAGGATAATTACACAATGTTGGATAAATTTACATTCCACTCTGGATAGATTTTAATGCATCTCCGACTTCGTTCCTCCGTAACCAAGTTTAATTTACATTCCACTCTGGATAGATTTTAATCTAGCTTGTTCCTTGTGTATCTTCATCTGTTTAATATTTACATTCCACTCTGGATAGATTTTAATTTTACTTCTAAGTTATTATCTCCTGCAAGTTTATCATTTACATTCCACTCTGGATAGATTTTAATTCAAGTGAAATGGAATAAGTCATAGCATCATCAAAATTTACATTCCACTCTGGATAGATTTTAATTGTTATGTTTCTGTTGTGTTTCTGTTATGTTTTTACATTTACATTCCACTCTGGATAGATTTTAATGATTTAATGAAATGAGAAGAGAAAGGGGGTAATCAATTTACATTCCACTCTGGATAGATTTTAATGAAGAATACGAAAAATTATTAGCAGAAGTTAACAAATTTACATTCCACTCTGGATAGATTTTAATTCATCAAGGATAACATTTATTACCCTTGATAAATATTTACATTCCACTCTGGATAGATTTTAATTAATAGTTTGCTTGGTATTGGTATGGGAAATATCCTATTTACATTCCACTCTGGATAGATTTTAATTAAATCGCTACTGCCCTGGGATCATATTTATTATTATTTACATTCCACTCTGGATAGATTTTAATAGTAGAAGAAGATACGGTTGCTATGGAACACAACGATTTACATTCCACTCTGGATAGATTTTAATTCTTCTAAAAAAGCCGACAGTCCTTATTTATTAACATTTACATTCCACTCTGGATAGATTTTAATTTGATAATTGGTTGTACATTTCTATCAACAATAGCATTTACATTCCACTCTGGATAGATTTTAATCGAAAAGATTTCAATATCAAGCCAATAGATAAAAAATTTACATTCCACTCTGGATAGATTTTAATAAATCGAAAACAGCGAAATGACAAGAAACTCATATTTACATTCCACTCTGGATAGATTTTAATTGAACTAGATGCTTGTTTGGTGACACACGAGCATAATTTACATTCCACTCTGGATAGATTTTAATTTAGCTGTATTGCGTGGGGGAAAACAGCGGAGAATATATTTACATTCCACTCTGGATAGATTTTAATACCAATGCATGTGAATTGTCGTAGTAGTTTTAGCGATTTACATTCCACTCTGGATAGATTTTAATATGACGAGACTGTGGATCTTAAAAGACAGTTATTAGATCTTAATTTACATTCCACTCTGGATAGATTTTAATAACGAATTACTACAAGATGAAATTATTAAACCAAAATTTACATTCCACTCTGGATAGATTTTAATAGAATATTTTGAAACGGATAATAGCGAAATCGATGATTTACATTCCACTCTGGATAGATTTTAATTAATCATTCAACCTATTGCTAATATTTGAAGCAATATTTACATTCCACTCTGGATAGATTTTAATTAAATGTAGACTATCAGTATCACTATATAAAAAAATTTACATTCCACTCTGGATAGATTTTAATTCCTATACGATATTTATTATTCTGATACTCAATTACATTTACATTCCACTCTGGATAGATTTTAATTTTTAAAAATAATGAATTTGGAGAAGTAAGAACAAATTTACATTCCACTCTGGATAGATTTTAATGACGGAAAGAAGTTTCAGGTAAAGGACAGACAAGCATTTACATTCCACTCTGGATAGATTTTAATACATTACATATCCGTTTTTCGACCCTATTACAACGTATTTACATTCCACTCTGGATAGATTTTAATGGAGTTCCGCCATCTCCAGATTTGCCAAACAATGATTTACATTCCACTCTGGATAGATTTTAATTAGTATTCCTGCTTGTCTTTTTGTTTCTTCTATCATTTACATTCCACTCTGGATAGATTTTAATCCGTTATTGAATCATCACGAATTACAAAACATTGGCGATTTACATTCCACTCTGGATAGATTTTAATCTATTATTCATCTTTCACCTCCATAAATAAACCTAAATTTACATTCCACTCTGGTTAGATTTTAATCTGATAAGGATATAACAGAGTTATTCTATCATAGCAAAGAGATTTACATTCCACTCTGGTTAGATTTTAATAGCCACGAATAGATAATATTAAGTCGTGGGATATATATTTACATTCCACTCTGGTTAGATTTTAATGCCGACTACAGCCGAATTGATTTTTGACATTGTTGATTTACATTCCACTCTGGTTAGATTTTAATCTAAAAGCAAAAGAGCAATTCGGTAAATACGTCAAATTTACATTCCACTCTGGTTAGATTTTAATCTGGTATCAAGCTTGATGAAATTAAGGATTTGATTTATTTACATTCCACTCTGGTTAGATTTTAATAGTTTTCATTCGTTTCACCTCCCTCCAGTTTCTTTATTTACATTCCACTCTGGTTAGATTTTAATCAAAAATAGATTTTTTCTTGATATGGCTTTTTATACATTTACATTCCACTCTGGTTAGATTTTAATGCGAATACCCACGACCTTCGCAAATCTCCTGTATCAACATTTACATTCCACTCTGGTTAGATTTTAATCAAGACAAAAACGCAAAAAGCTTTTTGAATCTGGACACATTTACATTCCACTCTGGTTAGATTTTAATTGATAAATTAGCTTTTTTATCCAAATCTATTTTATATTTACATTCCACTCTGGTTAGATTTTAATACCCTAATTATTCAGTAGGTGGACACACGAAACATATTTACATTCCACTCTGGTTAGATTTTAATGGAAGAATGGTTAAAAGTGGAGATACAATAATAGCTATATTTACATTCCACTCTGGTTAGATTTTAATTCAATATTACAATAGCTTGCAATATAACAACCTACATTTACATTCCACTCTGGTTAGATTTTAATTACTTGAAATCTTTATCAACATCAATTAAACTAAATTTACATTCCACTCTGGTTAGATTTTAATAGCCTTTGGCAACAATGTTTTCCCGTATGCTTTAACATTTACATTCCACTCTGGTTAGATTTTAATAACAACAAGGATTTTAAACAAGTATATTTAACTAGATTTACATTCCACTCTGGTTAGATTTTAATTGACTTAGAAAGAGCAAATAAAAGTGGATTTGCCAAATTTACATTCCACTCTGGTTAGATTTTAATGGAAGTTGTAGGATAAGAAAAGGGGGTAATTTTGTATTTACATTCCACTCTGGTTAGATTTTAATAGAATGGTTAAAAGTGGAGATACAATAATAGCTATATTTACATTCCACTCTGGTTAGATTTTAATTGGAATGGGTAACATTTTAGGTGGTACTCTTGGACTATTTACATTCCACTCTGGTTAGATTTTAATATAATATGTATATCTATCTACATAGAACAAATGTTATTTACATTCCACTCTGGTTAGATTTTAATCAAGCTTTCATTTTTCAATTAGAAAGGATTTTTAATTTACATTCCACTCTGGTTAGATTTTAATATAACTTATTTAAGATTTAAAAATCAAGAGGGATTTATTTACATTCCACTCTGGTTAGATTTTAATTCGCTTTATCAAATCACTATTTCGAAATAGTAGGAATATTTACATTCCACTCTGGTTAGATTTTAATTCCAAGTTTGCCGTTAGGTTCTGATAGCTCAAAAATTTACATTCCACTCTGGTTAGATTTTAATGAATAAACATATTCCAATTTTCTAGGATATCCACAATTTACATTCCACTCTGGTTAGATTTTAATATAATAAATATTTAAGAGAACATAATGAGATAAAGACATTTACATTCCACTCTGGTTAGATTTTAATAGGTATCTGTCTGTAAGTGTATTTCCAACGCTTATAGACGGTGTTTCTGTCTATGTTCTTTTTAAGTATATCAAATTTACGATTTTTTTGAAAATAATTCAATGTAATACAAAATAATGTGTGATTTTAGGCGTTGTCGATCTACGCGTATTTTGTCTATACAGGTGATCGACAATTATATTAGATAAATTGTGGATCATCAATTTCTGTTCCCAATATATCTTTTTCAAGCCATCTTTCGTTTCGACTTTTGAATATTATTACTGAATCTAACTTCTCATCGATTTCTTTTTGGATTTTCTTCTTCAACTTAAACAAATCCGATTCCAAGATTTCTCCTTCGAACACGGAGTTTTGGATATGGTTTAAGTATTGTTTGCATATTTTGAATACTCTGTTCCATCTTCGTTGTCCATTATTTTCATTTGAGATGTCATACACTAAAATTATATACATTTTTACCACCAAATTATAAACGGTTCATATTCTTTTTCACCAATAAAATGCTTCACCAATTTATAACATTCTAATCTGATTAGATATCTGTAGCTTACATTTCTTGATAAATCTTTGTGCTTTATCGTCCTTTGCAAAGTTTTATTGTATTCTTGCAATATTACCTTAGACCCTGATTCTTTCATGTACAAATAGTTTAATTCTTGACTAAAATGTTTGTCTTGTATCTGATTTTTGTTCAATAATGAAAATATTAATCTGTCAGCTATCAACGGTTTAAATATTTCAGCAATATCCAAACTCAGCGAATATCTTCTATCGCCAGGTTCATGTAGAAAACTAATTGTAGGATCAAGTTGAGTTTTGTAAATTTCGCCCAAAACTGTTGTGTAGACTAATGAGTTCAAATAAGAAATCAAAGTATTCACGATATTATCGGGAGGTCTTTTGACTCTTTTTTCAAAGTCAATCTCTTGATTAATGATTGTGCTCCACGATTTGTAATATGTTTTGTGAATATTACCCTCCATACCCATAAGTTCTGGCACATCTCTTGCTTTGTCTAGGTTTTTTAAGTAATAATTAACCTCATTCATATAATCTTCGAGATCTTTCCCTCTGCCATTATAATATCTAAGGTTTCTGTATATATTTTTACCTGCACCCTCTACAAATTTCATCGCTAGTTGCAGTCTTTTTTCATCGTTCAAATAAAATTGGGCTTGTTTAACTGTTATTTTTCCAGAAATTTTTGATTTTTTTGGCATCAAACTTGCACTGTAGAAATCATAGTAGTTGAAAAAATGAACGATTATGTAATTATGAGACAGAAAATCTATTAATTTAGAATTAATACTAACCTCTCCAAAAAGATAAATCTCTGATACCATATTGACTGGAATGTCTCTCTTCTCGCCATCAACCGTGCAAAATTGAAGAGTATTATCTTTTCTTTTCAGTTCCCCATTTTGATAAACATACAAGCTATTCTTCATAAAATCTCCTATATTTTGCATAAATCTTCAAATGAACAACTCTTACAAATATTTTTAACTTCAAATTCAGGTGGAAATTCACACGAAACTATCCTTTTTATCTCCTCGATAGATTTATCTATAGTAAGCTCATCCTCTTCGGATAATTCAACCTCCACCGTTTTCTTCAAAAGAGGATAATCTATTTTCGCATTCAAATTATAGATATTACGTTTTTTCAAATAATACAAATAATATTTGACTTGCCAAATTGAAGCCTTTTCAATCTTTCTACTTTTCTTAATCTCGTGAATAGTATTTGACTTCTCTATAAAATCTAAATTTATCTCGTTATTAATCATAATGTGTTTTCTGTTTTTAATGTAAGAAGATTCATCAACAAATTTTCCTACAGATACATTTTCGTTCTCCGATTCCATAGATATGTTTTGGCAAGAATACCACAACTTCCTTTTGCAAACAAAATAGTAGTAAATCATAAGCCCAGTAATCTTATCTTCTATCATATGAATATCCCTCCTGAATTAGATTGCAAATCAAATTTGTCAACTAACTCATCTTTCAAGAGTCCATACTCATTGTCGTAAAATTTTTCTGTAATATATATTTTTTCATTAGCAGTTGTGAAGAAGTTTTGGGGATTAATATCCGAAATATTTACATTTAGTGTCTTGTCTGATAGTTTGTCTTGTAATTTTATTAGTTTCAGTTTTTCAGCATTTTTTTGTTCACCATCAAGTGCTATAATATCTCTATAGCAATTGTTTATTTGTTCAATAAGTTTGGAAATATCGTTGCTATTATAAATATTAATTGGCATCGCTTTGAATGATAAAATATTTCTAAATTCTTTTTTCACATCACTTAATTCCATTTTCCCAGGACTTAAGCTTTGTATCTTATTAAAAACTTGATTAAACTTTTTGATGTAATCACTATCTCGTAAGTTTTCAGTTGTAAAATATTGATTTATCATATTCATTTTTTCTTCTTCAGTGATAATTCCATCACCTTTTTGTATCAAAGCTTTTTTGCTTAAATTATGCAATGTCTGATCTATAAATCCATAGGTATTATATGGAGATGAGATTTGTTTTTCTGATATTTCTGTAAACACGTATATGTTTGGTATGTCTGATTCTATAGTTCTTTTTCTATAAACTCGTCCAAATCTTTGAAACAATCCCAGTAATTCCGATAATTCTGTAAACATTATATCGAAATCAATGTCTAAGCTTGCTTCTACAATTTGTGTGGATATCCATACTTTTATTTTATCGTTAACATTTTTTGGATCTCCGTCTTGTAAAATTTCAACCTCTTTTTGTTTTCTGTCTTCTACAGTAAATTTTGAATGCAATAAATTTACTTCATATTTTGAACAATCCAAATCATTATTCAATTGATTGTACAGCTCTTGTGCTGATTTTATTGTATTTCGAACAATCAGGCATGTTCTTATATTCCCGCGTTTATTCAATATTTTTTCAACATATTCACTATCTAATTCTTTTTCTATAATCTTCATGCTATGTCTTTTATTTTCAGACAGAAAGCACTCGTACTTATACTCAAAATCCTTGAATTTATATTCGCTTGTGATACTTGATTTTTTTGTCAAAAGATCTTTTACAAATGGTGCTAATGTAGCTGTAAATATAGCAATTTTCCCGCCTAAATCATTTATCAATCTTATTGCATATATTGTATATGCCAAGATATCTGGACTATATGCTTGAATTTCATCGATTATTATTTTAGAATAGCTAAATGTAGCCATTTTAAACTCATATCCATTGTATTTAAATACTGAATCAAATAATTGATCTGGTGTGGCAACAGTTATCGGCATAGCTAATTTTTTAGTATTCTTATAATATTCATAGAATTTTTCATTTTCGTTTTTCACAGACAAATCACTATTCAATTCTTTCAAATAAACGCTGTCCGTTTGTCCATGTAAAACTGCAACTTTTTTATCATAATCATTTTGTACTAGATTTTTTATTCTTTCATACATTGCATTTATCGCAGTTCTCAACGGTAAAATATAAAAGATTTTATTATCAGCTCCCCATAGAAGAGAAGCTTCTGTTTTTCCTAATCCAGTAGAGCCAACAATTATTAAGTTATCATTTCTATTTTTTATGCAAAATTTTTGAATATCTCTCCACTCGTAATTCAAGTTTTCTAATGAGTTCAGTAGAAAATCATTTTTGATTTCGCATTTCATGTGAGCACTAGCTGCATAGTCGCATTTGTTTAACAAGCCTTTGATAATTATGTATTCATAACTATCTACAATAGCTTTCATTTCATCAATTGTTCGTATTTTTTTAGTTTTTCTTACCGTTTTTAAAAAAATATCTGTTTCTTCATTGAAGAATTTATTATTAATTTCTTTCAAATTTTTAAATAAAACTGTTTCATTAGTTCCTTCATTTAAAAATGTAAAATTTTCGATGTAATTATGATGATTTAAAATTGCAGCTCTTACTAAATTATTTTTTAATTTATTATCCTTAGAATTATCCAAGAATAGATTAACCAAACAAGCAGATAAAATATTGTGTCCTACTTCTATATTTTTATCAAATTTATTCTTATTCTTTAACCTTTCTTGAAAAACTGGATTTATCTTGCCCATATCATGATACAAGCAAGATAAATATAGTATTTCTTCAATATCCTTGATATTACTATTTAAATATCCTAAGTTTTTCAAAAGTTCAAAATTATCCAATAACAACTTGGTATGTTCATATAAAGTTTCGTCTGGCTTGGCTAAACTATTAGAATAAATCTCCCTTATTAAAGTATTTTCAAAATTATTCATTTCTATCTAATTAAAACTTACTATATATCCATCATTGTCAACGACTCCATTTGAATCTTCATCAATACCGAGGTTCGATGAGTATAAGCACGCAATTCTATTGAATATTCTTCGATTATCTTCAATAACATAATCTTTACTTATATAATACACAGTACCTTTAGCTTCTTTTTTGTTATTTCCATCTGTAAAGATAAAGTTTCCGTAATTACCATCTCTGGAAATTTCTGATAATTTTGCATATATCTTATAATCATCTTTCAAATTAACATCATCATCCGCTTCAAATACTTCCGTTTCCTTTGCTTCTATCAACTCTATAAAATCCTCACTTCTTCCAAGACTTACAAAGTTTTGAATATTTTCTAGAATATCATTTGAAGTTTCATCATCAGTTTTAACATGAATTACAAGTTCTATATCGTACAAAACTTCTTGCATTGATGGTTTTTTTACCAAAGTTTTAAAATGTTTTTGTAAATCATCGTATTCTTTCTTATATTTATTTTTGAAATCAGAATCAATGAATTTGCACTTGTTTTTTATATCATTAATTTCGTTCTTTAGTTTTTCGTATTCTTCAGAATTTTTATCGTACTTTTTTTGTTCAGATTTTAGTTTTTTTTCTTTGTCTTTTAATTCCTTAATCTTAGGTTTAATTACATCCTTATTTTCTTCATCCAACTCTTTTTTTCTTCTCATTAGATCGACATACTTTGTATAATATTCTTCGTTGTCAATTCTAACAGTTTTTCTGTTGATGAAACTATTTCCTTGCGATTTTAATCCTTCTCCGATTTGGATAAAACCCTTAGATAAAAGTTGTGGGTTTTTCAAATAAACCAAAAGATTTCTGTCCTCTTCTCTGTTATTTAACAGACCAAGGTTAGTATAATACTCTTTTTGCATTGAACCATATTTCCCTTGCACGGAAATATCCATCGGATGGTAGGAGGTATATCCGCAAATATTGTGTAAAGCTCCAATAATCGTTGAAAATGGAGGAAGTGGATAAGTTGTGTGGTTATCCACAGTTTCCTCTCTTGTATAAGATGCCTGAGCCTGCTTTAATTTAATTCGAAGAATTTTCATAATAAGCTTTCACCTCTTCTTTCAATTCTGAAAAGAATGAGCTTATGCTTACAGGATTCAATTTTTCTTCAATTTCTTCTTCATTATCGAAGTTGTTTCCTTCTAATAACCCTGCCTTGTATCCTTCTTTCAATTTATTTAGTAAATCATCATTGATTTTTAAGTTCTTTTCTTCTACAGATACAACATTTTCAAAATAGTGTGTTTTCTTGACGCCAATTCCACCAACTACAAATAACGGTTCTGCGTTATCCATATTTCCTCTAACTACAAGAGACAAATCCTTGATTGCGTCTAATATACAATTAACTCTTTCCGTTTTTTCTTGTGAATCTGCAACTGCATCAAAATTTAGATCTTCTCCGACTTTATCTAAATCAAAAGTAATTGAATATCTTTTCATAGATTTATCATATTCATATTGGTAAGGCATTAATCCAGATTTTTTTGCTTCTTTTTGTAAATTAATACCTTGTTGTTCTGCGCTTTTTTGTGCTAAGTAAAGATTATTGTGAAATCTAGCTTCATTAATAAAAGGTTCAAATGCTATAGCATCAGTAAGATAAAATGAACTTCTTCTTATTTTAGTCTCACCTGTTGTATTCATGTATCCTCCTTCCAATGCTCTGCAATTTGATGCATTTATGTTTTCATCAACGCTTTTTTGCGTAACTCCCGAATCTACATCAACTTTTAAGTCATCATACATTCCACTTTGAACCATTATTGCGTTTTTCAAACTTTCTCTGGATCTTATAGCATAAGATTTTCCATTTCGATAGATTTTTTGAACACTTCCAATATTTCCTAGTCCTTCTCCATAATTTGAAGTCATTTTTGCTACAATTGTCAATGTTAATGCTTTATTTTTCATATTATTCTCCTTCATTTTGGTTAGTATTTTCTGATGTACTTGTACTATTATCTTCAAAATAATTTAACTTAGATACAAAATCAAATGCGACATTCTTGTATAAATCAAAATCTTTTGTAAGCAAAGTTAAAAAGTCAAACTGAACTTGAGCATAAGATGATAGATTCAACAATACAATGATAAACCTATCTTTGTCATTTGCTGTTAATGCTCCTATCAACTTACTCCTGTAAGAGCCTAATTTATTTTCCATATTTTTCTCTTTTAATTTTCGTTTAACTTCTTCTGCAGTTTCATAAACATTTTTATATGTCATACTATTATCTCCTCCATCATATAGTTTTCTATAAATTAATTTATTTACTCTTATTAATTGTGAGATCAAAAATCCATAATTAGATTTTTCAGAATTTTTACCATCACTAGATTTAATATTAAATTTGTACCTAAATAAAAATACGATTAATTTGTCTAATACTTGTAGATTAATCACTGAATTGGTTACATAATTCAAAATATTAATATAATAGTCATCATTGATTTTAATATTATATTTCAATGCTTTTTGTATATATTGTTTATCTGAGTCTATTTTTGAAATCTGTTCGAAAATTTCAACAGCTTCTTCCCTTACAAATATCGTCTCAAAATAATCATTATCTTGATTTTTTAGGATAACCTCTACATCATAATCAATAAAAGTCGATGCTTCATTGAAGTTATAGAAGATTTCGCTTCTGAAGTTTTTGTTTAGTTTATGTGATAATTTTTCTGTATTTTGATTATTGTTCAAAATATCAGTATTTGATTTTATAAGGTGCTTAATACTTATATTGTTATTAATAAACACCGATTCTCGATCTTGTGTAAAAGCAAAAGGAATAAAATCAAACTCTAAAAAATCATTATAGTTTCTTGATTTATCATCAAAAGCAAAACCTATGGATTTAGTTTTCCTTGAAGTGTCTACATAATACCCATTCAATCTACACACTTTTCCTTCTTCAGACCTAATCTTATTAGAATTTGCAAATTTTGCATATCCGAATTTTGCGTTTTTAAAAGTATCTCTGATAATATCTTCCCTATTTTCTGATATTTTCTCTAATATAGTTTCCTCATCTTCAGCATTTACACCCTTTAACACTTTTTTCATTATAGTATTGCCACTCATTTTTTCCTTTATTAGTTTTAGCTGTTCATCTGATTTTTCTTGTATGTCAATTAAATCTTCTAAAACAGTATGATGCAAAGAATCATGATAAGTTTTTTCTACATAATCAAAATATTTTGAGTCATTATCTGTCGAAATATCTTCATAATTGTAATACAAATAAAATCCATCATCGCCTAAATCGAATTCTATTTCTTCTTCTTCAAAAAAACTTATCATCCCAACAATTGATGCCGAAAATCTCCAATCTGAGGGACAAATTCTTCTGTTAAACCTTGGATTGTTTTCTAAAATTTCTATCACCCAATCACCTCCTATTTAAATAATGTCTAATAATCCAAACCCTTGAGATTTGTATGATCCAACTCCTGATTTGTAAATATGCTCTAATATTTCAGACTTTGCGTTGATTTTTAAGACGCATAGGTTACATTGAACGTTGATACCGTAATTTTTTGCAACTGTTTTTTTGTTTTTTAAAACTTCTACTTCCAATTCATTTAAGAAATACTTTGATTCTGGCATTTCTTCCTCAAGTTGATATTTCAAATTTCTCACAAATATTTCTTGTCCTTTTGGATCGCTTAAATCATAAAACCAATCTTTGTTAGTTTCTTTTTCGTGGTCTCTTACGACAATGGGAGATAAAGTTTTAAATATTTCAGTTGAATTTTCTATTCTTTTTTCCCTTACAAGTTTGACATTAGTTGTAGTAAGTTCACAATCTTTGTATCGATAAGTACTGTTCACACTTCCCATCATAGAATTGAAAATTTCTACACCCAATTCCATGTCAACAACAGAAATAGTTAATTTTATTTTTTTATTTGGAATCGTTATAGTATTTTCATTAAATATCGCACCTGGCAAATATGACGCCATTGCAAATGATTTTCTGTCGGTAACACCCTTGCTATACAACTTTTCAAAACATCTTTTATTGTTTTTTAATAAATTGTGCTTAATAAAAGATAAAAACATTCTATTTTTATCTTTAGGAATTTCTTTATCACTTAAAGTTATGTTTACATCAAATCGCATTTTATTTCGCCTCCTTTTTCTTATCTTATTATAAATATAAGCCTTTAATATTTAAATGTCAACTTTTTTTTAATTTATAGTATTTGTAATATTATATTTAGAAATATATATCCCTATATTAGTAATAAATACTTTGGCATTTAGGTTTAATAATGAGTTAAAATTCGCAGTAAAAAAACAAAGTCAATTATTATTTGACTTTGTTTTTCATTTCTAACTTTTTCTTAAATTAAATGTCCTACCCCCCTTAGCCAACACCAAGAAATATCCTACAACTGTATAAATCACGCAGATTGCCAATGCTACTAATCCTATGTTGAAATTCAATTTTATTTGAAGGATTATTATTCCCCAAAACAGTAATGATTCGAATGTGTTGAGTATTGAGTAGACTACGTTTTTGCTTTTGAGTCCAACAGTGAATGGTTGAAGTAGCATGTACATGTAGAGTTGTTTTACTGATTGATACAAGTAGATTATGATGACTGCGACTGCGGCTTTTATTATCAAATCTGTTGTGTTTAATTTTGCGGCGAATATCCAACTTATTATCAATAATAACACCAATCCAAATGTAGGTGCGTTGTCTTTTAAATTTTGTTTTATTCTAAAATTTAGTGTGTCTTTTATGTTTTGTTTATTGGCGTAAATCATTTGTTTCATCAAATATCTATCCATATTCAAAAACATAAATCTGTTGAATGATTCTGGAACTGCTATTTGTATTCCGAAATACAACAAGATTATCGGAAATACTGACACTAATATTTTCAAATCACTTGGTTTGGGATTAATTGTGAGTCCTCTTAGTACGATAAATCCAATTACACCAACAGCCAAAATTATTCCCGAACGAATTAGAATCATTTTTTTGTATTTGTGTTTGAATCTGTAGCGGAATAATTTGTTGATGTATTCAATCCCGTTGTAATTATCGTAAATTCTCACGTTTTCTTGTGCTATTTTTTCGTCGTCGATTTGGTATGCGACCGTGTTGATATCCTTAAATGTGTTGTCGCGATCGATTATAGATTTGTTTGTGATTTCAATTCTAGCGATGTGTCTGATTTTTTCTGTTTTATGAATGAAAATCGCACCGACAATATATGCAACAATTCCGAAAATAAGCGCGTAAGTTGAATAAAATATTTGTACGAAGATTTTGGATTTCGTGCTGTACAATACCAAAAGTCCCATTCCCAATAGCAAAATCGCCCACATGCAGAAGTAGTTTTCGGTTAAGTGTTTGGGGCTTTTAGTCGAATACGCACAAATATTGATGTATTTGATTAGTTTTCTAAATCCAAGGCAGAATACAGTGATATTCATTGCATTCATTGGGTTGATGTCGAATATAGCAAAAAATATCGCAAATATTATTCCTGAGATTGCAAAGCTAATGTCCGATAAATAATCCTGCAAAACTGTGTATTTTTTGGCATCGAGTTTGAGCGCTTTGACACAAATAGAATCCTCATTATCGAAGCTTACGTACATAAATTGTGAAATCATACTTCCAATAACAGCTGACAGATAAAACAAAGATATCATTATATTTTCTTGAATACTGCCTTTGAAAATCTTTGCTGTTCCTATAGTTGCAATGCCGTAAACTAATGCACAGTACAAAATTTTGTAAAGTATTGTCTTTAATACAAATGAAATGTAGAAAATCGCAGAATATCCAAAGCTCAACACGTCATTTCCATAAATATCCGAAGGAATAATCTTCTTGAAAATTGAAAGTTTACGAAGTTGATACATTGTCTGATTTAGCTTCATCTTCATAACTAATCTCAAATAAGTGCTAAGATAATTACTCATCAGACTCATCCTTTAAAATGTCGTAAAGTTCTGCATCGAATTTGTCATCGTTCTTGTCCAAATCCAATTTTTGTAATTTCTTGTGGTGTAGTAGCACGATTTCTTCGCTCATTTGTTTTGCCAAATCTAACATGTGCGTAGACAAGACAATAATTCTTCCTTGTGATTTCAATTCCATCAACAATTTTTTGATTTGCGTGCTGATTACAACATCCAAGCTTGTCAACGGTTCATCTAATAACAACACTTTCGGTCTTGAGATGAACAGTGTTATCAAAGATATTTTACTTTTCATTCCGTGCGAATAATCTTTGATGAGTCTATTTTGATCTTTCTTGGAAAATTCCATCATTTCCATGTAATCTTCAACCGTTTTTATATCGTTAGGAGAGTTAATATCACGATAAAATTTGATGTATTCGTAACCTGTTAGAAATTCAGGAAGGAAATTTTCAGAAAAAAGCATTCCTATGTCTTCTTTATCAAGTTTTTCAGTTGAACCTTCATTTTCCAAGTAGAATTCTCCTGAATCAAAATCTATCTCATCGTATAAGACGTTGAACAGAGTTGTTTTTCCCTACAATGTCAAGCAATTGTTACATAAAATTAGACGATATTTCTATCGCCTAATTTATATACAAAACTTTTATTTTAACTTTTTTATACGTTCACTTTCTGTTAGAATCCTCATTTGTTCAATAGCAATTGAATTTAATTTTTCTATCCTTTCAGTTGCATCCATTCCCCCATTTATAAAAACAGCATTTAAGTTCTCAAGATTTGATAAACACACTAATTGTGATATATCAGCATAGTCTCTCATATTTCCTTTTAACTCAGGATTATTTTCACGCCATTCTTTTGCTGTCATTCCAAACAAAGCTACATTTAATATATCTGCTTCACTTGCATAGATATAGTTTATTCTTTCCTTTGATAATTTCTCAGGGACAAGTTTATTCTTAATTGCATCTGTATGAATTTTGTAATTTATTTTAGCTAAATTCCTCTTGATATCCCAACCTAATTGTCTTTGTTCTTCTTCTTTTAAGCGCTCAAACTCTTTAATAAGATAGAGCTTAAAATAAGGTGATACCCACGACGCAAATTCAAAAGCTATGTCTTTATGTGCATATGTTCCACCATATCTTCCTGCTTTGGCGACAATTCCGATAGAATTCGTCTTATTGACCCATTGTTTAACCGATAAAAGAAACGATTAAAACCTGCTTCATTTTTAATTCCCTCGAATTCGGTGGAATTAAAATTCGCATTATACATTTCTTCCCATATTCCTAAAAATTCAATTGTATTTTTATTCCTTAGCCATTTTTCTATTAGTGCCACACCATTTTCAACATTTCTAACCATGTCGGTTAAAGAAATATAATCTCTATTATCTATGGCAATAATGCTAATTTCTGATCCTTCCACATTTATTTTAGACACAAAAATCACCTCACAATAAGTAAACAGCACTATTTATTTCCGCAAATTTTCTCGCCATTATTTACATTTTGGCGTATTAAAATTAAAGTTGGCGAGATTATGAGTTACTTTTAATACTATCCATCTATATTTCTACAATTTCTATTTCTCCACTTCTTGATACAATTATCTTATCAATTTTATTGTCTAAATAAACCTTCAATAAACTTTCTTCGTCTAAGACTGTAATATCCGTTTCTTTCCTTGGATCAATCTTCTCTGATTTTAATTCTTTCAACCTACTCTCCAATAATATCTTTTTATCTTTGATAAAAGTTTTTTCCTTTAAGTAGTCCTCTTTTGAAATATTTTTCTTTTTATAATTTTCATAAATGATTTGTAAATTACTGTTTAATATGGATATTTCCTTTAAAATCTCTTCTTTTACATTCTTGTGTTCTATAACTTTCTCTTTATTTAATGTGTTTTGAATCTTAAAACCTTTTAATTTTGGTTTTATAAGTTCAATAATATCTTTCTCTTTGATATTGTTTGGTGTTTTCTCAGCTTTACATAAATTACAATAATAACTTTTATACTTGTATATTTTATCTGAATTCTTCTTTTGTCTACTGTCACATCGAAAACTCATAGGTCTACCACATTCTTTACAAAATATCTTACCAGAAAAAATAGAGCGATTTTTCTTTCCTGTATAAACATAAAATTTCCTTTTTTCTTTTATTGACTTAACCTCATCAAAAACCTCTCTTGAAATAATTGCTTCATGAGTATTATGGATTACTTTCCACTCTTCTTCAGGAAGTAATATCTTTTTTCGCCTACCAATTCTTGTTTCTTTATACTTGTTATATACATAATCTCCTGTATATAATTCATTTCTTGTAATTTGTGATATGCAAACACTTGTCCAAACTCTTTTCTTTACTCTACTTCCTGTAATTAAATTTCCAGTATAATCAGAAAGTTTCAGTTCTTCTTTTCGCTCAGAGCGAGTTATATAGCCTTTTTCATTAAAAATATTAGCAATTTGAGTACAAGAATACCCTCTTAAAATTAAATCAAATGCTTCTTTTACTATAAATGCTGTCTTTTTATCAATGATGATATGATATTCATTATTTGGATCTTTGATGTATCCAAAAGGTGCTGCCCAGTTTGTATTCTTCCCCTGTGATTTAATTTGTTTTAAAGAATTGCTTACCTTCTCAGATAATTCTTTACTGAACAAATCATAATACAAGGTCTTAAACTGCATATCCATATCTAAGCCATTTCCATTTTCGTTTATGGAATCATAACAATCATTGATAGCTATAAATCGTATTTTTAAAAATGGAAATATATTGCTCAAATAATCCCCAAGCAAGATATAATCTCTTGAAAACCTCGACATATCCTTTACTATGATAGTCTTTACTCTTCCTTCTTTTACATCATCAATAAGTCTTAAAAATGCAGGTCTGTTTGTATTCGTTCCCGAATACCCATCATCTACATATTCCTTTATTTCACAACTCTTTAAAGATGATTCATTTTCAATATAATTTCTTATATAATCTCTCTGATTTACTATGCTTATACTTTCATCCATTTTGTTATAATCTTCGTCTGAGAGTCTTAGATAAATAGCCACCTTATTCATACTCTACCTCCAACTGCTCTTTTATATCTTTATCAAGATTAAACTTAAAATTTATGGTTACTTTCTTATTATGTGAAATTTCTATATGGTTAATGAGAGTATCAACCAATCCTTTATCCACTTCTATACTCTTATCAGCATCTAAGCAGTAAAAGAGAGCTTCTATGAATTTTTTCAGTTCCCTTTTCCTTTTCTTTATATTTCTTATTCTTTCATCAAAAACTTTTAATTCATTTTTTAAGGTTTTTATTTGATTATTTATTTTTTTACTTTCTATTTTAAAATCACTTAAAAGAACATCTCCTTTAACATAGTTTTCATATTGTTCTTGTAGATTGATCCTAAGAGAAGCAATCTTTTTATTATTTACATCTGTTTTTATAGAAACTTGATTTATCTTTTCAGCACTTATATTTTCTAAATATATTTTTAGTTGTAATATTTTATCCTTTTTATAAAAGCTTGAAACCAGTCTTTTTAAGGTATCTACTAAAATTTTGTCTAGGTCTGTTTCATATATTCTGACATGAGATTTTTCTAATTTTAATCTATCTCCACCTTTACAATAATAACAATAGCAAATCTCATCATGATATTTCAGTCCTCTTGGTCCATATTGTTTTTTCAAATATCTGCCACAAACACTGCACTGTATGAGGTCGTCATACTTTCCTTCTTTTTTATGATTTCTTTGAATTTTTACTCCAACATTTTCTTTTCCGTCTTTTATTATGTTTTTCAGTGAATGGTAAGGTAGATAGTTTTGTTTTTTCTTCTTTATCTCTCTGATATTTTCAAATGTAGTTTTGTCTATTAAACCTTCGTGGGTGTTCTCTGTTATAATCCACTCTTCTTTATCACGAAACTTACTTTTCCTACTTGGATCATGCCTATTTGAGTATACTCTTTGAATCAAATTCCCAATATATACTTCATCAGAAAGCATTTTTGATATATAAGAAATATCCCATTGTTTTGTATCTTCTTTATCCTTAAAAATTTTACCTGTTCTTTTATATTCATCAGGTGTCGTATATGTTTTAGTCAATTCTCTTGCTATTTGCATATTGGATTTACCTTGACTTGCCATATAAAAGATAAGTCTTACTACATCTGCTGCCTTTTCGTCCATCACCAGAACTCTTTTTCCATCAATTTTATCAACCTTATAGCCATACGGAGCCATCGCTCCTATAAAAGACCCTTGTTTCATTTTTATTTCTTTAGAGGCTTTTATTTTCTTTGAAATATCTTTTGCGTATAAATCATTGAAGATATTTTTTATTGCTATTTCATAACTCTGATCTGATTTTATACCGTCTTTAGTATCCAGATTATCATTTACGGAAATAAATCGAACTCCCAAAAATGGAAATACTTTTTCGATATAGTTTGCGATTTCTAAATACTCTCTACCAAACCTTGACATATCTTTTACTATGATACAATTTATCCTGCCTGTTCGGATATCTTCCATCATTTCAATAAATCCAGGTCTTTTAAAATTTGTTCCAGAATACTCATAGTCCTTGTACACTCTTAAAATCTTTATATCTTTTTCGTTTGCAGCATTTATACAAAGTTCTTCCTGCATTTCAAGTGAATTACTTTTATCCCTGTAAGCTTCCTTTCTTTCCTGTGATAACCTAGCATAAATACCGGCAATGTATATTTTTTCAATCACTTTTCCAACTTCTGTTTCTGATTGTGATATATGCCTATTTTTTGTTCTAGCCATAGCATACCTCACTTTCAGCACTTACAAGACTTTTATTCATAACAGTGGGGATAGTTTTTGACTTCCTGCTTTTATCGATACTTTTCTTTTTTATAGTGTTAGCTTTAATGTCAGACTTATCCATTTTTGTCATTTCTTCAAGTAAAGACAATTCTTCAGTATGATTAAACCTAACATCTATCGTTTTATCTTCAGAAATAAAAATTTTATCAATGAGCATCACAACAGACAATCTATCTATTTCCGATAAATTTTTATACTTGTTAATGTCGATGATCCAACTCTTATTTTTATCAATCTTCTCCTTAGTATCTTCCTGTTTTTTTAATCTATACTCGATACTTTCATCTAATTTAGTCAATTTCTCTGTATAGTTTTTTCTAAAAAGTTGATATTCTTCTTTACTAATAACATCCTCTTTTAGGTCAAGGTATAGAGAAGATAAGAGTTCTTCTGTCATCGCTTTTTCTCGTTTTAGTATAGGAATTTGATTGTCTTTCAAATTTTTATTTATATCTATACGCTGAACTTTAGAATATAGATTTTCATTAAATTCAATGTAGGACTTCATTACTTTAGATACTGCTTTTATCAAGGTTTCTTCTTTTATGCTGTGTCTTGTGCAAGATTTTTCCTTGTTGTACTTTGAACAGATATAGAATATCTCTTCTCTTTTTTTATACTTTACAGTCCTTCTAATCAAAGAACTTCCACATTCTTTACAAAAAAGCATTCCTGTAAAAATATCAATTTTGTCCTTTCCACGAGAATTATTCAAATCTCTTTTTAACATAGTATTTGCAATAGTAAAAACTTCTTTACTTATAATTGCTTCATGGGTATTTTCTACTCTTATCCATTCTTCTTTCTCTTTTTCCATCTGCTTTTTATTTTTGTAACTTAAAGTAACACTCTTTCCTTGTAAGGTATTTCCAATATATACTTCATTTTCTATAATTCTATTTACTGTCTTTGCTGACCAATTTCCACCTTTTGTATTTTGAAATCCATTACACTTAAATCCTTGACTTTCTTTATATTTTCTTGGAGTTAAAACTCCTAAATGATTTAGTTCATCTGCAATTGCCTTTGAGGAATATCCCAAGAGTTTCATATCAAATATATTTTTGACAATATCCGATATCTCTTTATCAATCACTAACTTGTTCTTATTCTCCTCAGACTTTTTATATCCATAAGGTGCAAAAGCACTGATAAAGTCTCCTTTTTCTCTTTTTATCTTTTGAGAGCTTTTTACCTTATTGGAAATATCTCGGCAATAACTATCATTGATGAAGTTTTTTATAGGAAGTATAAGGTGTGTATCGTTTATATCTGCACTTTTACTATCGTAATTGTCATTTACTGATATAAATCTTATACCGTTTTCCGGAAATATTCTTTGAATATATTTTCCAGCTTCTATATAATCTCTTCCGAATCTTGATAAGTCCTTTACAATAATTGTATTGAACTTTCTATCATAGGCAGCCTTTATCATTTCTTTAAAATTGGGACGATCAAAATTTGCACCTGAATATCCATCATCCACATACTCTTTGACAATTGTAATTTGATTTTTTCTTGCATAAGAGTTTATAATTTCTCTTTGATTGGATATAGAGTTACTTTCTGTTTTTTCGCCATCTTCTTTTGATAATCTTAAATACATAACTGCCAAATTTTCTTTTGCTAAATTGTTTTTAAACATAAAAAAGCCTCCTTTAATTCAATTTACATACAATAAATCGAACCAAGGTTAGGCTTCCACAAAAATATTATAACGCTCCTTATATTTTTTGTCAGCCCCTAATAGACAGAAAATTTTTCTTTGATGTATTCCTCTACTAAATTTTCTAAGCTAAATCCATTTTCATTAAATTTAACTTCTATATTCCAACCATCAATTTGATTTATCATCTGTTTATCTTTTTTATCTGTTTTCATTTCTGTATTTATATTATGTTCATCACACATAATATCTTCTCCTTATCTTCAATATTTTTAAGTTTTTTGACATTAACAGGCGTGTAGGTCACGACATTGGAATTTCACCACCGCCCCTTTTCAAGATGAGCCGGCAACAACTGTAGAAGTATCATTATCCCCATTTGCTTCAATGCATCAGTTTCCTAGGCTGAATATATAATTTCTTTTTATCGCTCGTTTTCTTTTATCCTTCTTTTAACTAGAGTATTTATTTAAACCGAAATCCTTATCAGCAGAAATGTCATGGCGAAGAAATTATAAAGCTCCACAAATGGTTAATGTCCTGTCATGGTCTATTCAGTTGTCAAGGTTCAAATTTCTATTAATTTCTTTTTTATATAAAAGAGGACAAAATTCCCCTTCACTTTATAAAGGAAAATTTGCCCTCTTTGGTAACCATAATTTATAGTTCTTCTATAAATTTCTTTAGTTTTTCTAAAATTTTATCTCGTCTTTTAATTAAAGTTGGATGTGAGATATTTTTAGTCTTTGCTACTGCACGAAGTGTTTCATCATTGAAATATAATCTTTCTATGATTTCCCGCTCATCCCTATTTAACTTTGACAAAGCACTTTTTAGTGCTTCAATCATCATTTGTGTTGCGACAACTTTTTCTACATCAACGTTTTTATCCTCTAAATTATCTTCGAAATTCCCATCATGATTTAGGGACGAAAAAAAGAGCAAGTGGTTTTTCTTGTCCACCTGCTCTAAATATTTTTCATGTTCTCTTTCTTGCCAGTAGACTTTGTATATCTGCTCGCTTACTTTGATTTTTTGCCCACCGACATAAAGGTAATATTCTTTTGTCATTTATGTTTCCTCCATTCTTTTTTGTCTTTATGTTTTCAGACAAAAAAAGGAGGACTCCTGCTCTTGGGCATGGTTAGTCCTCTAGAATGAAAAAAACTCTTTCTAATAGTAATTGTATTTAATTTTTTAACTGAGTTATCTAACTTGTAAATAGTGTAAACCAAAGAAAAAAGGTAAATGTACTTTAATTATATTTATTTGCATATTTCCCTCCATTCTTTTAAATAAACCCACTTATTATTCATTACTTGAATTTTTAAAACTAATTTTATCCATCCTATTTAATTCCCCAAACATCATTACTACACCAGCTATTATCATAATTAAATCTACAAGGGGTTCTGCAAACCATACTGCTTTAACTCCAAATATCATTGGTAAAATAATCATGGCAGGTACGAATAAAAATAACTGTCTTAGCATTACTATTATGCCGGCTTTTTTAGCGTTTCCTATTGATTGGAAGAATGTTATAGTCATTACCATTACTCCATATAGGATAAAGATAGAATAAAATAGTCTAAAGTTTCCTATTCCCTGAGTTATAATACTTTCTTCTACTCCAAATAAAGAAAGAATATTCTTTGAAAATGCTAATGCTGGTATCCAAAATATTGATGCAAGAACTAATCCTCCGATAGAAAATACTTTCATAGCTTCTTTTACTCTGTCGTATTTTTTCGCTCCAAAATTTGTACCAACTACAGGTTGTAAACCTTGACTCATTCCCCAAAGTGGAATGAATGAAAAGGCATATATTCTAAGTGTTGCTGCCATCAAGATAGCATTTGTATCTCCGCCATATTTAAATGACATTTTATATAGCATTGTTTGTTGAATCATAAATAAAATTTGCATCATCATAGCAGATGACCCTACGCCAAACATTTCTTTTTTTATTTCCTGATCAGGTTTGATTTTATTTATTTTTACTGCTTTACTTTTATATTTGAAGTAATGGAGTGTTATTATTGCTTGAACAAATTGTGCTGTAATAGTTGCAAGTGCAGCCCCTTCAATTGCATATTTTCCCATTAATTTCATTAGAATGGGATCAAGAATTATGTTTAAAAAAGCCCCTAGCCCCATAATGAGCATTGCTTTTTTCATTAACCCTTCTCCACGCATAACCATGTTTGCTGATTGAGTAAAGTTTACAAATAAAGAACCAATGAAAATTACTCGTAAATATCTGATACCATATTCTTTAATTTCTCCACTTGCTCCAACCATATCTAAAAAATGTGGTGCAAGTAAAATTCCGCCTATTGTAATAATTGATGAGAATAGAATAACCCAAAAGATTAAATTCCCCATAATTTTATCAACTGTTTTTTTGTCGCCCTTTCCTATAGCTCTTGATAAAACCGATGCTGAACCTACACCAATAAGTGTAGATACACCACTATTGAAAAATGTAAGTGGCATAGCTACACCACAAGCTGTCATTGCTGTTTGTCCTATAATATTTCCTGCAAAAATTCCATCCATTAGTGGATAAAGACCTATTACTATCATTCCTATTACAGCAGGGATAGATAATTGAAAAAGTAAATCTATAGGTCTTTTTGTTAATAATTGTTCTTTCATATCTTGTTTCATAAAATTACCTCCTTTTTTCATCCACATTTTTTAAGCAAATTTTAAGTTTGATTGAAGAATTCCCTAATTTTTTCCATATTCTTTTCATCTTTAATACCATGCCATTTGACTTTTCCATTCTCCATAAACATAAAATAATCACAACAACATTCTACTAATTCCGGATCATGTGTGATAATAAAAATAGTTTTTCCGTCCTCTTTAAGCCTTATCATTTCATTAGAAACTTCTTTCATATTCTTAAAATCCAAACCACTTGTAGGTTCGTCCAAAATCAGTATTGTCCTATCAGAAGCGATAGCACTTGCAATTGCAACCCTTTGTTTTTGCCCTCCGGATAATGACATTGGATGGCAATCTATAAAATCCATTAAATTTAACTTTTTACATATTTCATCGATCTTTTCTTCTTTATTCTCATCGTTCTCTATACTCAAAAGAATTTCTTCTTTAACTGATTCGGTAAATAATTGGTGATTAACATCCTGCATCACCATAAAACATTTTTTTAGTCTTTTTCTTGTAGCATAACTTTCTGTTTGTATATTTAAAGTTCCTTTTGCTTTTTCTTCAACTCCACATAAGCATTTTGAAAAAGTTGATTTTCCAGAACCATTATTTCCTAAAACAGCCACAATAGATTTTTGAGGTAATACAGCATCATGAATTTCAAGAAACGGTTTTTTGCCATAGCTAAACATAAAATCCTTAATCTCTATTTGTTCCTTAGAGTCTATGTTTTTCATACGGTTATCGGTTTCAATAGGGTGTATGCTCCTTAACCCCATATTATTTAAAATGCTGTTAGGTAATTTCTTGAACTCAACACGAGAAAATTCTTTGTTAATTTTTCCATCTTTCATATAAATAAATCTATCTGCAATATCTATTAAATATTGTAGTCTATGCTCTGCAATAACCACAGTTGACTTTTTTTCTTTCCATTTTTTTATGATATATTTTAATTTTTTTATAGTTTGTATATCTAAATTAGAAGATGGCTCATCTAATACATAGATTTCAGGCTCCATAACAGCAGCAGAAGCACAAGCAATTTTTTGTTTTTCTCCTCCTGACATAGAAAACAAGCTCTTATCAAGCAAATCTTTTATATTTAATTCTTTTGTCACTTGACCAATTCTTTTACAAATTTCTTCTCTTGGAATTCCAAAATTTTCACAGGTAAATGCAATTTCACTTGTGGAATCTACATTGAAAAATTGAGTTCTTGGATTCTGAAATACTGAACCTACATATCGACTTAATTCATCAATCGAATTTTTAGAAATTTTGTGGTTTCTAACTATAACTTCTCCAGTCAAAGTTCCTGTATAATATCCGGGAATTAGTCCATTTATCAATCTACTTATAGTAGTTTTTCCACAACCGGATTCACCACAAAATACAACCACCTCTCCATCATTGATTTTTAAATTAATATTATAAATTCCAGCATTCTTATTCCCGCTATCATAAGTAAATGACACGTCTTTAAATTCAATCAATGCTATCCCCTCCTATATAAAAATAGTCCTGTAAAGGCAACTGAAAAGAGTAAAATTAATAAATCATATATAGTAAACTTTACTTTTACCAGAGTACTTCTCTTTTTCAAAGCTCCCAATCCTCTACTTATTGCTGCCGCCGACAATTCATCACCTATTTTTACAATAGAAACGATTAAAGGTATTGTTACATATTCCAAGTATAAGCTTGGATTTTTCCACGCCTTTTTATTTTTAAAGCTAATTCCTCTCATTTTCATAGCAGTCTTAATAGAATTGTGTTCTTCTTTCAAAGTTGGAATAAACCTGAATGCAACTGCTGTTGGAATAATAAATGCATTGGGAATTTTCCACTTTACCATGGCTGCTATAAACTCGCTCGTTTTTGTAGACATTACAACATAATAGCCCAACATAAAAATTGGAAATAGTCTTAAAATCAAGGCATTCAACAATACTGAAATTGTATTTATGAGTGTAGGCAATGTGTACATATCTTTCGTAAAGTGTGCCATAATAGCCAAAGTAAATAGCCCTCCATAAATAAAAGCTATCTTAAATTGTTTATTAGATAATAATAATGCTATTGCCACAATGGCGGATATAAGGCTAACTAAAATATCCTTATATCCGACAGACATTATGGTTGTTATAAATATCATAAATAAAATTTTAGTACGAGGATCTAAGAAAAAGCCCTTTGGTTTATTCGGTTTGTATACCTCATACTCTTCCATTAAATGATACCCGCTCTCTCAAAGTGTTTCTTAAGCATTTTCCTCCCTAAATTTGCACCAATAACTGAGCCGATAAAAATAATTCCAAATGCAGCAATCCCCATCCAAGAAGGCATATATTTTGCGAGTGCAAGTGCATATTGTTCTCCCATTTGTTGCTTAACACCTTCCATATAGGTATCTGCCATTACCCACATTGGCATTTGACAACCTATCATTCCGCAAGAAAATAGCCAAAATCCAATAACATTCTTTTTAAAACTCTTAAAACCACCTGATTTCATAACCAGATCACTGATAATTCCAAATGGAATATATCCCACTAATGCTAACCATGTATAGCCCATAAAATACCAAAACACACCGATAATAATTGACATAATCGTAACCATGCCAAATTTTTCTATTTTGGTTAAAAACAACATAAATGGAATTCCTGTGACTATAGGAATGAGAAGATAGATAGCTGGGTATAAGATAGGAATTGCATTCATCATCCCTACTACAAAAAACAGAACTAAATAAATAGCTGTATAAATTCCTACATTGATTAGATCTTTAGCTGACAATCCTTTTTTCATTTTTTTTAATCCTCCTTAAATTAAAATAATACAAATCTACATGAGCTATATTTAAATAATTCTCATATAAATCATTTTCACTTATGACAGTTTCCAATTAACTGCCTTTTGTCGTGCCTCAACAAAATTTTTATAGATACCTTCTGCTTGAATTAGCTCTTCATGTGTGCCTTTTTGATTTATTTTTCCATTTGCTAAAACAAGAATTTGATTTGCATTTTTTATTGTCTTTAGTCTGTGTGCTATCATTATTACTGTTTTATTTCTTGTAAGTTCCTCCATAGCAACCTGCAATTTATCCTCATTTTCAGGGTCTACATTTGCAGTAGCTTCGTCAAAAATAATAATCGGGGAATTTTTTATCATAGCCCTTGCTATTGATATTCTTTGTCTTTCTCCACCAGATAAACTTGCACCTCCCTCTCCTATAACTGTTTCATATTGTTCAGGAAGCTTCATAATAAATTCATGACAACACGCTTTCTTTGCAGCTTCTATAACTTCCTCATGTGTAGCATCTGGCTTGGCAAACTTTATATTGTTCTCAATAGTGTCTTGAAATAAATAAACATTTTGAAAAACCATACTAATTTGTCTCATTAATGACTCCAATGAATATTCTTTAATATTATGTTTACCTATGCTGATTTCTCCTTTCTCTACATCCCAAAATCTCGCTATCAAATTGCAAAATGTAGTTTTTCCAGCTCCTGAAGGTCCAACTATAGCTGTCATTTGGTTTTGTGGTATCTTGACCGAAATATCATCAAGGATTTTTTTGCCGGAATATGAAAACTCTACATTATCAAAAGAAATATCGAAAGTAGTAGGCTTTATGTCTTTTCCATCAATATCCATCTGTGGAAATTCCTCTAACTTCTTTGTTTGCTCAATAGATCCACTAACAACTCTGAGAGAGGTTGTTGCACTTCCTGCCAATTTTATTTGAGAAAAAGCAAGAAAAGAAATTATAATCGTCATAACTGTATTTAAGAATGAGAGTTCTCCATTAAGATAAAAGAAAATACCTGCACCTATTATCAAAATGCTAAACAAATCCAAAAGAATATTTTGCAAAATCGTATAAGGTGTAAACAGTTTTTCACAATCAAGATTTATTTTTCTACTATTTTCAATAGCACCTCTGACTTTTTCATCTCCTTTCCCTGTTAAATTGAAGGATTTTATAACAGACATTCCTCCAATTTGTTCTAAAATGGCATCAACTAATTTAGCAGATGCTTTTTGTCTTTTAGGAAGAACACTCCTTGATTTGCTTTCCATTTTTGAGAGAACAAATAAGTACAATAGGCATCCAATTGCAACAATAAAACCTATTCTCCACTCAAATGCTAAAATCATTATTGTAAATATTATCGTGTTTATAAAACCTGATAATGTATTTACCATAACCATTGCTGCGGTATTTTCTACATCTTCTAAAACAGTTGTAGAAATTCCAACCACTTCACCAATATTGTTTTCATTGAAAAATCCCATAGGTATTTTTTTTAACATTTCACCTATTGCTACTCTTTTATTTGCCACCATGAAATAACTTGCATGGCATTGCTGTAATTGTGAAAAATAATTTGTAACACTTCTTCCTATTATGCTAATAACAAGAAGTATTAATGCAATCCACGCGGGCATCATGCTCATGTCTTTTTGGACAATTGCTTTCACTATAAAATAAATAGCACTAATTTGAAGCATATGAAAAATCGCAAACAAAAAACTTACCCATATAGAGTGATATACATTTTTCTTTTCATCATCTGAGAAATCTAAAATCTTTTTTAAAGCACTTAACATTTCATCCCACCATCCTTAGTTCCTATATGAGCGTTCCACATATTTCGGTATAATTCACAACCTTCTAATAATTCATCATGCTTACCGCATGAAACAAGCTCTCCATTCTCAATTAAGAATATTTGTTCTGCATCTGTTATAGTTGATAGCCTATGAGCAATAATAATAACCGTTTTATCTTTTATAAGCTTTGATAAAGCTTGCTTTATAATCACTTCATTTTCAGGATCTATATATGAAGTAGCTTCATCAAGTATTACAATAGGTGCATTTTTGAGCATTGCTCTTGCTATAGATATTCTTTGCCTTTCTCCACCAGAAACATGGCTACCACTACTTCCGACAACCGTATCGTAACCATGTTCCATTTTCATAATAAAATCATGACAACCCGATTTCTTAGCAATGTCTTCTACTTCTTTATCACTGGCACTTGGATTACCCATTCGGATATTTTCCCTAATACTTTCGTTGAACAAAAAATTATCCTGCGAAACAAAGGCAGTTAAACTATATAATTGCTTTAATGGAATTTCATTAAGATTGTATCCACCAATATTTATATTTCCTTCCGTAATATCCCAATATCCAGCTATTAATTTTGCTAAAGTTGACTTGCCACTTCCACTTGGTCCAACAAAAGCCACTGTTGTCCCTTCTTTTATGTTTAGGGATATTCCATGAAGAATTTCTTTTTCTTCTTCATATCCAAACTTTACATTTTGTAAATCAATATTATATTGCTGGATAGTTACTTCTCTATCAGAATGCTTTTGTTCTTTTCCTTCTAAAATTAAGTTAATAGAATTAGCAATAGTTCCTATCTTAGCAAGACCATCAACAAAATTGATTGTTTCAAGTAAAGGTCCTGCAATACCTAAAGATAGAATAATTACAGATATAAATACTTCTGCACTTAAACTGCCGCTAATGTAAAAATACCAACCAAATGGAAGCACTGTTATCATTGTAGTAGGAGATATATTTTTAGATAAAGATACAGGTAACTGACAGCTCTTCATCCATTCATAAAAGTATCTTGCATTTGCAATGACTTTATCTTTGTACTTTGCGTACGATCTCTTGTCTTGATTAAATGTTTTTATCACTTCTATTCCATTGACATACTCAATAATTGCAGAATTCATTTCTCGATTTACCTTTACAGATCCTTCATATTGAACAGCATAATTTTTCATTACGAGTCCCATAAAAAGCATTCCCACAGGAATGGATACTAATGATAAAAGAGCCATTCTCCAATCAAGAAATAATAAGTAAATAAATATACTCAAAGAACCTAAGAGATTCGATGTCATTTCAGGCAACAGGTGAGCGAGCGGTTTCTCCATACTTTCAACCTGATCCACTATAATCTGCTTAAAGTTTCCGCTTGGAACAGAGATTATTTCTCCTAATGGCATCTTTGGAAGTTTTTCAAGCATTCTTAAACGAACATCTTTCAGTACACTAAAAGTTGCTTTATGGGATACAGATAAAGCCATAGAGTATAAAAATGATTTTAAGATGTAGGATAACAATCCTATTCCTAACCATAAAGAATAAATTTTAAAATCCTCATTTCCCTTTAACAATTCAACTAAAATACGACTTGCTGCAATATATGGAATAATCCCTGCAATAACACCGATACTCGCTATAAATACAGATGTTTTTAACTTTGAATGTTCCTTTTTTGCAAGCTCCCACAATATAGCAGCAGGACTTTTTTGTTTCATAATCAACACCTCCAAATAAAATAACATTATTAGCTAACTTAGTTATCATTTATGCAAAAAACTAACCCTTAAAATCCTTGCAATTTTTTCCACCCTTCACGAAAAAATCTCGCAACAATTTCTGAGTTTTGTTTAACCTCTTCAATATTGTCAGAATGCATAATAATTTCACACAATGCATTAATATATGCATGATTAAGTAAGTGCATTGATTTTTCAGATATATTAATGTATTTATAATTATTTTTTAAAACTATTTTTGAGATTTTATTTCTATTTAAATCTTCCATTTTTACTAATTTTTCAATGAAATTATCATATTTTGTTCCATACGCTTTATACACTAAAAGTTCAAATATATCTTTTTTTCTAAATATATATATTGCGGTTTCAATTGATCCATCAATATTAATTTCAGCTAAATCTTTAATGTGTTTCTCATCAATACTTCTAAATGATTCTTCTTCAAATTTTGTATATAAATCTAAAATCTCTTTAGCGAGTGGTTCAACTAATGCAACAAATAGAGCTTCCTTATCCTCAAAATGTCTATAAAAAGCCCCTGTAGTAACACCGGCATCTTTACATATCTTTCTTAAATTAGCTCGTTCATATCCATCATTTAAAAAATTAATTTTCCCACTTTTCAAAATGTTTTCGTGTGTAACATCAAATCCTTTCAGATTTTTCATGTTATTCACCTCTTCCTATATGCAGATAACTTTGTTATCTAAAATTTTACTATATATTCCATTTTAAGTCAAGAGAATTTAGAAGAGACATGATTTTTATGAATTTACAACATCCATATTCATGAACGATTATTTTGTAAGAATAAATGTATGTCTTCGGCAACTTTTTCCCAATGTGGATCAAGCATACAATCATGACATAATTCATTATAAATCTTCAAAGTTGCACCATAATAATTCATACTATCAATCAGAGACTTTACAGGTATGCATCTATCATTTTTTGAGCCAATTATAAAAGTTGGTACAAATTTGCAAAAAAATTTAATAGAAGAATATGTTAATGTCAACAATCTTATATTTTTAGCTTCTTCTTTCATTTTAGCTACATATTCTTCAGCTTTATCTACTCTTCCAGAAAAGAAAAGTTCTTCCTTCGTTTTTCCGTAATAATTAAAAGAAATTTTTATAGCATTCAATAACCTATTACTAATTGGATAAGGTGAAAGTAATACTATTGCATTTACATTATTAATATTTTTATCATCTTGTAAATATTCATTTAAGATTAAATTGCCCATTGAATGAGAAACTATCGCTAATTTACTATTACTTTCTCTTTTTATCTTTCTTATAATTTCTTCTAACATTAAAACAGAGTTCCTAACATTTCTCGCATTTTTAGACAGAACGTGGATATTAACACTATAGCCTTTCTTTATAAAATATTTAGTAAAATTTTCATCCCAACACCATTCAGCATGTGATGCTCCACATATAAAAACAATATTATATTTTTGTGTTACCATATTTTCACCTCACTTTATCTTTAATTATTAATAACTTTTGCCCAAATATATTCAAATTGAAATTTTCTCTAGGGAAAATACTAATATCAAAATCCCCACATCGATTAATAAGTTCTATCCAATCATTTAATTCTAAAAAAGTGCTATTTTTAATCTTTCGTATATCATCAGGTTCTTCCATCATAAATACTTGTGATACTAGCATCTCAATTGGATTACCTATTGGTTCTGTAATCAACATTACTCCATCTGGTCTTATCTTTTTTAAAAATGCCTTCATTACTTTCTCAAGATTACTAGAATTATTTAAAACCCCTGCTGCAACAATAATATCTACCTTATCTAAAGATTCTATCTCTTCTAAATTATCAATATTAAGCCTTAAATACTTAATTGCTGAATTATTTTTAAACTTCTCTTTTCCAATATCTAAAAAGAACTTCGAAATATCAGTATATAAATAATTTATTTTTTGTATCAAACTATATTCATTTAATTTTGTAATTATACTATCTGTTGACGCACCTATACCAGCGCCAACCTCAAGTATGGTTATTTTCCTAAGCTTGCTTTCAAAGTGTCGGTTTACATAATCAGCGACCTGAATTCCGATTATTTCGTTTAAAAATCTGTATATTAAATTATTTTTATACAGAGCTGTAGCATATTTTATATCAGCTTCCGGGAATAATATAGCATTACAATCAATTTCCCCATAAAACAACTCTTTCAAATTTTTTATATTTTCTCTGATATAATCTATCGAAGAGGGATCACCTAATTTCCAATCCCATAATTCACGCAACTCACAAAAAAGTTGTTCTGTATTGATTTGTAAATTCTTAGTCAAATAAAAACTTCCTTCATTATTTTCTATAAATCCATGCAAAACAAGCATTTTTAACCATCTCTTTACTATCTTACTATTTTTGCTATGGAAGCAGTTTTTAATGATCTTTTCCTCAGAATATTTTATATTTTGATCGTTAAAAGCACCGTTGTCTTTAAAGAATTTAAATATTTCTCCTAATATATAAGTATCCAACGTTTCTTTATACTTTAATAAATATTCTTTCGAGATATATGAATAATTCCTCTCTATATTAGCAATTTCTTTACTCATATTTATTGTAACTGAATTATTATAATTAAATCCATCTCCTTGTTTCAAAGTTTGAAACCAATTATTTTTTCTTTTATATTCTCCTATTCCTGTCATTTTATCACATGATAATACTTTATTTATATCTTGAATAAAAGATAAATCGTTTAATGCTTCTTGAATATGAGAGCGATAATTAATTTCATTTATATCTATGCCCTCCTCAATAACTGTACTTAAATTCAACTTATAATTGTTCTTCAATGTTTGATTAAAACCGCTAATATTTCCTGCTGTTTTTTTTATTATATTATAACCATATAATATATTTTTCTGAATAAAGTTAATTGTTATGCAACAATTTTTTGTGAAAATTTTTAACTCATCATTGTACGCAGTAAATTGATATTCTTCATTAAGATTAGGTCTATATATTCTTATGCAAAACGGAACACTTGCAATATATCCTGAAAATGATTTTATCATTGAATTACCATGATTATTTGTTATATTTACTTTTTGATTTGTCTTCAATCCTTCTTTCAGTATTTTAAAAATATAATATATCAAAAACTTTGAAAATAACCCATCAATATATAAAATATTGTTCTTACTAAATTCTTCATATATCGTATTTGTACACTGTTTAAAAAAAATATCATTTTCACTTGGTATTTCTGGAATATAATAAACTTTTTTATTATTTGCAATTTTTACACAATCTTTTATTTGATCTACATCCAATGGCATCTGATCAACTATAGAAATTCCGGCTTCTAACAATTCCATTCTTAAATATGGATTGTTAGAAGCTATCAAGGATTTTTGAGGAATATACGCCCATTTAATATCTGATGGTAACTGCGAAACAAATTTGTATAGTTTTAGATTTTTAAAATAAGCATTTTTCTCAGCTAACTCATCTTCAGAATCTAATATACATAATTTAGTTTTTGCTTGCAAATAATGTAAATTTTCTGGATTACCACATATCAAAAGATTTGACACCTTCATTTACATCTCCTTTAGACGTTTATTTTTTTATTAACATCGCCAATTGTTTAGCATTATTTTTATTTTGTACACAACTGTAGTGATTTCCATCAATATAGAATTTGTTTATATCGCCTATAATTGAATCTTTCCATTTATCAACTAAATGCTCAATATATTTATATGCTCCTTTGTTATCTTTAGCAATATAATAATCAAGATCCCCAAAGAAAAGATCGGGATTATATTTTTGAGCTTCTACTGAATGTCTAAATATTTTATATAGTTCAAACAAAGAGTACATAGATAACGCCTGTTTCTGCTTTTTATTAATAAGACTATGATACTTAATAAATCTATCACTCTGTATCATATTGTTTAATTCTATAATAAGATTTTTATCTTCTTCATTATTTAAATGATCTAAAATATTTGATATCGTTAGTATGTTTTTATTAGTATCAATTGAAGTATAAATATCATCAAATATATCAATTTGTCTAATTCCTAAATCTTCTAAGTTTATACCAAACGCATATATGAATATTAATTCAAGTGGTAATTCATCAAAACTATTCTCTGGAATTGTTCCGCCTTCAATTATAGATAAATTAACAACATTGATTCCCATTTCTAAAAGTCTTCTTGCCATTTCTATTGCTACGACTCCACTAAAACTATATCCTATTAGCTGCACTTCTTTGACATCAAATCCAACTATCTTTTTACAATACATATCCGCTAACATAGGCACCAGGTTTTTCTTATCAAGTTCTAAATATTTTTTTATATTTGAAACTCCCAATATCAAAACATCTCCTGCATTTTGTTGGCATAATTCTGTAGCTAAATCCTTGAAATTTTCCCAACTTCCAAAAGCGCCGTGTACAAGTACCCTTAACCTTGAGGTCTCCAAATTGTTTGAACCTTTAAAAATTTTTGTATATACCATTTCTTCATCACTATAATCTTTTTCTACATCCTTGTCATCACTTTTTTCCAGAAACGCAGAAATTTCAGATACAAAAGGAAAATTAATTATTTCTCTCAATAATTCTTCAAAAGAAATTTCCTTATTTAGCTTATTTTTCACTTCGGTTGCTATTTTTGCAATAATAAGTGAATCTGCACCAAAGTCATAAAAATTTGATTCCAGTGTTAAATCTTCAGTTTCCAACAAATTTTTGCAAATTTTAAGAATTTTTTCTTCAGTTTCAGATGTCGCTTCATTGTTAGCTGTATAAACTTTTTCTTCATTATTCTCAGCATTAATTATATCAAAATTCTTTTCCTGATCAATTTTGCCATTACTATTCAACATTATAGATTCTACATAGTAAACTTTAGATGGAATCATATAATTTGGCAAATATCCCTTAATACTCTCGTTTATTTTTTCCCTATCTATTTCCATAAACTTCGTTTTAAACTTTTTAATAAAAAGAGTTGCCCCAAAAATCCCTAAAGATTTATTCTCATATGGAAATTTATAAACTTTATTGCTATCATCAACCTTAAGCAATATATTTTCCCATGTTTTTGTGTCTATAAATACAGTTTCTTCTCTTATGCTATCAATTGCTTCTTCCATCATTAATGCTTGCGATACCAATAGCCAAGGTTCGTTTTTTATAGCTTCTGAGAATAACAAATATCCTTTAGGTGCCATCAATGTCTTAATGTAAGACATGCTTTTAGCAATATCTTTAACATTTTCCAATACATATGCTCCTATAATAATATCAAAATAATTTGGTTGTAGGCCATTTTTAATTGGATCTTCATTTATATCTAGTTGGTAAACTAATATATTCTTATTATTTTTAAAATTTTCTTTAGCCTGTGGTAAAAAATATTTTTGCAAATCTGTAAAATGATATTCATAGTCATGACCATCAAGTATTTTTAATAGTTTTTTTGTTGTTGCACCAGTACCTGCACCAATTTCTAAAACTCTTATCTTTTTCTTTTTATTGTACTTTAAATAATTTTCTAAAAACTGGCAATAATAGTCATTAATCAAGGCTGAAAATATACTTTTTTCATAAAGAGATTCTGTATATTTCTTTGACCCATTAGGATAAAGAATTCCTCTTGGATCAATCTTGTTTGTTAAAATGTTTTTTAAATTATCTATATTTTCCTTAATATAATACATTATATTAATATCTCCGAATGCATTATCCCACATTAAAATACAATTATTCCATAACTTATCTAATAATTCTTTCTTTATTATTTTAGGAATTACAATTGATTCTCCCTTTGAATAAATAACATTATTTATTTTAAGCTGAGTTATCCACTTATTTATAATTTTATGATATTTTAAATCTATATCAGTTGAATTTTTTTCATAATTATATAAATTTAAACCAATATTTTTTAATACCCCTAAATCTATCAAAGTATTTAACATCGAATTAAGGCAAACTATATCCCTTTGTTTGCAAATATATTGATAACAATCATAGTCTATATTTTTTTGAATATTTTCTTCTATTGCCTCAAACCCATCAAAATATTTATCGTATTGTTCGTCAACCTCACTAATATCAACCCCTATTTTGGCAATAACTTCAATCGGTTTATCCTCCTTATTATAGTTGACTCTAACAATTAAATCATCAATTCCTTCCTGTTTCATTAAGGTGTTTTTTATCTCTCCAAGTTCTATTCTATTGCCTCTTATTTTTACCTGAGTATCTTCCGTACCTAAAAATTCTATTTCTCCACTTGATAAATAGCGACCCAAATCTCCAGTAGAATAAAGTCTGACCTGCTTTAGAGGATGAATAAAGAACTTTTCTTCTGTTAACTTTTTATCTCCTAAATACCCTTCCGCCAAGCCTCTACCAGATATATATAAATTACCTTCGCAATAAACTGGACAATCTTCAAAATTTTTATCTAATACATAAATTTGTTGATTAGTGAGCGGTTTCCCATACGGAATGCTTTTCCATCCCTTTTTAATACCTTTATATTCATGATAGTTAGACCATATAGAGGCTTCTGTAGCACCTCCCAATACTATTATTTTAGATTCTACAAAAGTTTTTTGCACCGCATTAGGCATATTTAAAGGGATCCAATCTCTTGATAGCAATATTAGTTTAATAAAATTTTGTTTTTTTGATAAATTTTCTAAATAATTTAAATATAGTTTCATTAATTCTGGTACCATATTTAATATAGACACAGAATTTTCTTCAATCAATTTATCCCAATGAGCAGGATTTAAATACTCACTTTCATCAGGATATACAATAGTTCCTCCAACTGATAACATTCCAAAAATATCATAAACAGATAAGTCGAAATCTAATTTTGATATTCTTAATAAGCAATCTCTCTCAGATATTTCGAATTTTTGATTTATATCATATATAGTATTAAATACTGCGCCATGATTTATTACAGCACCTTTTGGATTTTCAGTAGTCTCTGACGTAAACATGATATAAGCTGCATCATTCGAATCAACATGTTCTATATTAAACATATTTATCAAATCTAACCTATAATTTACATCATCAATGTTCACAAAATTTCTTTGTCTGCTATCATAACAACTGCCATTTGTCAAAATAACTTTACAATTACATTGTTTTAAAATATTCTCTAATCTTTTTTCTTCTATATTAAAATCTACCGGAACATATATAGCTCCTACCATAAGTATTCCAAGAATAGTATAAACTTGACTTTTATTATGTGGTAGTTTTACAATTATATGCTCACCTTTTTTTACATTTTTTTCTTTCAATGCTAAAGCTATAGATACAGACTTATTATATAATTCTTTATAAGAAATTGAGCCTCTGGAGTCTATAATAGCCGCCTTATCTGGATAAGATTTTACTTTTTCTATAAAATCTTCTAATAATGTCTTATTCTTAATTTTTTTATTTGTAGCATTAACTTTTTCTCTAATTTCACGTTGCCACTTAGGTAGATCAATTTCAAGACGTTTCTCCCAAAATTCTTCATTGTTCGATAAATTTATTAAAATCTTCTTAAACTCACTAAACATATCCTCCAACATATCATCTTCAAATATTCCTTCACGAACATCCCAATTAATCTGTAAACCTAATTCAGTATCCATAGCTTGACAATCAATAAATACTTGCGGTGTTTGAGATATTCCATACACATATCTTCCTATCAACCTCTTTTTAATTAACCCTATTGCACTTGTAAATACATACGGCGCTAAAAATTCTTTGGAGTTATGCAGTTTAGCAATATCTCTTAATATATTAACTCCAGGATATGCACTATTATCTATTGAGCTGAATAATTCTTTATTAACTTCTCTTGCTAACTCTGAAAAAGATTCTTTTATGTTTTTTATCGAAATTACCGATGTATTTGTAAAATCGCCTACTAAAGATTCTATATTTTCCCCTAAATTTTTCTTGTTAAATAAAGTTAAATTTATAAGAAATTCTTTTTCTGTACTCCATTTTTTTAGTACTTCACTATATACAGTCAATACTGATGCTGTCGGTGTTAAAGCATGGTTTTGAGCTAAAATTTTAAATTTATCCCACATATCCTTATCTAATGTTAAAGACAATCTTTTAAACTTACAAACGTCCGTTTCTTTTAGCGTTTTTAAAGGTATTACTGGAGATGTCTTTAATTTTCTAGTCTTTTGACTCCAATATGCTTTCGCATTCTTGTATTCCGAGTTTTCTTTTGTCTTTTCTTCACTTATTATATAATTCCTAAATGATATCTTAGATTGTCTATCATTCTCTATTCCTTTAAAATACTTCATCTCAAACTCTAATAAAAGTTGCCATATACTTGACCAATCACATATCATAAAATCCATCGAAAAGTGTAAAATTGATTTTTCTCCATAATTTGATACTCCAATATCAAACATTGGCCATTTTTCTAATTGATAAACTTTATCCTCTAACTGTTCTCTAATAGATATCCTATCTCCAGTAACAACCTCATATTCTGGAACTTTTTGTAGTATTTTTTGATATCCTTCTTTAAATATAACTGCCCTCAGCATTTCATGTTTATTTATCAAGTAATTCCATGTATCTTGTACTTTTGAAACGTCTAAATTATCATATAAAAATTCTTGATAAATGTGACAAGATACATTTCCATATGAATGTAAGTCATCTCTTCCATAAAGATATGATGTCTGAACTGGAGATAATGGAAATGGTGCGTAATCATCTTTAACATCATATTTATTCTCAAGTTTTTTAATGTATTCTTTAAGTCCCTCTTTATTTAATTTTAATTCCATTAAAATATCTTCATCTAACTGACCATTTATGGATTTATATTTTAACTTTTCACCATCAACATACAACTCAATACCTTGCTTAGAATATTTTTCAATTATTTCTTTATAACCGTTCTCCATTATTTACCTCCTTATTAAATTATTCATCAAAAATTTTTATATCACTCAGCAAAAGCAGCTTCTCTTTACTAGTCTCCATAAACGTTGCATATCCCGCTTTTTTCTGCAAAATTTCCCATTTTTTAGATGTTGATAGTTCCCTGTTTACTCGACGAATATCAAGTTTGCCTGAATTCATATATTTCTTCATTTTAATCAATTCTGCTGTTATTGAATCAATCCAGTATGTTTGAAAAAATTTTGAAGTACTCGTTTCTTTTAAAGAATTCAAAACCTTGTAGATTGACTCTTTACCTATATTTAAATCGTCTTTAGCTCCTTTTAAATATGTTCTTGGACGCCAAGCAACATCTCCATAAGCATCATTTAGCGATAATACTCCATCTTCATAATAAAGTTTAAAACTATACATTAATTGCATATTATAATCAGGTGTTTTGGGATTTAATTGATTATTGAATTCTATTAAAATAGGTAATTTCCCTATATTTCCATATAATATATCAAATGGGCCTAATCCCTTTATTATATTATTATCCAACTCTAAATCACCTAAAATACCAGAAATAGCTAATAAATCCAAAGCTACATATGATAATTGTGTAGAAAAAGAAACGCTTATATATTCTAACTTAGAATATATATTTAATTTTTTTGCATACACTGCAAATCTCTGCATATTTGATAAATTTGAATATAGATTTGCAGTCAAGTAAATAAGGTTTTTCTCTCTTGCTAGCTTATAACATTTATATAAATGTTCTTGATAAACAGGTTGCTCTTGAATTACGTTTATTCCTTTATTTAGTAAATCTATGCACAATTCTGTTCCATCCCCACCTGTTCCCTCACTTCTAACAATAACGCAAGCTAAATCTATATCTGATGGCAATTCTTCAACATTAAAATACAGTGGTACCTTATATTTCTTTGAAAGTGTCTTTGACCTTTCACTGCCTCTTCCGATAATACCAACAATTTGAAAATCTGATTCGGCTCTCTTTAATGCTTTTAAATAAAATTCCCCAAAATTCGTGCCACAAACTATGGCTTTCAATCTTTTTTTCATTTTATATTTCTCCTTCAAAGATATTATTCAATTTCAAATTTGTTCCTTTCATCAATTTGTAATAAAATGTTGTATCCATTTCCATCATCTTATCAAGTAAACTATTTAATAAAGGAAACTCACTCATATCTTTGATTTCAGTTTTATTACCATGTTCTAGAGCTAAAATAGAAACAGCTGCTACTGTTAGAGCCGTTAATCTAGTTGGTGAAATGCTTTTTAAAATCATATTAGCATCTATAGTATTTTTATTTTTTATTCCTGTTGCCTCTAAGATAAATCCTCCAAATTCTTTTTTTTCAATATTATCCAAATTGGATAAATCCACTAATTTTTGTGCCATTACATTTATATTTTCAATGTTATCAGAACGGATATTCTTTAAAAAATTGCAAACATATCCGTTCTTTATGCACATATAAAATATGGCATTTTCCACACCTATTTGCCTACAAACTTTAAGAGTTCTTTTATCAATATACGGAAATGGCACCCATCTTTCGCTGCTTATTGGCAATGTTATTGTTTTATTTCCTGCCAAATAGGGTTCTATCTTTCCTGAATTTAAGATTGATCTTGCATAAAAACCATCTTCACTTAAATATCTCAAGTATTCTTTGGCTGCATTATAAGTAAATTCTCCATTAGAGGCGTAATACATTTGAAAACTAAGGGTTTTATCAAAAACTCTAGAAATAATAACTGGCAATGCTTCTATTAATCCTGGCGATGAACCAACTCCATGATATATTGTTCCTCCTTCAAAAACAGATTTCTCATAGAAATTATAATAACTTAAGTCAATGAGAATACATTTGTTTTTATTAACTGTATCTATTAAATTAAATATTGATGAATCTGAATACCCTGAACAGTTTATAATACAGTCACATCCATCAACAAACTCAATACAAGTATTTATATCATCCAAATCTATAAATGCAAAAGTATTCTTACTCTTATAAACTTTTTCTTTTCTTCTATATCCCAACTTTATATCTTTGATTCCATAATCATTCAAAATTTTAGTACATTCTGAACCAATATCTCCAGTAGCTCCAATTATTCCTATCATATTTCACCTTCTACTACCTCCATACCTAACTGTTTTGAATTTATCAAATTTAACATTTTTTCAAATTCAGGATTTGAAAAAATTTCATTTAATGTGAGTTTGCATTTTAATCTTCTTTCTATCTCAACTAGAAGCTTTGTTGCAGATAAGCTATTTCCTCCAAGCTTAAAATAATTAGAATTTCTATCTACATCATCTATATCCAAATTTTGCATCCATATTATTTTTAAGATTTCTTCTAAATTTTCATTATAATTTTTTAATTGTTCTTTTATTGTTGCTTTATCAGAGACATCCACATCAAAAGAGTCCAATGACAGCAAAACAATCTTATTATCGAAATCTAACCCAATTTCATTTTCTAAGTTATTTATCAACTCAATATGATCTGTATAGTTTTCTGATTCGAGATAATAAGCAATATTATTTTCTATCAAAAACATAGTATTTTTAAAAAAATATTTTTTGGCTATTTTCTTAATGTAATCAACTTTATAAAAAAACTGCGTACGTTTTTCAGTTTCTACATCAAGATTTTTTTCTTGAAAAAATATGGCTGTAAGTACAGATATTGGATCCATTTTACCAAAATCAATTACATGAATTTTTCCGTTTCTTTTTAACATTAGTTTTGAGGTTTTGAAAAAAGATTCAACGTCTTCAATTTGATGTAAAAAATTAACAGAAATAATGTGATCAAATCTACTTAAGTAATTATCTTTCAAAAATTTCTTATCATTGCAATCATTTAATAAAATTACATTGTTTAAATCTTTAATTCTGCTGACTAAGTTATCTTTTATTATGCAATCTACATCATTAACAATGCCTATTGTTAACCTTTTAATATCTTTACTTTCATTATTGATGTTTTTAATTAATTTATCTAATAAGCCCTCAGTAAACTCACTTCTAATGCCTAGTTTTGCTGGGGATATTTCATTATCTAAAAGCAAAAGCTCTTTTTTATTATTATTCTCAAGTATATCTACAAATAAATTCTTTTTTAGTTGTAGTTTTCTATATAAAGAATCCTCTGCGATTTTTACTTCATTCATCTCATCTGCTTTAAAATCTTTCACATATTTCAACCAGTATTTAATTATATTTTCATTCTTGTTGTCTATTTTTATTTTTTTAACATTAATTTCAGTTAATAAATCTAATAAAAATTTTTGGACAAAATACTTTCTCTTTTTTACTTCATTGTCTGTATTAATATTATCAATATAATTTATCTTAAATTCCGATTTATCTTCCTCTAATTCTGGTTCAACCAGGAGCGTTTTAACATTTTCTTGTGAGATTATTGTTTTATATTTACCACTATAAATTCTTTTTTGATACTCAATATTAAACTTTTTTCTTTTCATATTATTCCCTCCATAGTTGATTTATCAAAAATTAGAGCATATTTCATTTGAAACATCAATATACTTACCTACCATCCAAATAATATCCTCTTCATATAATAACTCATCTATATAATCAAAAGTAATCACAATACTATCATCAATCATTCTTATATGATGATCTAGATAAACTTGAGGTGTTTGACTTAATGAACATATTTCATGAAATCCATTTTTACAATTGCTATAACTCTCTCCAATCATGCAAGTAACTACTATTGGAAACAATTTATTTATTCCATTCTCTTGCCTAGCTTTATTTATAACATTAATCCCATCAAAACATCTATATTCTAATAACTTAAATATTTGTTTTTGGGTTTTTTTGATGGACTCTAATATAGATTTATATTCATCTTTATAGCTAATTAATCCTATATTTGTAAATTCTCCCAACAATTCATCTGCATTTTTAACTACTGGTAATTTCCCAAATAATGTTGTTGTTATTGTTAATTCGTCAGTCTCAATTAAGTCAGACAATACTTTCATATAAATAGTGATTAATATAGCAGACAACGTTACACCTCTTAGTTTTGAATAATGTATTAAATTGTCAGTTTGTTCTTTACTAAAACGATATTCTTTTCTTTTAAAATTGTATTCTTCTAAGTCATTAATCGGCATTTTTGTTCTTAAATTCGGTGCTTTTGGTAGTGTTTTTATCATTTTATTCCAATATTTTTCAGCCTCATCTAAAAGTCTCTTATTAAATGCAAGTTCCTTATATATTCTTAAATTCATTACATAATCTTTATAAGATACATCGGAAAAACTTATTTTTTCTCCTTCGTATAACGCAAAAAGCTTATATATCATATTACCTGCACTCCACGCATCTAATATAGAACAATCAAAACTTATGTGGAGTACATCATTTTTATTCTCGCCATTAATTTTCTTTCCAACTACAAATTTAAACATAGGCCATGTTTCGATATTATACTTCATATGCGATAAAATCTTTCGCATTTTATACCTATCCTCTTTAGAATTATATTGATATTTAAAAACTTTATATTCAGGAACTTTTTCCAGAATAATCCCTCTACCATCCGATAATAAAATCAATCTTAAAATATCATTTTTTCTAATCATCAAATTAATGTTTTTTTCAAGATTAGCAATATTTAAATTTTGCTTTTCAAATTCAATATAATAATGAGCATTAACTTTATTTAAAAATTCCCCATCTACTTGTCCAGCCATATATGCCAACTGAAGTGAACTCAATTCCAAAGTGTTTTCTTGTGCTTTTGATAAATATCTGAGTAAATCCTCTTTGTTAACTTTAATTTCGTTGATTACCTCTTCATTGTATAATTCTTTTTTGATTCTATATTTTAATTTTTTATCTTCCACAAACAAAAACATTCCCTGTTTTCTCAGCTCATTTACATAATCAAATAATTCTAAGTCTGTACTATCATTTTTTAGTTTCATTTTTTCATCCCTAAATTTTTTAAAGCTTGTAAATGGTTAAGATGTTCTTCACCAAATTTAACATTTTTAGGAAACCCTATTTCTTTCATTATTTCTCCCCATTTTTTCGAAACTATTATTTCCTTTTGCGTTCTTGTAATATTATTTTTTCTTTGTTTAACATTTTCAATAAATTTTTCAATTTCTTTCCTTATGGCATTCGGAAAAACATCATAAAGTATAGTTTCATATGTCAAGTTACTGTAATTTGCCAAGCTAAATTTTATTGGCTTATTTAAATAATTAACATCAATTTGTTTTGAATCTAACACAATATTATCAGATATATTCATTCTATCCCTCCATATTACAGATCCAAAGGTATCTTCAAGATCTAATCTTCCACTTTTATAAAAAAAAGTAATTTTATGAAGAAGATGCATATGGTTATTCCCATCCACATCAGAAACCTCATTATGAATTTGTAAGTTTACATCCAATTGCCCATTTGACAAAACAACACGATTAAAAGGGTATCTTTTCTCTGTTAACGTTGGAATTATATTAAAACTTCTAAGAAGAGGTAATGCTTCGTTCAGAATACCTATCAAAGAATAAAGAAGTTGCGAAGATGTCATGATATCTACATGTTCAAGAACATCTTCTTTATTTAAATATTTTGCAGCTTCAATAAATTTTTCAATAGTTTCCAATGAATTATATAAATTCCCTACTATATAACATGAGTTGAATTCATGAGCCAACTTTAAGCAGTTCTCTATCTCCCTATAATGAATTGGATGTTCCTGTATCACATGAATTCCTTTTTTTAAGAGACTCTCTGACAATTCAGTTCCCTTACCTCCCAATACAGAAGATTTAATTATAACAAATGCAATATCTATATTTCCTGGAATAGAATCTACATCAACATATAGTGGAACATTATGTTCTTCTGCACACCTCTTAGAACGACTACTTCCAAAAGCTAATATACCTACCAATTCAATATTATTTATTTTTTTTATCGCATTTATATATGATTGACCAAAAGTTGTTCCACAAACTATCGCTTTCATCATAATGTTCCTCTCTCCAAATACATCATTTCAAAAAATCCATCAACTTTATTACCAAATTTTCAATATATGGAGTTTCCATAAATTCCCCTAATTCTAAATGAAAACCATATCGTTCCATTAATGTATTAGATAGTTGTATCATATTTAAAGAATTCCCTCCTAGTTTAAAGAAGTTATCTTCTTTTTTTATTTCTTCAATTTTTAAAATTTCTTTCCAAATTTCTGATATAGAATAAAGTAGCTCAGTGTTCAATTTATCTTCTGTTTTCTTGTTTGATTTATGAATATCTTCATCAGGTTCATTATTTTGATAAACTGATAAGTCTTCTCTAATACATACATTATTTTCAGTATCTTTATTTTCCTTATAATTAATTTTAGTGGAAAACGCATTGGTATTATTTATTATAGTATCCAATAAGTTTCCATAAGACTCAAACATCCTATCTAGCAACTGTGCCGTAAATATTTCATCAATGGAATCCCAAATTATTTTTAATTTGCCGTCCATTTCCATAACTTGATGATCAAGCCAAACTTGTGGTGTTTGAGAAATACTATATACAAGTTCTCCTAGCCAAGCATCTTTCCTGCCTTCAGACAAACCTAATCCACTTGTAAATACTATAGGCATTAAAGAATATCTATTGTTAGAGTGTTTATTTCTTAATTCTCTTCCAAATTCTACAGCACTATATGAATTGTGTTTTGTATCTTCTAATAATTGTTTTTGCAACATTTTGGATTTTTCTAGCAATGAATCGCTAGTACAATTTTTTACTTCAAGAAATGTTAGGTTAGTAAAATCTCCTATGATTTTATTTATATCCGGATGAATTTGTTCCTTGTTAAACTGTGTAATATTTAATACAAATTCATCATTTAATGAATATTTCCTAATTATTTCAGAAAATAATGTTATTAATAAAATTGTCAATGTTATGTTATTTTCTCTTGCGATTCCTTTTAATTTATTCAATCCATAAGAATCAATAATTTTTTCTCTTCTATTAAAAGTTTGTTCTTCTATATCACTTTCTAACTTTGCTATTTCAAATTTAGGGGCTTCCAAAAATCCATTCAATCTATCCAGCCAATATTTTTTATCAACTTGATATTTAGATGTGTTTTTTACTTTTCTAATTTCTAAAACATAATCTCTAAATGAAACATCTGGTAATTCCTTATAAAAATTTTCATCATTATATCTTAATTTCAATTCATCTAGAATATAGAACATACTCCAACCGTCTAAAATAATATTATCTAAACTAATATGGAGTCTGGATTTAATTTCATCTAAAATGCTAAGTTTGAAATTAAATATAGGCCATTTATCTATCTTTAATATTTCGTGAGACATAATATCTCTAGTCAGTTTTAAAGCTTCCTCTTGTTCAACCTTATTAAGACATGATAAGTTATTAATATCTAACATAAATGGTGGAACTTTTCCCAATATCTGTTGTGTTCCATTGTTTAAAATTATCGCCCTTAACATAGAATGATACTTAATCATATCATTTATTACCTTTTGAAGTTTATTAGGCTCAATATTCAAACAATCTAATTCGAAGTAACAATGTGTTGCTACTGAACCTAAAGAATACATTTTGTTTCTTCCTATCCAATATGCAAATTGCACATCCGTTAATGGAAATGGCTCATTTATGTTTTTAAAATCATGTACAATTCTTTTATATGGTAAATGTCTATCTTTTTCGATTTTCTTAATAAACTCTGAAAAATCTCTTAAAATAGGATATTTAAAGATATCGCCAATTGATACTTCTACGCATAATTCTTTTTGAATTTTTGAAACAACCTTTGTTGCTGTAAGAGAATCTCCCCCTAATTGAAAATAATTAGAAGTAAACGATACATTTTCATTATTTAAAATTTCTTTGTATATATCAATTATTTTTTTTGTAATTTCATCATACTTTTCTATTTCATTTGTATTATTAATCCTTTTTCTGACATGGATAAAATTATGGTCATCATTTCTTTCTATCAATTTTCTTAATGCTTTTCTGTCAATTTTCCCATTTTTATTTAATGGCATTTCTTCTACAATTATAAACTCAAGTGGAATCATGTATTCAGGAAGCTTGTTCTTTAAAAATTTAATTAATTCATCTTGTTCAACATCTATTTTGTTATTTTTAAGAACATATATCATACTTCCCATTTTGTTAATTTCAGTCTCATTAGATAAATACTCAATTTTATATTTACAATTTTCACTTGCATTTTTAATGTTTTTAATATTTGGAATAATTTTTCCATTTCGCTCTAACAAATCAAAATCAATAAAACCACGTTCTAGTACAGATGCACTAATTTCTGGTAATAATAATTCATCATTTATTTCAGTTCCAATCACAACGCCCATAGGAGATAATATGGTTTTTATATTACGCAACATATCTGAAATATTATGAGAACGATGTAGCGAATTATATAATATGACAATATCAAATTTTTCCGTTTTAAAATTTTCCAAATACTTACTTGAAGAATTTATTTTTATAAACTCGAAACAAGTATATTTATTTTTTATGCCTTCAAACTCATTTGAAAAATATAGCGAAGTGTCGGTATAAACATATTTTTCGATTTTATCTTCAAAGTTTGTAATTATCTCTTCTGTTAATTCGCTATTTCTTCCACCTATTTCTAAAATCTTAAGCTTTTTATTTTTGCCATCAAATACCATCTTTATAATTTCAATAAGTTCATTTATATTTTCTTTATAATTTTTCAGTTTTTTCAAAAGTCTGGAAGGACTAAGTTTAGATTCAGAAGCATAAAACACATCAACAGCTTGTTTCTTACCCTGTATAATATCTACCACATTATTTTTGAAATTATCTAGGTTGACTGTTGTGTCTAATGCTATATCTATTTTTTTAAATAAATAAATACCATCTTCTAAACTTATCATACTATGCTCTTGCAATAATAATAGCCATCTTTTTACGAGCAATTCGTATCCTATATCTATTTCTCCAAATTTCATTATTTCATCAAAAGAATACCTTTTTCCTTGACTAATACCCAAATCCATGAAAATAGAAAATATCAAACCTAAAACCATATTATTTTCACTATTTAGATACTCATCATAATCAATGTATTCAGATTTCAGTTTATTTATTTTTTCATTACTACTTAATCTAGTTAATGCATGATCCTTACTCTCATTACTTTCAATAAATGCGACCAATTGATTATTAGTGCCTATCTTAATAACATCAACAACAGCTTTATTAATTTTAGGATTTCCAATTAAAGCATCTTCAATTTCTCCAAGTTCTATTCGATGCCCTTTAACTTTTACCTGATTATCAAGCCTTCCTAAAAATTCAATAGTTCCATCATTCCATGTTCTTCCAGCATCTCCAGTTCTATACCATTTAACTCCATCCGATTCTACAAATTTCTTTTCTGTTAATTCCTTATCTCCCCTATATCCCTTTGCAACACCAACCCCACCAATTAACAATTCTCCTTTAACATAGTTAGGACATATTCTTCCTAAACCATCAACTACTCTATAGACTTGATTCTTTAACGCTTTTCCATACGGAATAGAAATCCAATTTTCAGGTATTTCTTTTGGAATATTGATATAGTTTGACCATATGGATGCCTCCGTTGCTCCTCCCATTCCAACTACAAGAGAATTTTTGCTTCTGTTATAAAATCTTTTAGGTAATGTTGTTGCAATCCAGTCTCCAGAAAGAAAAACTAATCTCAATGGAATAGAAACATCTTTACCCTCTGCCATAGTTACTAGCATATCAAAAAGAATTGGCACCGAATTCCACATTGTTACTTCATATTTTTCAATAAGTTTTAACCAAAGTTCCGGATCTTTGAAATTATTATCATCTAAAGTAATGATGGTTCCTCCAGCCGATAATATTCCAAAAATATCATAAACTGATAAATCAAAATCAATTGCTGATACCATTATTACGCTATCATTGGCATTTACTTCATATCTTTCATTTAAGTCATTGATTGTATTAACAGCACTATTGTGTGCAATTTCCACACCTTTAGGAATTCCCGTCGTTCCTGATGTCATAATTACATAGGCTGTATCAAACGGACTAATATTGACAGGTTTTTCAATTATACTTTGAATAGTTGATTGATCTATATCAACAAATGTGATATCTGTATCATCTAAATTAAAATCCCTTATTGTATTTTTATTGGATAAGACATGTTTTATTCCTATCTGTTCATATATTTTCCTTCTTCTTTCGTTGGGTTGATTAATACCGATAGGAACATATGCTGCGCCGGCAAATAAAATTCCTAAAATACCAACTATTTGACTATATCCCCTTGGCAATGTTATTCCCACGTAGTCATTCTTTTTTACTCCAAAAGAAATTAAATTTGTTGCAATAATTAACGCCTTTTTGTATAAATCTCCATAAGTTAATTCAATACCGGATTGTGCATCCACAATAGCAACTTTTTCCGGGTTTACTTTAATCCTATCAAGAAATTCTGTATAGAGAGTTTGTTTAGGGTAACTCATAGGCAAAATATTTTTTAATTCTTTTTCTCTATCTTCAATCTGATTCAACGGAAGAATTTCAGGCAATCTATACCAATTTTCATTATCACTTAATGATTGTAATAAAGTGTATAAAGAGTCGAACATATCATCAATCATTCCATCTGGATATAATTCATCAACCACATCCCAGCATAATACAATCTCATCATCTACTAAATAAGTTTGAAAATCGAGCCAAACTTGTGGAGTTTGTGATACCATATAGTTTATTTTCCCGAATATTTTTCTTGTTTCCTGAGTCTCTAAAGGATAATCTATATTACAAGCAAACACCACAGGTGCAATATTGATAGTTTTTCCAACTTCTTTATAAACATCTCTTTGTACCTGCACTCCAGAGTATGAGCTGTGAGAGGCATTTTCTAAAAATGTGCCAGATATAGTTTTCACTCTATCTAAAAATTTTTCATTCTTTCTTTCACACTCAACTAATAGAAGATTAGTAAAATCTGCAACCATTCTTTTAACACTATTATCATTTACATCTCTATTGAATAATGGCACATTGATCACAAATTTTTCTTGATTTGTCCATCTTTCAATAATCATTGAATATGCTGATAACAGAACCATTGATGGGGTAACTTTATTTTTATATGCATTTTCTTTAATCTTAATCCAGTTTTCTTTGCTAATAATTTTCTTTCTTCTTGAAAAAACCACTTTTTCAATCATTTCCGGTTTTTTGTTAATGGGTAAGTTAGGTGCCTCTAAAGGAAAACTGGATTCAATTTTTTTCTTCCAGAATTCCTTATCTTTTTTGTATATTTCGTCATCTATTTTTCGTTCCTCCAGATAATTTTTAAAAGTATAATTGCTATCTATTGAAACTTTATCTTCTCCGCAGTACAGCTCTACAAGTCTACTCATTATAATGCCTATGCTCATTATATCTGCAACTAGAATATCAATATCTAAAAATATTCTATGTTTTTTATCCTTTAGTAACGCAATGCTAAGGCTAGCTACTTCTCCAACTTCTATATCAAATTTTCTATGAGACATTTCTTTTCTCATTTCCAATAGTTTTATGTCTGCATCTTCTTCAGATAGTGAAGTATAATTAAAAATTTTAACTTCTTTTGAGTATGGTTCTTCCATAATTTGCTGAGTACCATTACGGTTAAATTTTGCTCTAAGCATTGGATTTTCCATTTGTAAACAGTTCCAAGCAGCAGTTAATTTATCTGTTACAATCTCTTGTCCATCAATTTCTAAGTATGCGTGACACCCAACACCACCTAGAACCTGATCTTCTTCTCTCCCTACAAAATAAGCATACTGTACATCCGTTAAAGGGAACTCTTCCGAAATATTCTTTTCTCTTGATTCAGTCTTTTTATCAATATTTTTAATATTTGCTTTTTCAATAAGTCTAATCCAATCTTCAAGTGTAGGATTTTCCATTAGTTTTGCAAACGATAATTTTATCCCTAATTTTTTAAGCTCTGAAACTATTTGCATGATTTGGATAGAGCCTAAACCCTTTTCAATCAAATTGTCTTTTCCTGAAGGTTTAAATCCATCTAAGTTTGCTTGTAACATTTCATCAAGAAGTCGTACTGCCTGCTGTTTAGTTTGATATGTTTCCATATTGTAGCCTCCTTATCTATTTAATCATTTGTTGTTTTAATTTACTTTTATCTACCTTTCCAACGCTTGTTAATGGCCATTGATCAACATACTGTACTTCATCCGGTAACTTAAAAGAAGCAAGTCCTCTTTCTACCAAATAATTCCTTATATCTCTAAGTGTAAGAACGGTACTCCCCTTCAAAATAAATACACCTATTTTTTCTCCGAGAGTCTCATCGGGTATGCCAACAATTTGCACTTCTCTAATATTCTTATTTGTAAGCAAAATATTTTCCAACTCAGAAGGAACTATTTTTTCTCCAGCACGATTTATCATCTCCAACACACGACCAACAATTTTATAATTGTCTCCATATAACTTAGCGGCTCTATCTCCTGTTCTTAAAAAACATTCTTCTGTAAACTGAGTATCATTTAGTTTTGATGAATCATAATATTCCAAAATAGTATATGGTCCCCTAACTATTAGCTCTCCAAAATCTCCATCAGGAACCTCTTTCCCGTTTTCATCAACAATACGAGCTTCGTCAAACTCACTTAACTTCTTCCCTTGAGTATGTAATCTGTCATAATCATCGTCCAAAACCCTAGAGCAAGTAATCAACGACTCACTCATGCCATACAATTGCAATAATTTACAATTAAATTCTTCCTGAATCTTTTTTGCTAAGTTAGAATCAAGAACAGATCCACCTATCTGTATATACTTCAAACTGCTGATATCAGCATCATCATTTTTAAGATATTCTATACACATATTAGCTAAAGTAGGTACCAATGCCATAATGCTAACTTCCTGTTCCTCAATCAAAGGTATTATTTCATCAGGACTGGATACTCTACAAGTAACTACCTTACCACCTTTTGACAATGTCCCAATCATTCCCGGACAACAAAGTGCAAATTTATGGCTCATAGGTAAAGCTGCCAAATACACTGTATCTTCATTCATATCTGTTACATTTGCCAGTTCTTTTGCTAAATATATAAATTCACAATGCCTATTAGGTATTAGTTTCGGAAAGCCGGTTGTACCTCCTGACAATAAAAATATAGCTGTTTCCTTATACTCTAATTCTTCAACAAATTTATTTTTTCTATTTTGTCTTAAGGTACATAACTTCTCATATTTCTCTGTTTCGCCAATCAAATAAACTTGTAAATCTTCTTTCGTATCTTCTATAATATTAGACACCATATCTTCATATGAAAATCCTAAGTACCTGTTAATTCCAATATATGCTTTTGCATTTGTTTTATTTAAAATTCCCTTAACTTCTGAATATCTATGACCCATCAAGATAATTACAGGAATCACTCCTATACTCATCATTGCAAATAAAATTATAATAAATTCTTTGCTATTAGGAAGTTGAAATAATACTTTATCTCCCTTACAGAATCCTTGATTTAAAAGTCCATTAGCATAACAATCCACTTCATCTTTAAGTTGTCTATATGTCAATTCTTCATTTTCATCTACAACTGCTACTCTATCGGCGTATGTATTTGACCACATTTTCAAATGTTCGCCAACAGTTAGATGCTCCCAAACATCTTTATCATAAAAGTTGATTAATTGTCTCTTAATCTCTAAATTCATAATATTTGCCCTACCTTTTTAATAGCATAACGCAAAAACAAATTTTTCTTTTTCAAAAATCAAAATCTCCTTTTGAATATTATTTTCTTTATCTATAACTTTCATTACATTATTATTTTTATTAATAACATCGACTGTTTCCAAATTTTGAATTAAACCGACTCCTTTATATTTTAAATAAGCTTCTTTAGAAACCCAATATTTGTAAAAGTCTTTCAAACCTAATATTTTTTCATTGTTAATAAAAAAATTATTCTTAATTTCACTATAATCTATATTTCTTTCTATATTTTCAATATCAACTCCTATATCATTTCTTGAGAAGGCTACTATTGAAAATCCTGTGGTATGTGATATATTAAAATGTAAATTCAAATGATTTCTAATATATGGTTTATTATATTTACCGTAACGCCATCTAATCTCTTCGCATTTTAGTTTCTCAATTTTAGAAAATAGCAAGTTTACTATTGCTTTTGTTACAGCATAATTAATTCTGTCACTTTCTTTTCTATACTTCCACATAATTTCAATTTGATCTTTACTTAAATATGGAATACATTCACTTATAATTCCGTAACTATTTGTCTCTACAGCAACTACTGCTATACAATCATCATGTATAAATTGAACTACCTCATTAATGTCAAATTTTGTTAGTTCTGTAATTTTAATTATTTTTAACGTTTTCATTAATATAGCTTTTTATTTCCCTTATAACCATATCAGTAGATGTATTTACAAACATATGCTTGCCATCTATATATTTATAGACGAATTCTTTTGTTGTATAATCTTGCCATTTTTTAAGTTCTTCTAATTTCATTTCTTGATCTTTATCTCCCATAAGGCCAAGTATGGGACTTTCTAATTTTTCATGTTTTGTATCTTGATAGTCTTCGTCTATTACAAAATCTGCTCTAAGTGTCGGTAAAAAAATTGAAATCAATTCTTTATTATCTAATATCTCTTTCGGGGTTCCCTCATATCTTCTTAGCCCTTCTATAAAACCTTCGTCATCAAGGTAATAGATTGGGTTTGGTTCTTTATACACTGGAGCACGTCCACCTGAAATTATTATTCCTCTTGGATTTTCATATCTTGAATTTTTGATCTTTAAGGCTATTTCATAAACTATTTTTGTTCCCATACTATGTCCAAATAAATAGTAAGGTTTTCCAAAATCAAAATTTTCTTCCATATCATTGAATAATGTTTCAACTAAAATATTAATATCACTTATAGCTTTTTCAGAAAATCTATTTTCTCTTCCTGGATATTGAGCAACAAATATCCTTACATCTTCAAATTCATATTTCCAATTTCTAAATGCAGATACTCCACCTCCTGCAAACGGAAATATAACAAGACTAGCTTTAATATTGTTTTCGTCTAATTCTTTATTTAGCATTTCAAAATTTTTTGACATAAATTCACCTTTTAATATATTTTTTGTTAGCAATAGCTAACTTTTATTCATTATATACCATTTGATAACATTTATCAATGAGTTTTTGAACTTTTTTGTAAAATAATTAAAAAAAATAGCATAAAAAACTTATTTAAAAGTTATCTATGCTATTAATTATAAGGTTTCATTAAAATGTTTTTTTAATTTTTTAAACGTTTCATCTGATATAACGTGTTCTATAAGACAAGCTTCACTTTCTGCTTGTTTAGGATTAACTCCAAGTTTAATGAATACGCTAGTAAGATACATATGTTTTTTATACATCTTTTCACAAAATTTTTTTGATTCTTCTGTTAAACGAATTATTTTATCATCTCCATAAGTTATCCTGCCTTTATTGTCAAGTTTTTTTAGCATTCTTGTAACCGTCGGTCTTTTGTAATCCAAATAGTTAGCAATGTCTATATTTCTAACCTCTTCATTTTCCAAAGATAAAATATATATGGCTTCTAAATAATTTTCTTCAGCAAATTCCCTGTGTAAAATAAATTACTCCCCCTCTTAAATTGTTATTAACTAATAATTTAATCAAATATCTTTAAATATGATAATTTAAAATATTTTTTAATATCATACATATTATTATAGTTGTAAAAGTATCTATTTCAAAGTAATTTTTTTAATTTTTTAAAATTTAAGTTATCATAAAATAGTGTATTATAGCAAAAATAGTAAAAATAGCAAGCACAGTAAGTGCATATGCACTTACTAAAAATGGAATAAGAATACTACGATTATATCGCTTATTTTTTCCATTTTACTTGTTGGGGAATATCCCCAAACCCCTAAATTTATAATGATTAAATTCAGCAACAAACTCTTATAATAGCTTCAACGTAAACTTGAATATTATCTCAAAAAGTGATAAAATATGAATAATAAAAATTTAAATCAGGAGATTTCCAAACGAAATATATAGAATAAATTAAACCTGTAAGTCAAGTTATCCTACTTGAATTTGCAGGTTTTTCTTTTTTATTTCCATTAATAAATTTATTAGGAAGAGGAACTTCAAGGAAGTTTACTACGAGCTCTATCTATATAATTATTATCACATAATAAAGAGGGATTGAGAACAAAATGTATTATTTATTATTACAACTACAATATACGAGGAGGTTAAATTATGACAAGTAGATTTAGAAATAACGGAATCTATTTAATGTTATCTGATGAGGAGTTAGAATTGCTAGATGAAAAATATAAAGCATCTAAGTGTAAAACTCTTAGGCAATTTATTATGAAATGTATTTTAGAAAAAGATATTTATGTATTAGATATGGATGTCTTTCGTGAAATGTCAACAAATATAAGTCGTACTTCAAATAATATAAATCAAATTGCTAAAAGGATAAATACTACATCAATTATATATAAAGATGATGTAGAAGATTTAAAAAGCTTATTAGAAAATCAGGCAAAAGATATTTTCTCTATACGTAAAAAAATATACTCTCTTACTAATTCTAATAGCATAAATACCGAGAAAAAATAATGGCAATTACTAAAATTCATCCTATAAAATCCACTTTAAAAGCAGCGCTTGATTATATTATGAATAGTGATAAAACAGATGAAAAAATTCTAATTTCCTCCCTAAACTGTAACCCTATAACTGCTCATTTAGAATTTGAACAAACAAAAATAGAATGTAATTCTAAAGCAAAAATTTTGGCAAGACATTTAATTCAATCTTTTTTCCCTGGAGAAACTACTGCTGAAGAGGCTCATAAAATAGGCATAGAACTATGCGATAAAATCTTAAAAGGAAAATATGAATATGTTCTTACTACCCATATAGATAAGGGTCATATTCACAACCATATACTATTTAATAATGTTTCTTTTGAAACTGGTAAAGCATATCAAAGTAACAAAAAAACTTACCACCAAATTAGAAATCATAGTGATGATTTATGTAGAAAATATAAGCTCTCTGTTATAGATGAAGATTATGTAAAATTTAAAGAAAAGTATAAAACCAATGGTAAATCCTACAAAGAATATATTGAATTTAATAAAGGAAAATCTTGGAAACATAAACTTCAAATTTCTATTGATCATGCTATTAATAAAGCAAATAGCTATGAGAATTTCTTAAAGCTTATGGAAGAATATGGCTATGAAATTAAACTTGGAAAATATCTTTCTTTCAGACATAAAAAACAAGGAGAAAAGGGGCGATTCATTCGTGCGAAGGAAACTACTCTTGGAAAAGATTATACAAAAGAGAAAATAAAAGAAAGAATTGAAAATAAGGCAAATGAAAATTACAAAAATAGTGAAGTATATTATGCTAAGAAATCTTATAAGAAATTTGATAATATAATAGACATAGAAAATAATGAAAATGTTAAATCTTCTAAAGGTTATGAAATATGGGCTAGAAAACATAATATGAATACTATGGCGAAGACCTTAAATCAGCTTAGAAAATACGGTCTATCATCTAGTATGGATTTGGAAACTAAACTCCAAGAAGAGGCTGTTAATAGGCAAGAAATCTTAAATAAGATTAAAGATGTTGAAAAAGTTATGAGTGAAATTTACACAGTTATTGAAGACATTAACACTATAAAAATAAATAAGGTTATTTATAAAACCTATAAAGAAAACACAAATGATAAAGATTTTTATAGTGAATATAAGCCTCAAATTATCGCATATGAAAAAGCAATAAATACTTTAGAAAAGTGTCAATATAAAAATCTAAGTATAAAAGAGTTGTCAAAATTATATGATGAATACAAAAATAAAAAAGATATTCTTATGGATGACTACGCCAACGAGAATATATTGATAAATGAATTGACCCAATTAAGAAAGAATACTGATAAGTATATTTATAATGAATTGTATAAGTAAGGATCTGGTGTATCAGATTCTCCAGTAGTTTGAAAAGTTTTGTTTAGGGGAGACTGTATAAAATTTTGTGTATCAGCCCTCCTGATAGGATGTGGCTGATATTTTTTCAATATAACCCATCATTTTACCTTAAAGACAACCAATAAAAAAAAATACAGGAGGCAGACTAAAACCTGCCCCCTATAATCTTTTACCTTTCTATGCTATTATCCTTTTTCTTCTTTTCATCCACTTTCATATTCCCTTTAGTCTTAAATTCCTTTAATTTCCCTATTGTTGATGCTTTTGCTTTAGTATGCTCTTTAGCTTTTAATAACTTTGCAGAGTATACTTTTAGACTTGTGTATTCCTTATTATCCTTTCCCATACTTTTCTTTTCTTTGCCAAATAGGTGTACAAAATCTCCTTTTTTCAAATTTTTTACTTGATTGATTTTATCATTATAGGCGTAGCAGCTGATGAATTTTGCATTTCCTTCCTTGTCATTTTCAGCAATAGAAAAGGAGGCTACTTTAAAGTCCCTCCCATCTTTTGATTTTAAATCTTTAATTTCTATATCAGTTGCTATATTTCCATCTATATTTAATGTATCCTTCTCTTTATTATCTATATCTTTCATCTCTTTATCTCCTTGTTCTTGATTAACTTCTAAGTTTTCTTTTAACTCTTCTTCGTCTATATATTCAATAAACTTTTCATCAATAAGACCCATAACTGAATCGTTCATATAATTATCATAGGCATTATTAAGAACATTTTCATTTTCCACTCCTGTTTCAAGAGATATAATACCTTTTACAAATTCTTTATGATTATATTCCGCTAAAAAATCTATTGTATTTTTCATGCTTTCAAAATTTGTATTTTCCATATTTGCTATTGTTTTTATATCACTTGCGTATCTAACAGAATCCCATTCATACTTTCCACTTTCTTTGTTAAACTCTACTCCTGTGGCTAAAATAAATTGCTTCCCGTCAAATAAGGTAGCTTGATTATCTTTCACATCCAATACCATAGTGTCTCCAAATTCAGTTTCAATTACATTTCCCTTTTTTATATTCATTGCTGTTCCTCCTTTTATTTTTTTATCCATCTCATCTGTGAAATCTTTTATTTCTTCTTCCTTCTCATCACTAATAATAAATTGTTTTATTTCTTCAACTGTTGGATCATCGATTGTAGTCTGAATAAATTCAACTAATTTATCTTCTGAAGTGGCAAAATTTTTAATTCCATATTCAACTATATTGTTAATTATTCTCTGAGTAGCACCATCAAAAGAAAAATTTTCTCGAATAAATTCATTAAAGCTATATCTATCAAATTCCATATTCTTTTTCCTCTAATAATATCATTTAAAGTTTTATCTGCCACATGGTTCACTATTATTTATTTCTTTTATATTATTATTTACTGCTAAATTCTCCCTATATCCCTTTAATTTATCCATAATAGATGTTTTTTCTTTCATTTCAAAATCTCCTATTTCCTGCACTTTACTATCTCTAAAATCAGCATCATTTCTATCTATTATTCCGTCTAAATCCATATCTTTAGATAATGGATCATAGAAGTTGCCATCATCATCTATCTCAAGTCCCATTACTTCTCTCAGTTTTTCTTCATTTACTGATACAAGCTCACTAAAATCCCAAAATCCAATAGATGTCTTTATCTGTACTAGCTCTTTTAAATCACTTGCATCTAAGGGATCATAGGTGTATTGAAAGCTGTCAATTAGGTTCTTATCTACATAGGTGTTCATCTTGTAATTTATCAAATCTAAACTGATTTGTATCTCATGTTTTTCATCTGGTGTAGTTGTATAAGCTATTCCTATATCTGTTAAGTCAGGAAATATAGTATCAAAGTCCTCTAACCTGTTTTCTTCATCATATTCTCTGTTAAGGAAGTCTATCAATTCTTCCTTTACTTCTTCTAGTAATGGATTATCTTGGCTTATATCTTCACTTTTTCCCATATCTAGTAAATTATTTACTTCTGCAAGTCTTAGTGTCTTATCCTTTAAAAGTTCAGCTTGTGGAAATGTCTTTTGTATTTCAATTTTGGCTGTTTGAAATTGCTCTTCTGTATCTTTTAGTTTTGAAATTGTATTTTCTAATCTTTCTGGTAATTTATCTAATACATTATCCATTCTTGTGATATTACCTATTTCATCTGTTCCAAACTCTCCTCTATATTCTCCCTTACCTTTTAATATAAAGTTATATTTATTGAAAAAAGAATCATATTTTATGGATAAATCAAAATTTCTATATTCACCTATTTTTTCTCCATCTTTATCCATTTCCCTATATATTTTAACTCCCTTAATTTTGTTCAACAAAAACTCTCCAGCTATTTTTTTATCTATATACTTCTTTCCGTCAATAATTAGAGAGGTAAATTTATTATCTTCTTTTAAATTTTTATCTACTTCTCTATAAGGCTCAACATTTTTAATATCTTCCTTTAAGTTCTCTATCCTTTCTTTTAATCTTTCTATTTCCTTTGGATAAAATTTAACTACTTTATCTTCCAGCTTGTAAAGATTTGATTTAAAATTGGACTCTAGCATTTTAAGTTTAGAAACTTCAACATCAAGGTCCATCTTCTCCTTTATTAATGGATTTCCTGTTGCAAGAGCTTTGATTTCGGCATAGTTTAATGTGGCTTCGTCTACATCTTCTGCAACTCTTACAGGTGTCTTTGAAGTCATAATTTGAGAAATATATTTTTGTTTATTCTCTAAGGTTTGGAAAAGATAGGCATCAAAAGTATTTTCTGTTACATATCTAAATATATGGACTTCCTTATTCTCATTTCCCTGCCTCACAATCCTTCCTGCCCTTTGAGAAAGATCAGCCGGTCTCCATGGTATATCAAGATCGTGGATTGCAATTAGTTTGTCTTGAGCATTAGTACCTGCTCCCATTTTCTGTGTTGAACCAAGTAAGACTCTTATTTCTCCCTTTCTTACCTTATCAAAGATAGCATCTTTTTCCATATTGTTTTTTGCCTTATGAATAAATTCTATTTCATTTTCAGGCACTCCCATATCTATAAGTTTTGTTTTAATATCATCATAGATATTAAAATCACTACTTGGGGTAGACATATCACAAAATATTAATTGAGCAGATTTTTTATCTTTATATTTATCCCAAATGCTAAATACATTTTTTATACAGGTATTTACCTTACTATTAGGATCATCAGGAAGTAAAGGATTGATTAATCTTTGATCTAATGCCATCTTCTTCCCATCATTTGTTATTAATAGCATATTATCAACACTTGAATCTACCTGCTTATCACGAACCTTATCTGCTCTCTCGGAAAAAGTTTCAAGAATTTCTTTTTGCTCTTCGGTAGGCTTTGTTTTTATAGTTTCATAATGGGCAATTGGTGTAGGAAGATTTAAAACATCAGCTGTTTTAATATCCATAAATCCTTTTACAGTATTCATAAGTTCAGGAAGATTATAAAATTTTGCAAATCTGGTTTTGCTCCTATAACCATTACCCTCAGGATTTAATTCTATTGCCGTTATTGTTTCTCCAAAAGTAGACGCCCAAGAATCAAAATGTTGCAATTTCATCTTTTTTAATTCATCATACTGTAAATATCTCTGCATGGTATAAAGTTCAGCCATACTGTTGCTTACTGGTGTACCTGTGGCAAATACCAATCCTTTATTATTGGTTATTTCATCCATATAGCGGCATTTCATAAGCATATCTGATGATTTTTGTGAATCTGTAGAAGTAATTCCTGCTACATTCCTCATTTTAGAAAATAGATAGAGGTTTTTGTAGGCATGGGCTTCATCTACAAATAACTTATCTACTCCCAGTTCCTCAAAGGTTACAACGTCATCTTTCTTATAATCAGCATTTAGTTTTTCTAACTTTGTCTCTAATTTTTTCTTTGTTTTTTCTAATTGCTTTACAGTAAATCTTTGATCCCTTTCTCTTTTGTATTCATCTATATAGTCAATGATCTCATCAATTTGACCTTGCAATTCATATTCTTGTCTTTCTTTTGATATAGGAATTTTTTCAAATTGACTATGTCCTATAATAACAGCATCAAAACTTCCTGTAGCAATACGACTGCAAAATCTTTTTCGTCTATCTGGTGTGAAGTCTTTTTCTGTGGCACATAATACATTAGCTCCTGGATAAAGTTCATTAAATTCTCTTCCAAATTGCTCTACGATGTGGTTAGGAACAACAAACATTGACTTATTACTCATTCCAAGTCTTTTTGACTCCATGGCTATACCTATCATTTCAAAGGTTTTTCCTGCTCCTACTTCATGGGCAAGTAAAGTATTTCCACCAAACAAACCTCTTGCTATGGCATCTTTTTGATGTGCTCTTAATTCTATTTCAGGATTCATTCCTTCAAAAGTAAGATTAGATCCATCATATTCCCTTTGTCTTATGGAATTGAATCTTTCGTTATAATCTTCTACTAATCTATTTCTTCTTTCCACATCATCAAATATCCAGCTTTTAAATTCTTCTTTTATCATCTCTTGCTTACTTCTTGCAAGCATTGTTTCTTTTTGATTAAGCACAGATTTTTTCTTTCCATCACTGTCTTTTACTTGGTCAAATACCTTAGTATCTCTTAAATTTAAAGTATCTTCTATCAATTTGTAGGCATTTACCCTATTTGTACCATAGGTAAAAGAAGCAAGGTCATTGTCCCTATCAGAGCTTTTTCCTTCAACTCTATATTCTCCTGTAAAGTCAGAATACTTAATATCTATATTCCACCTTGATGAAACTGGTGTTTTTAACAAATCAAACATAAATTTTTTGTAATCTTGTTCCGGTATCCATGTTGCACCCATTCTAACTGTAATCTCACTTGCATCTAGTGCTTTAGGCATTACTTCCACTAGCTTTGCTTTTTGAAAATGTAACTCTTCTAATTCTTTTTTTAAGAGTTTACTATCCTCTAGATTTTCTTCCTTTCCTAACTCTTTTTCGATGTTTTTAATATAAGAGTCTACAACTTCAATTTTATCTCTTATATTTCCTGACAAGTATTCATCAGCACTTACGTAAGGTCTTGAAAAATCTCCTAGATCCTTAGCAGACTTAAATGGATTTATATCATTAGGTTCAAAGGAATCTAAATTTAAAAATATTTCTCCCTTTAATTCTTCTATTAATTTATCTCTTGTTTTTCCTGTCAATTCTTCCATATAATCAAAATTTATTTTACCTTTTTGACTAATAGAGAGTACCAGAGCATCTATTGCCCTATCTGTATGATCTATTATTACAGCTTTTTTTATAGTTCTCTTGTTAAAGATATCAGATTTTCCTATAAAGTTGCCTTCTTTATCTAATTTCTCCAAAGTTGAAATTAAAGAAAAATTGGCATCTTCTCTAAATAACTTTTTATTGGTTTTTGAATTTAGTCTTCCATGTTTGCTATTGAAATCATCGTAGAATTTATTGAGACTTTCTTGTTCTTTTTTTATCTCTTCATCTGAATAGTCTTCTTTTTGATAGGTTATAACTTTCCTTAGACTTTCATTTAATCTTAAATATTCTTTTACCTTATCTTTATCCTTTTCGTTTAAGGATATTTTTTGCATAATTGAATTTTCTCTAAAATATATTTCATCATCCACTAAAGCAAAAGAATAGTTTTTAACACTATCATCAGCTGGTATTGTTTCTTCTCCTAAATCATCATTTATTTGAGCTTCTTCATACCTACCTTGAATATTTTTAATGGCTTTTTTTATTCCTTCTTCTAAAGAAATATCTTTATTTTCAATACATGCAAGGCTTGTCCCAAATCTTGACGGTATTTCTTCCATAGTCCCTATTACCATCTGAGGATTATCTACAAAGTATTTATTATATATTAGTCCTTTTGCATCTTTGTCTAGCTTTATCCACTCTTCATCTATCTTTAATAGCCTATCTCTCTTTTTTAAAAAGATTATATCTGAAGTTACTTCTGTTCCAGCTACCCCTTTAAATGTAGTATTTGGTAGTCTTATTGCTCCTAAGAACTCTGCTCTTTCCGATATATATCTTCTAATATCTTCACTTTTTTTATCCATTGTTCCTGAAGATGTTATAAAAGCAATTATGCCTCCATCCCTAACCTTATCTAAAGTTTTAGCAAAAAAATAATCGTGAATTAGAAAGTTATTTCTTTCATACTCACGATCTGCTACTTTAAATTCTCCAAAAGGAATATTTCCTATGGCCACATCAAATAGGTTATTAGAAAAATTGGTTTCTTCAAATCCTTTTATTTGTATATTGGCATTAGGGTAAAGTTCTTTGGCAATTTGTCCACTAATGCTATCTAATTCAACTCCATAAAAGTTTGACTCTTTCATTTCTTCAGGTAGATTCCCTATAAATCTCCCTGTCCCAGCACTTGGTTCTAATATATTTCCTTTTTCAAATCCAAGATTAGAAAGACTTTCATAGATAGCGTCTATAACTACTTTCGGCGTATAAAAAGCTGTTAAGGTTGATTCTCTTGCCCTATTATATTCTTCCCCAGTTAGATTTTCTTTTAAAAAGTTTCTTGCATCAAGCCATTGACCTTCCTTTTCTTCATCAAATATATCAGAAAGTCCTCCCCAGCCGATATATTTTGCCAAAATTTCCTGTTCATCTTTTCTTGCACTTCTATTTTCTTTTTCTAAAGCCTTTAAAACATTTATAGCTTCAATGTTGTTTTTTAATCTCTGTGAAGGTGGTAGGTTTTCTTCTTCATTAATAATTTTATAGTTTTCTAAAGAAACTTCAGAAACCCCTTCTATATTTTCTCTATCAGTCCTTATTAAATTATTATTTTCTTTCCATTCCTTATATTCTTCTAACTTCTTATCAATAGTTTCTTTTCTATGAGTGGTTAATTTCAATGAATTACCATCTCCGTCAATTTTGTCGATTCCTTTGAGGTAAGAAAAAGGTAGAGTAAATTCCCTATAATTTTTTGGATTAGACGAACTATATACTAAAAATTCTTCCTTTTCATTATCAACTCTTACTATAAACTGATCAGCAACAAGAGAAGATTTATTATTTATTACATCAAGGCTTTTATGTAAAAGCCTTGAATTGTCTTTTTTAACTTTTTCTTCGTTATTATTGTCAATATCTTCAAAGCTAATTTGTTCTACTAATTCCTCTTTATCGATAGATTGTTTTTTACTTAATATATCTTTTTCACTAGATTTATATTCTTCTAAATCTTCCTTTCTTACAAAAATATTAGAAACAGGTCTTTCTCTACTATATATTACTTCAGTAATACCACTCTTATCTATTGTACTTAAAGCTAATCTACCCATTCCAGCTTCATTAAATTCATTTTCTTTAATTAAATATTCCTTATTTCTAAATTGAACTGGTAATCCTAAAAGACTATAATCTTCTATTTCTAACGGAATTAATTCCTCTTTTTTTATAACTTCCAAATCAAGATCTTTGTAGTCATTAAAAAGAATTATTTCGCTTCCGGTAATAAAACCATTCATTAATCCAGTATTATCCTCTAATTCTATAGTTTTAGGACTTGTAGTATCGTTAATGTTAGCTATAATGTATTCTTTTCCTTTGAATCTAACACTCATACCTTCTTTAAATGGATTTTCTTCTTGCCTTGTTCTATCATTTTCTATTTGCTGATTTAAATATCCATTTAAAAGCACTTCTCTATGTTTGTCATCAAGTAAATAAGGTAAGTTACTTAATATGTCCTTATAACTTTTATATTTTATAGCTTGATTAGAATTTAAAATATATCCATTGTATCGTAAATTTTGTCTTAGAGTTTTTTCTTTTATATCTAAGATTAGCTCTACATCAAAGCCTTCTTTTCCATCGATTGTCTCCTTAATACTATCTGGGATTTTTAATAGTCCTTCTTCTATTTTCTTTGATAGTAGTAAGTATTCTTCATTTTGAGGATCAAAATAGTATTCCCTTTTTTCTTTGATATCCTTATCTATTAACTTGGAAAGAACTTCTTTTTTATCTCTTATTTCTTCAATTTTTGATTTTTCTTCTTGCGATAAATTTATATTAAAAGTAATTTTATTTTCTTCATTTATATGTGCTAAATTTTGATATGCACCACTGATTTCAAGATTTTTATTAAAAACATATATATCATTATAATAATCTGGAAATTGTTGATTAAAGCTTTGAACATCTATATCATAGCCTTCCTCAAATTTTGTAACTTTATCATCAGTAATTTCAAATAAACCTTCCCTTTCCAATTCTAATACATCATTTAAATTTGTAAGGTTTGATTCTTTCATCTTGGCAGTAATTTCATCAAACAAACTGTCTATTTTTCTGCTATCTTCAAAAGATTTCCCTTTATATAAAGTATAGATCTTTCCTTGTGAGTTTTCCTTTCTTGGATAAACTCTAATTCCTGTTTCTTCTAGTTCTATATCCTTTGTTTTCTCTTTATCTACTAAAGCATAATAATATCCTACTTTTACTGCTATTTTATCTTCTACAATCTCTTTTGTTAATTTTTCTTCTACTTCATTTCTTAATACTTCTAAAGCTTTTAAATCGCTTTCTTTAAAGGAATGTGAAAATAGTTTTAAGTCCTTATCAAAATAAGCATCATATGAATAATATGTTATTTGATTATGGTTATTATCATATCCACTGGAAATATTTTTTATTTTTAAATATTTATTATCCTCTGTTCTAACTATATCTCCCACTTTTATAGAGAGGATTTCCTTATCATCTTCTATATTGTTTTCAAGTGAATTATTTAAATATTCTCTATATCTATGTTCTATTCTAATGCCTAATTCTTTAACCTTAACTATTGACTTCATATCATCTGGAAGATTTCCCTGCTTATCGGCAACTTCTCTCATGATTTTTGCATATTCTCTTTGGAATACAGAGTTAAAACTTGCTAAGGTATTATTTCCTAAGTTTTCTCTTGCCTTTATAATTTCATTTTCTAAAACTTTATCCTTAACTAATACATCAAAAATTCTATCTTCAATTTCATTTATTGAAATTATTTTTTCATCTATCTTATTTTCTTCTATAGTTTGATTAAGTTCTATCTGACTTTTTCCTATTTGTTCATAAAGAAATTCAAAGTCTCTTTGGTTAAGCTCGTTTCCATCACCTATGTCTATCTTATAGTGATCAACTATTTTCCCATCTACTATATGGTTAAAATAGAATTTGGAATACCCCTCCCACTTATCAGTCATCTGCCCATATTCATCTTCTCCTAAGGTCTTATTATGAAGTCTTATTTTTTCATCTATTTCCCTTATTTCATCTAATAGTTCTTTAGTCAGCCTTTGTCCTGCATAATCTTTTTCTATTAGACTTGAATCCTCATTAAACTCAATTATCCAATAATCATCTTTTATATGGCTATCTAAATCAAAATCTATATTCTCTTTATTTTTATTAGTATAAAATTCCTTAAATTCTTCAAAACCATTTACTATATCATCATCTATAACTTCTTTGTTAGAATTAACTACAATATTTGGAATATCATCATATCGACTTTGACTTTCTAAAAGGTAATATTCTCTTCCTTCTATTTCTTCCTTTTCTTTAATATAAAAAGTGTCATGTATTCCCTCAAGAATAATTCCATCGTCTAACTGGTCTAATGGTATATCTAATTGTTTTTCAAAGGCTATGGAATATATATCTTCTTTTAAAAAGTTTGGTATAAATTCATCATAAATGATAAGTTTTCCATCATCACCTATACTTGCTACAGACTGTCCTTGATAATAATATATAGAACCATTATTTGTTCTTTCTATATATACATCATTATCAGTTGGAGGCAAATCATCTTGATAATTTATATACTCCTGGCTTTCTTTTTCTGTTTTATTTATTTCCTGATCTGTTTTTTTCTCCCTATTTTCTTCAAAACTTTCTTCATCTATATATCTATTCTTTTTAATAAGGTCATTAATTCTTATTGCAACATTAGACCAAGATAGTAGTATTTCTTTTGCATTACCTTTATTATATTTTATTCCCTTCGCATCGTGCCACTCACCACTTTCTCTTGCAGCAGATAGTGCATGAGAACTTCCACCTACGCCATATTCATTTTTCAAGAAGTCTGCTTGTTCTTTCAAATCATGCTTTTTAGTAAAAAATTCATATATTCTTTTCTTTCCATCAGAAAACCCGCTTCCTCTTTTTAGGCTTTCATCTATTTCATCTTGTGTTATAAAACTCTGAATAGGTGCAATATCCTTTAAATTTGACCTATATAATTTTCTTTCTATTTCTAGATCATTGATATCATTGTAGATTCTAGATAATTTATAATGATGAAATCTTAAAATATCAGGATTAATCTTATATTCTTCTAAAAATACCTCGTATTCTTTTCTAAGTTTATTTATAAAATTTTTATCTTCAAGTTTTTTCCCGAGATTTTCTTTTTCATCTGGGAAGCCTCTTCCTTTTATATCATTAAGACTCGATAGATATCTATCCTTAGTTTCATCAGTAAGATCTCTCTTTAAATACAATAATTTTTCTGCTATTTTTTCTCTTTCATATGTGGCACTTTCTATAACCTCCACATTGCTAGCAAATTCTCCTCTATCTAATAAATTATTAATATTATTAGCTAAATCTTTCCAAGAAACTATTTGCCCTTCTCTATATCTTGCCTCATCTCCATCTTTAAAAATTGCTCCTTCCTTTCCAAACCATGCAGATATCTTTCTTCCTTCAATTTCAAGACCATTGGCTCCCTTATATATTTCTTTCAAAAAGTTTGCCTGTTCTTCTAAAGATTTACCCTTAGAAAATTCTGCTATTACTGCTAATCTTCCATCTTCATGATTTCCTCCATGTATTAAAAATGTATCTATTTCTCTTTGACTTATTGGATTTGAGAAGGATATTTGCTCTCCCTGATTTTTAGCAGAAAAAAAGGAAGTAGACTCTACTTCCTCATTTTTTAGATTAGGATTATCTCCCTTTCCCCTATTTCTTGTAGGGTCATATCCATGTTCTTCTTCAATCTCAGATATTTCAGATAGTCTTCTTCTTTCAGTTCTTCTGTCAGACCCCAAGTTTCCATCATTTTGACTTCTTCCCTCGTGATAAAGTCCTCTATCTCTTTTTCCTTTGATAGAAGATGATCCATCAATGTCCCTTGCAAATACATTATCTGATAATCCTCTTCTTTGTTCTCCTTGAGAAAGTTCAATCTCATCCTTCCCCATCTGTTGAGTTTCTTTAAATCTATTTCCTTGGGAATTGCCATATTGGGTACTAGGACTTCCATTCCTTCCTCCAATTCTTCCATCTTGTATGCCCCTCCCTGTCTCTCGAAGGAATTCTCCTTGACGATTGGTGTGTAAATCCCCTCCTCCATGAGGTATTCCTTGCCTGCCAATGTTAATTTCTCTTTCATCTTCCAAGCCTCCTTTAAAATTTATTTCACCGTTTATATCAGAACTTAATTTATTATAACGCTCCTTAAGCTCTTTTGTCTGCTCCAAATCTTTTCTTTCTTGAATTTTCTCTAAAATTTCTAATCTTTTTATTTCACTTCCCAAATCAAGTAAGATATTTTTACTTATATTAGCACTTATACTTAATACTTTGTCTATGTCCGAACTTGATATTTTAGACAGTAAAGATAAGTTTTCTTCTTTTAGCTGATATGAGACCTCCATTCTCTCGCTTATGGAAATTTTTACGGATTCTTTTAACAAATTAAAAAGGTCTACCTTTTGAATGCTTTTTAAACTTTCATCAGATAGACTTTCTAAAATTTTATTGAATTTTCCTCTAACATTACTTTCTACTAAGGCATCAATTTTATCTTCTTGGCTTAATAGAAGCTTACTATCTTTTTCTTTAAACTTATCTATCAGGTCATCTAGTAAGTTTAAATGCTTTTTGCTATCATATTTCCATAACTTTACCTCAGAAATATTATGATTAATACTTACTGTTTGCCTTATGTCGAAGATATATTTTATCCTTCCACTATCTATATCTAAAAGTGGTATTCCTTTTTCGCCTCTTTTAACGCTTCTACCTATACTTTTCCAATAATCAAATTCTGCACAGGCTGTTGCTTTTGGATCCATATTGTATATAGATATTTGATGTATATATGGATACTTATAGTTATTGCCTGATACCTTTAAATATTCCTCATATTTTTTTATATCTTTCTTAAATTCTTCTTTTGCAAGATAGATTGTTCTGCTTAAATCTACTATATCATATCTTGGCATTTTATCCCTCCTCATTATAGTGATAAAAATGAACTAAATTTTTATATATTTATTTATTAAACTTTATTTCTTTCTATTTTTTAAATTTCTGTAAGCAAAAGATAACTTTAACATGTCATTTACTCTATCTTTTTATTGCAATAAAAAACGATTGGAATTTTTTACTTTTCTAATCGCTTTAACTGCCTTTATTCTATTGCTTCCAATCCAACATTGCTTTTTCTAACTTTGAAAAATTTCAATTTGCTCTTCTTATAATTCCTGTTTTCTTTTGCTTTTTGTATATTTTTTCTACCTTTATCAAGACCTTTGTTTTTATTTTTAAACAAAAAGCGTATTCTTTTTGAAATAAGTCTTTATATCTAATATCCTCAAGTTCGTTAAAATCAATTCTTTCATAACAATCAGTCGGTACAGGAATCATTTTCTTAATATCCAATATAGATAATATGTGCATTTTTTCTCTATCAGAATAATATTTGTAAATATCTCCATCTATAGTAATACTATTATCGATCACTTCATAAATCAAAAAATGCTCATCAGAAACATTCTTGCATTTTTTATGTTTTTCCTTTGCAGAAGAAATTGGAATAAAATAATTATAATTTTCTATACCAACAAATGGTTTTATACTGTTTCTATACGATGGATTATAATAAACTTCTGAATCTACTTTATTTAGCCATTCAAGGTAATCGGAATTTACAGTATAAAATCCATATTTAATAACTTCTAGCATTGTTTTATCCTAAAAAAACAGAGAGGTTTTATCCTCTCTGTTTTCTTTAATGCTTCACCTTTGGGATATAGGTAGTGAGACACCTTCTTTAATGTTCCACCTTTAACGGTAGCGGGACACCATCTTTATCCGATAAGAGTATAACGTATATTTATAGTTATGTCAAATCAGTAAATTTCCTAATTGCTACTCTTTTATCACTTATATTATACCCTATTTCTTTCATAAATCACTCCTTTCTTCATTCCTATAACCGTATTCAATTTTTTATAATCAATTTACTTATAATATTTATCTATAGTATTTTCTATTTCTTCTTCAATTTCTTTTAAAAAATTCTCTTTATTTTCCTTACCCTTTGCTATATCACTTAATCTCATTTCCCATTTTGCTGTTGTCTTTGGAGATTTAAACTCATCTATAACTATAGTAACTAGGTTTAATCCCTTCCTAGTTGATATTAGGTTTTTCTTTTCTCTTTTTATATAACCTTTGTATATCAAATTTTCTATTATTCCCGCTCTTGTAGCAGGAGTACCAAGTCCTTTTCTTTCAACTTCGACATCCTTAACTAATTCATCATTTCCAGCTATTTCCATAGCTTTTAAGAGTGTGTCTTCAGTGAAGTGTTTAGGTGGATTTGTATACTTCTCTTTTATATCTTTATTTTCAATATATAAAAAATCTCCTATTTTTACATCAGGAAGTTGTATATCTTCTTTCTTCTTTGATTTATATTCTTCTAAATATTTTGTAAATCCTTCTTCAGCAATTATTTTATAAGTGTTTATAAATTCAAACCCGTCAAATTCAGCCACTATCTTTGTTGTATTTTCTACAAGAGGATATCCAAAACTTGCATAGAGTTTATTTGTTATAAGTCTATATACTTTGGCTTCACTTTCCGGGAGATTTGAAATATCCTTATTTAATGAACTTATCGTTGGAATTATTGCATGATGATCTGTAACTTTTTCAGAATTAAAAACTACCTTAATTCTTTCTGTGTCAAAATCATTTTTTCCTATAATATTATTTACAGTGCTTTCTATCATGTCTACTGTCAAATATCTTGAATCTGTTCGTGGATAGGTAATATACTTCTTTTCATACAGGCTTTGGGCATAATCTAGGGTTTGTTTTGCACTGTATCCAAAATACTTATTGCATTCTCTTTGAAGTGTTGTTAGGTCAAAGGGCAGATTAGGCTTTGTAATCTTTTCTTTTTTAATTAAATCAGTTATTTCAATTTTTTCTTCGATTAAATTTTTAAGCTGCTCTGCCACTATCTTGTCATCAATTCTATCTGTCGACAGTGTAAATCCATTCATGGAAATCTCCACTGTATAATATTTTTCTTTTTTAAAACTATTTATCTCATCATCTCTATTCACAATCATTGATAAAGTTGGTGTTTGTACTCTGCCTACACTATAATTTTCATTATATAGACAGGAGTAAAGTCTACTTATGTTCATTCCAACAAGCCAATCAGCTATGGCACGAGCCTTAGCTGAATCAAAAAGATTATCATAGTTACTTCCATCTTTTAAGTTGCTAAATCCTTCTTTTATGGAAGAGTCTTCCATTGAGGAAATCCAAAGACGTTTCATTTTCTTCTTACAATTTGCCATCATATATACAAGTCTAAAGATAGCTTCTCCTTCTCTACCAGCATCACAAGCATTAATAATGGTGTCAACTTCATTACTATTCATTAGTCTTTTAAGAATATTAAACTGTTTTTTAGTTGTCTTCGTTACCTCATACTTGTATTCTTTTGGGATAATAGGTAAATCTTCAATTCTCCACTTCTTATATCTTTCATCATACACATCAGGATTTGCCATTTGTACTAAATGCCCAACACACCATGAAACAATGTATCCATTCCCCTCATAATATCCATTATTTCTATTTTTTGCTCCTATAACTTTTGCTATTGATGCTGCAACACTTGGTTTTTCTGCGATTACTAATTTCATTTTTCCTCCTTTAGTTTTTTAATAAAAAAATGAGAGATTAAATTTTCAATCCCTCATCTTTTTTATAGCTCTACCGATTTTTTATTTTTTCTATAATATTTATTCCATTATCTATTACATCTTCAAACTTTATGTCTCTAGCATAAAGATTTTTCTTCGAATAAGAATTCCATCTGTCTAAAAAAGCTTGATCCGTTTTTAACATTCTCATTAAACTGATGATTTTATCTATATCAAATTCCGTTTTTCTATAATCAAAAGTTCTAATACATGCTTCTTTTAATATCTTGGTATCAATTTCTTTATCTTTTAATTTATAAATTATATAAAGATCATAGTAATCCTTACTTCTACTATTTAAAAACCCCCTAGAGTATATTGTTTGAATTTTTTCTGCCACAATTGTTTCAATAGGATAGGCTTTAATTAAAATATCTTCTTGCCCAAAAGCACTTATATATTTATAATCTATGGGATGTGGTGTGATAACATCACCTGTTGCAATATCAAGAGGTACAATTTGTCTTATATTCTCCATCCTACAAAGTATACTTACACGAAACCCTCCATACTGGTCATCTTCCTTGATTGTACTTATTCCATGTACTTTATAGGATATATCATCTGAATGACTTGCTTCTAGTAATTCTTGTATTATTTTTAATACATTTTCTTCTGATAAATGCATATTTCTTAAAAGAAGATCTATATCTACTGTACTTCTTGAATCTATGCCTACTACATTAGATAAAAGAAAACCTCCTTTAAAAATAAATTTTTCATGATACTTACTCTGTGCTAATTTTTTTAATATGCTTTCCAAAAAATAATATAACATTACTGAATTAAATGGGAGTCCTGATTCTTTGCTTATATTATGACAAATGGCGGTTAACTTTGTTTTATTCATATACCACCTCCATAACTTCCCTTACTTTATCTTCTATTCCCATTTTTCTTGCTATTTCATATAGAGAATGTATATCCTTATCCTTATATTTAAAATAGGAACGAATGAGTTTTATATAAACTTCAGTATCCATTTTTTCTTTGTTGGAAATAAAATCACAAAGTATTCTTTCGTAGGAGTAAACATTCACAATGTTTCCAAACATTGTCTTTTTCTGTATAATTCCTAGATTATAAATAGATTTTTTTACATAATTGATATTAAGTGTATTTTGCTTCTCATTAAATTTATATCCATTGTATACTGTAACATCTATTCTCCATGGAATTTTGTCCGTTACCCCAAGTAGAAACAAAGCTGTCTCATAGGAAAATATCGCCTTTCTATACTGATATTGGAAAAAATAGTACTCATCGAAGTCACCATCTTCAATAATATATATTCCTTTTTGAACTCTAAACAATTTTCCTTCTTTTGCTAGTCTACTTAAGTATACTGTAGGTATGTTATTTTCTCTGCAATAAGCAGATGTTATAATGCCACCTGATTTTTTTAGATGTATTTCAATTTGCTTTCTATAATTCATTATATTCATCTCCTTGTTGTATTTACACTTATATTATATACTTTTGCGAGTGTGTATGCAACAAAGCTTTAAATTCCTATCCCAATTTATTTCAAAATTTATCAAGAAATTTCATATCATCGAATTCTTAATTATACAATCAATCATTTCTACTTAGCTTCCCTTTTATATGTTAAGTTTGGGTGTTGTTTTGTTCGTCGTTTTTTTATTAAAGTTCTAGAATTCTAATTGTACTTTTCTATCGTATGTTTATAAATTTACACGATAATTGAGTTTATTGTTGTTCTTAATCTACCGCTTAAATCATTGAGAAGATTAAAATTCATCTTCATCTGGAATAATTTCTGTATCTTCCTTATCTTCAAGATCATAATCCTCCCCTTCAGATTCATAATCATCTTCTAATTCATTATAATCTTGCTCATCTTCAAAACTTGCTTCTTCATTTTTTTTATAGATTTTGAAGTAATATCCTGCACCCATTACACCAACAATAATTAAACCCATAAATAAATAAAGTCCTATCCCTGATTTCTTTTCTTCTTTCTCCTCTTTCTTCGGTTTTTCCTCCACCGGTTCTTCTTTTTTCACTACTTCTTCTTTTGGCTTTACTTCACTTTCTCCTTCAATCATATTTAGTAGATCTTGTTCTCCAACTTCTGTTAATAATTGTACATTTTCTTGATTTTCCGAATGATCTACAATGAGGTGCATAGTTTTTCCACTCTTTGTTTGAAAGGTTAAAAATTGTCTGACATCTATTGGATTTTCCTTTTTTTCATCTCTTGATGTTTGATCTTCTACTTTCGGTGTAATATCCTGTCCATTTTTATCTACATTTTCTATAACTGTTCCTCTTGCCTTATTTTCTTTTGTGGCTAATGGATTAATTGCTTTAGTATTGCCACCTTTAACAAGCTTAGATGGCTTTTCTTTTTTATCTACTTGCTCATTTTTTATGTTATTTTCTTGTATTTTCGGCACTTCCTGATAAGGAATTTTTTGACTCTCATTGGATGGTTTATATACATCTTCATCAAATAAGCTTTCTAATTCTTTACTTTTTTCTGGCAAATAAATATCATTTGACTGATTTTTTATTTCATTTTCATTGCTCTTAGCTATGGATATGCTTGGCATACTGAATAGTAAAAGGAGTAGCACTAAGGCTACCCCTAATCTTTTTTTCTTCATAGTTATCTCCTTTTCTTACTTTATATTCTTAAAGACATAAACTGCCTTTCTGCTATTATCCCATTCTATACTTTGATCTTTTTCATCTCTTATATCCCCACAGCTTGCATTAAAAGCTTTAGCTATATTGGAAATAGATGCGTGAATTCTTCCATTTATAATTACAGGTTTAGTGTCAGAATGATAAATGTTTCCTTGACTATCTTTCATAACACCAGTATCTATATTTAATCTTAGAGTTTTTTTAGGTAAGGCTGTATTTTCTTTATTTGAAAAGATAGCCTCTCTCTTACTATCATCATATTCTACATTAAACCCAAGAGTATAGGCTGCATATCTAACAGGTAGCATAATGCGATTATCCTTAATATATGCTTTTACATCCATATACACAGTAGTTTTCTTTCCATCTTTTATAATGTTATAAAAGTTTTTGTCTACTTGAAAAACTGCAAATTCTTTTTCATCTTTAACTTGTTTTTTGTCCTGTTGTTCCTCTTGCTCTCTCATCTTGTTAAGATCAAATTGATTTAGGATATTCTTGTCATCAGCTTTCAAAAGTTCATCCCACTTCTTATCTTGAGATTTCTTATCTTCTTTATTCTCTTTGTTTTCTTTTTGAAGTTTTAGAAGTTCATCTAATTTTTTAGATAAGTCTTGATTTATATTTTTATCTTTTTCATCTTTAGCTTGCTTTTCAAGTTCTTCTTTCGCTTTTTTATTTGCTTCCTCGATTAACTTCTTTGCTTCTTCAATTTTCTTATCTAATTCTTCTTTTAGCTTTTTAATTTCTTCTTCAGAAGCTTTTTGTTTTTCTTCTAGTTCTTTAATTTTCTCTTCTAATTCTTTTTTTGTATTTTCAGAAGTTTCTTTTAAACTATCAATAGTCTTTTGAAGCTCTTCAATTTTTTTACAGCATTCTGACTTAGAATTTTCTGTCTCTTTCTTTTTAGACTCTAGGTCTTTTATCTTAGTATCTTTTTCATCAAGAGCTTTTTCCAAACCCTTAATTTTATTATCTTTATCCTCAATTTCTTTAGTCTTCTTTGCTAGTTCCACTTCTAAAGACTCAAGCTTTTCTTGCATTTCTTTGATTTTATTTTCGTTTTTATCGGTCTTTTCTTTCTCAGCCTCTAACTCCCATTTTGTAGATGAATAATCTTCTTTTAGTTTTGCATTTTCATCTTGTAATCTTTTTAATTCATCTTTAAGCTGAGTAATTTCTGCTATTAGTTCATCATTGTTAGAATTTTTAAGTTCCTCAATTTCTTTATTCAATTGAGCTATCTTTTTGTCTTTATCTCTAATCTCTTCTTCTAACTTAGACTTTTCTTGTTTTAGTTTCTCTCCATTATCTTTGCAAGATTCTAATTTTTCCTTTAATTCATCTATCTTTGATTGGTCTTCTTGTTTCTTATCATTTAAGTCTTTGATCTGATTTTCTAAATCCTTAATGTTTTTAGTTAAATCATCAATCTTATTGTCCTTTTCATCAATATCTTGCCCTGTTAAATCTGTTTGAGTATCAATGGAATATTTATTTGGATTGTAAATAGTCATCTTTCCTTGATACATATCATTGTTATAATCAAATTCAAGTTCTACACTATCTACATTCTTATCAAAGACAAATTCTCCATTTTCATAACTTAATCCATTAGGAATAGATTTGAATCCTTGATTTCCGTTGAAACCAAAATGATTTTCGTAAAATGGATTTTGTTTTGGTCTATACTCAACTTCTTGATCATGGAATACTCCCTTACTGTTAATATTTGGATTGCCTAAAACTTTTATAGTGTGCAATTTATTTCTTGAAAAAGCATATTGTTCAATTGTCTTCACAGACTTCGGTATAGTTATTTCTTGAAGATTATTTCTTTCAAAAGCATTATGTTCAATATTTACCAAAGTATCAGGTAAAGTCACTTTTCTAAGTCCACAATTGAAAAATGCTAAACCACCAAGATAAGTTAGACTACTTGATAGTTTTACCTCGTCTATACTTGCTTCGTAAAAGGCAGCATAGCCTAAATGATTAACAGAATCAGGAATAATTACTTTATCCCAATGTTTACCACGTCCAAATTCTCTTTTATATCTAAGTTCATCGTTTGAATGACTTAAAGAATAATTTCCATTTATAGATTTCGTTCCTTCAGGAAATACTAGAATATTTGTCTTCTCTTTCTTTTCTAAGCCCTTATCACTAAAGGCAATTATATTTCCCTCAGAGGAATACATAAAATCATCTTCCGTCCACTCTACCTTATAATCTGTACTTGCATATACAGGACTTACAGCCACTATATTCACTAAACTTACAAGTAGCATTATCACAGCTAAAATTCCACTGGTTATTTTTTTCATAAATTTTCCTCACTTTCATTTGTATCTTTTCTTTTAAGTTCTTGTCTTTCTCTATTTTCTTCTTCCTTATTTTTTCTAACAATAAATAAAAATTCATCAAGAGATATTTTTCTACTTCGAAATTCCTTGATGACCTCTAAATTTTCTATTTCTTCTTGTTCCTCTGCTAATAACTGAAGTTCTATTTCAATTTCTTCTTTTTTCTTTCTTAAATTCTTCTGTTTTTCTATGTTTCTGATTAATTTTTTATTCATAGATTTTTACTCCCCCCTTATTTTGGTCTACCAAAGGAATAAAAGTGATTTTTCCAATACCTTGAGTTTATACTGGCATATTGGATAGGATCTCCTGCATGGAGCATCATTCCATTTCCGGCATATATCCCTACGTGAGAAATTGGCGTACCCGAATTATATGTGCCTTTAAAGAAAATAATATCCCCAGGTTTTGCCTCGCTTGGAGATATTGGATTACAATAGTTTTTATAAATAAGCCAAGCTGTAGTTCTTGGCATTCTCTTTACACCAGACTTTGTAAATGACCAACATACAAAACCTGAACAGTCAAAGTTAGATGGTCCACTTGCTCCAAACACATATCTTTTACCTATATGTTTTTCTGCTTCATTAAATAAGGCTTTGGCAGTTTCAGAATCAAAAGCAAGACCGGGATTTCCAAAGTTTGGATTGTCTATAATCTCTCCCAAGTTCCCATAGCTTGATCCAAAATATCCACTCATATTTCCCTGACTATCAAGTAATGCTAAATAATGAGCCATATTTGTTTCATAGTTTGCAAATTCTTCTCTTGCTATTTCATCAATACTTTTCTTTTTTATAGTTAATGTTAGAATTCTATAGGTGTATGGATTTCCTTCACTGTCATATTTTGTAATAGACTTTGAAGTATATTTTTTCTCATACATTTGATTAAATAGCTTTTTTAATTCCTTTTGTATCTCTTCAGCTGACTTAATCTCTCCATATCTTGCTGTTAAATAGCTAAAAAGCTCGTGTAGGTCATGACCAACAGAATCTCCTTTTATATGATATTCATCATAATTTGGATAATTTTCTTTAATACTATCTATTTCATCTTGTAAGGCATATTCATAACTTGTAAATTCATTGTTAATATCCATTAAAACTTCTTCTTTTGATAGATAGCTTGTAGCTATAACATTACTTGTTAATCCTGAAGTAAGACTGCCAACATTGCTAATTCCTTGAAATAGCATAAAAAAAAGTCCTAAAATACAAAGGGCAATTAAAATTTGCTTATATCCTTTGTTTTTTAAAGCTTCCAATGTTTTCTTTCCAATATTAGCGAAAGATTTCTTTACTCTATTTACTAAACCTTCCCCGTGTTTCTTCCTAAAATCTCTCTGAAACTTCTTTTTCATAAAAAATCGATTCAGTTTATTAGAGTTTTGATAAGCTTTAGTCTTCTTCAATTCTTCAAAATTTCTTTGAAATAGAAGTTTACTTTCTTTCTTATAAATTTTTCCTTCTAAAGATTTTATTTTTCTTTGAGTTTTTAAAGGTTTTTTTCTTCTAAAATGGCTAATTTCTCTACCTACAACTTCGGTAGTTCTACTAAGCTTATAAGCAGCGTTAACACCTGCATTATCATCTTTCCCACTATATAGATAGTTTGCCGTCATAGCACTCGCAAAAGTAATAGGTTTTTCTAAACCCGCTTTTTTTGACTTTTTCTTATACTTAATTAACTCTTTTTCTTTTTTATTCTTTTTCTCATATAGTTTTGATATTTTATCTTCCTTTTTATAAAACTTATCTTTTTCACTTTTGTTATCTTTTTTAGAATGGAATTTAGTTTTATTTTTTGTATCTACCTTATTTTCTTCAGATACATTTTTAGAATCCTGTACTTCTTTTTTTGTCCTGGTGTATTCTTTCTTTGGATCAAAGTTGCTTTTCTTTATAGTATTATCAAAAGCGTCTTTTATTTGTCTTTTCTTTCCCTTGTTTTTATTAGAAATTCCACTATGATTTAAATCAAGTTCATCTACTTCAAGATTCTCATTTTTTATTACGTTTTTTTCCTGTTTGAAGATTTCTTTTTTCGTGCCTATTTTTTCTTGATTCTTTTTATTTATATTATATTTATCTTTATTTTTTTCAGATTCACTTTTGAATCCTTCAGATAGGCTATCCTGTCTAAATTTCCCACTAGAAACCTTACCCATTAGCATATCTTTTTCTTCTAAATTTCTAACTTTGCCTTTGAAATATTTGCTATTTTGTTTTTTATTAGTATTCAGGTCTTGAATTATTTTTTTATCTTCTTCATTTGCCTTATATGATAGATATTTTCTTCTATACTTCCCATTTAAAGATTTTAATTCTACTTTTTCCCCTTTATCCTTAAACTGACTTTGAGATTGATAAAGTTTTTTAAAGGTGTTTTTTTGAAAGCTTTCTTTCCCTTTCTCACCAAGAATAGAATAACCATCCCAATTTTTTCTTTGCACATCAGAAGATGGTAAATACTTATAGTCATCTCTTGTGTCCCTATATGATACATTGCTATCACTAAAGTTCATGTCATAGCGATCTATGACACCATCATTATCTGAGTCCTGCGATAAGGGATCATATGTTGAACTTACCTCTATATTAAAATCCTTATCTTCTTCTTTTCTAAATCTCCTTATTTTTTTCTCTTGCACTCCATTAAAACTTTCACTCTCAACGTTTTTCTTCCATTTTAAATTACTATTCCCCTTGTAATTTTTTTGGGGAGAAGTGCTACTTTTTAAATTAGAGCTAGTTGAATTTGGTCTATCATTAAAATCTTCTTTAAAGTTACTTAGCCTGTATTCTGTTTCTTGCCCGTAATATTCACCATATCTACTTTCCTCATTTTCTTCCATTTTTCTATGCTGCTGTTGCGAATATTCTGGCTGATATTCATTATGATAGGAGGCTTCTGCAAATTTTTCCTCATGGTTTTTTCTTTGTCTTCTTCCTCTATTTGACTTATCTTTTTCGTTGAGTAAATCCTGACTATTTTCTTGCAAATGAGATGAATAATACTTAGAGTTTTCATCATTATTGTCTATGTTATTCCTGCTTTTTACTTTATTAATTTCTTTTTTTGAAAAATCTGATTTTCTCTCTGTACTACTGAATTTTTCATTGCTTTCTTCTTTCTTTTCTGATATAAGTTTGGTCTTTGGTACATCTCTTGGGTTTACTTTCCCTTTCTTTTTCATATATACCTCCTATTTCATATTTTTCTCTATCCTTTCTTTAGCTATTTGACAGTAGTCTTTGTTTATGTCAATTCCAATATATTCTCTGTCCATCCTAATAGCTACCATTCCAACAGTTCCTGAACCCATAAAGGGATCAAGAATTAAGCCTTTTTTAGGACATCCTGCTTTTATACAAAGTTCTACCAGTTTTGGTGGAAATACCGCATAGTGTTTTCCTTTAAACGCACTGGTGTTAATAGTCCAAATATCTCTATTGTTTCTAAACTTAGGGACATTATCTCCTATATATTCTCCATACTCTCTTGCTTCATTTATGCTCTGTCTTTTAGCTCCTGTGCCTTCTTGTAAATACTTATTATCTTTTCCTCTTGCCCTCATATATCTTTTCTTGCTTATTTCTTTTATTGGTTCTTTCATAGCGTCAAAGTTATAGAAATACTTTCTTGCTTTTGATAGTAGGAAGATATGTTCATAAGACCTTGATGGTCTATCCCTACAAGACTCAGGCATGGCATTTTCCTTATGCCAAATAATATCGCTTCTTAAATACCAACCATCCTCTCTTAATTTTAAAGCTAGTTGCCAAGGTATCCCCATTAAGTCTTTTGCCTTGTAGCCACTGAGTTTTTCTGTAATAGACTCTTTTTGACCACTTCTTCCTTCTATGTTTTTAGGATCTTTATATTTTTTTTTGCTTCTTGTACCTGCATAAGAATCTCCAATAACTACCCAAAGTGTTCCTTCTTTTTTTAATACTCTTTTTACTTCTCTAAAGACTTCAATTAATTTATTTAAATATTCCTCCGGACTTTCTTCTCTTCCAATTTGTCCTTCTGCTTTATAATCTCTAAGTCCATAATATGGAGGAGATGTAATACAGCAATCAAATATTTTATCTGGAAATTCCTTTAGAGCAGAAATTGCATCTAAATTAATAATATAGTTAGTTTTTAACTTCTCTCTGTCTATCAATTTCTATCCCTTCCTTTAATTCTTCTGGTTTAGTTGTCATTAACTTATACAATTTTGTATCTTTAGGAAATCTATCTACAAAAGGTACTATTGTGTTTCCATAGAATAGTAATCCCTCTCCCTCATTGGAATTTGTTACGTAGGATAACTGATAAAGAGATATATTTAACTTGTTAGCTAAAATTTCCCTATCACCACTAGCTTGATTAAGCATTAAGATAAAATCTGTATTATCAAATATATTTTCTATTTCGGGACTGGCTAAAAGGTCCTTTACATTTTGTGTTAATCCTGTTGGAATCCCGCCCCATTTTCTAAATCTCTTCCAAATTTCTATGGAATATGAGGCTGTTTGTTCTTCTCTTAAAAGCAAATGGAATTCGTCACAGTAATATCTGGTTTCCTTCTTATTTCTATTAATAGTTACTCTATTCCACACTTGATCTTGAACAATTAACATACCTATTTTTCTAAGTTGCTTTCCTAATTCCTTAATGTCATAACAAAGAATTCTATTTCCTGTATCTACATTAGTCCTATGGTTAAATACATTGAGGCTGCCTTTGACATAAATTTCCATTTCTACCGCTAATTTTTTCCCTACATTTTCTTCTTGTTTTAAAAGTAAATTATATAAATCTTCTAAAATTGGCATATTTTCAGAAATTGGATTGTCGAAGTAATACTTATATAATATTGGAAGACATCTATCAATTACTGAAGTTTCTTCTGCACTTAACCCTTCCTTTCCTACTACAAGTTCAAACAGTGAAAGAATAAAGTCAGACTTTAAAGATAAGGGATTGTCTTCATCGGCATAGTCTACATTTATATCCAACGGGTTTATATAATCCTTACTTGTTGGCGATATTTTTATAACTTCTCCACCTAGTGCCTTAGTTAAATTTCCATACTCCCCTTCCGGATCACAGATAATGATGTCATCTTGTGTGATTAAAAAAGCATTGGTAATTTCTCTTTTAGCTGAAAAAGATTTACCGCTACCCGGTGTTCCAAGTATTAAACCGTTTGGATTCTTTAAAAGCTTTCTATCTGTCATAATGATATTACGACTTAAAGCATTTAATCCGTAATATAAGCTCTCTCCTTCTAAGCACAACTCTTCTGTTGTAAAAGGAATAAAGACTGCTGTAGAGCTGGTTGTAAGTCCTCTTTTTATTTCTATTTCATTTTTTCCAAGTGGCAGGGAAGAAATTAGTCCTTGTTCCTGTCTATAGTTAAGATTTTTCAATACACAATTATGCCTACCTGCTATTGAATTTAGTTGAAAGATTATATTACTCAATTTCTTTCTACTTTTTTCCATATTTGTAAACAAAATAGTTATGACAAACATTCTCTCATTATGATTTTGAAGTTCTACTAATAGTTTCTTAGCATCATTACCGTAGGTAATTAAATCGCTTGGAAGAATATCAATGTCATATCCTGATCTTATAGCCTTCTTATTTTCTTCAATTTTCATTTTATCCAAGTCTGTTATTTTTCTTTTAATCATCTTTATAGCTTCTGTTTGATCAATGGAATTTATATGAAATGTTACAATCATATTTTCTTCAACTCCTAAAAATTCTGATAATAATCTATCTGATAATTCAGGTGCTAGAATTTGTAGAAAGTTTACTTCTCCAAAGTATTCTCCAATTTTAAATTGATTGTTAGATGAAAAGTTAAATGATGCTGGTACTATATAATCCTTAGTAGATAGTCCACTATATTTTAGGTCTTCAAATGAAAAAACAAAATTCTTATTTGGATTTAAGATATCGTGAATAACCTTTAACCTTTCATATCCACTTAATACATAAGCTTTTACTCCCATCTGCTTAAAGTTATTTAATATATCCATTTCCATTCTTTCAAGTCTTGTAGTTGCCTCTTTTAAATCTTGTGCTTGTAAGCTAAAGGTGATATACATATATTTAGTAAGTCCATTATTTCCTTTTTGACTCTGATTTTTTAGCATTTCCCTGTACTCTTTTCGTATTTCATTATATGAATCGTTTCTATCCGGAACATTGATGTTTTTTTCTACTTCTTCATTTTTTCCTATGCGATTAATATATGAAAGTTCTATATCAACACTTGGATCAAAATAGTTTAAAAAACTTGAAAATTCATTAAATATACTTTCCTTATCTTCTTCTGTTGAAAGCTGGTAGTTAATATCTAAAAAACGTATCATTTTATTAAATTTGTTCTTCTCAACTTGGCAAATCCCATTTCTCAACATTCTTAAATAAGGGATTGTTTCCTGAACACTCTTTTTCTTCTTCCCACCAAAAAAGGAAAGCTTCTTTTTGGGCTTTCCTTTTTCTTTAGAAATATTTGCTTTTTTCATCTTTTTTTGACTTATACTAATGCTTTTTAAATCTTCTTTTTGTTTTTTTAAATTTCTTTTTTCTTGATTTAATTTTTTCTGTTGTTTTTTCTGTATTTGATTCATTTACTCCTTTCCTTTCTTTGTTTCTTTATATCATAAATACATTCTGTCTTGTATATCCTTATACTTGTCTGTCTTTTCTTATCTATAATATACTTTAAATATTTTTCAAAATAGATCCCGTCCTTTTCATAAAGAGTTGCAAATATTATAGGAAAAGACACACCTATCATAATTAACATAGATAGGTCATTAGGAAGCACTTTTTTTACCATTAAATATACTGGAAAGCCTATTAGACCTGCAATTGTAAAGCCAATTAATTGTCTTTTTGTTAGATTTAGAGCTACCTTTGTTTTTACTTTTGTTAAGTCCTTTGGGACATTTACATAAGCCATTATTCTAACCCCTCTAAGTAAAATCCATATATATCTTCTCTGTTCAGATCTTCTTGTGATTTTCCCATATTCACTGCTATTTCTAAGACTTTTTCATTCGTTTCTTCTCTATTATCTAAAACTTCCAATGTTTTTCTTATAATCATTCTATTTTGTATTTCTCTTGTAATATATCCCCCTATTAAAAGTATTGGGAGTCCTATTGTTCCAAGTGTTTTTAGCTTAATTTTTTTGTCCTTTTTTCTTCTAATTTTCATCATCTTCTCCTTTTTTATTAATGAGCATTTAAAATTGATTTTGCAATACTTCCTGATTTCATCATAGTTATACCAAGTATTAAGGTGTATCCTAGTAATTCAAAAATACTTTTGTGTATGTCTGATATATTTAAAGTCTTAACAAGTACGGCATAAATTCCTACGCATATAAGTAGGAATAAACCTTGCAAGCCAAGTGCGAAGAGCCCTCTTATATAGTTTGTTCCAATACTTCCCCATTCTTTATTGCCCATTGTGGCAAAAGGTATGGCGCAAACTGAAGTATAAATATATATTTCTATCATCCTGCCGTATAGAATAACTGTAATGAGTATTGATATCCCTTGAATTATCATCTTTACAATTGCTGTCTCTAATACTATAGTCATTAATTTTCCTATTGACTCTCCTTTTAGGCTATCTACCATATTAGCTATATCACCTGGAGAAACTTTTGCACTAGCATTTGCCACACCTGCTGCCTTTCCTATTAAATTCTGTGCCACATCAAATACTGCCATAGAAAAGTCAAAAGCATGAGATACAAGCCATACTGCTATCCACATTTTTATCATATATTTAAAAAAATCAAAGGTATCTGTGTCATGCATATTATTTTTGTTCATTACCATTTGAATTAATTCAATACATAGTACAGCCGTTATGATAAGACCTGCTATGGGAAGTATAACATTTTCTGAAATAGACTTTATGAAGTGGAAAACCTCCGAGTTCCATCCACTCGGAGTCTTTCCTACCTCATTTGCTATCGTTGATACTTTGTCATTTATATCAAGGAGCATTCCGCTTAAATTTTCCTTGATCATATCAATAAGTATCTCCGAAAAAAACTCTTTGATCTTATCTACTATATTAAACATTTTATTTTAACACGTTTGCTAATAGCGGTATTAGTTTTAAACCTATGAGTACAATTCCCCCTCCAGCCATAAGCTGCTTAATACCTTGAGATTTAGCACCAGGGTTGTCATTCCCATAACCTTCCATCAGATTGATAACACCCCATGCTCCAAGCCCTGCACCAATTGCTGTAACTAATATTTTTAATACATTTACTGCTTGTGTAAAAAATTCCATTTATATTTCCTCCTCTTTTTCTTCTTTTTTAATTTTATTTATGTGCTTTACGATAAAATTTTTAAATGTCTTGTCTTCTTTTTTTGTTTCCTTAAAATATCCAAAAATATGGATGTATTCTCCACTTTTAAATTCCTTCACACTTTTTGCCTTTTCTCCGTAGAGATTACAGTAGATATATTCTTTTTTAACCTTTTCTTCTTCTTTGTTCTTTCTAACTATTGTGAAGTTAGCTACTTCTTTTTCTCCTTCCTTTGTATCTATTGCAGTTGTTTTTATTTCTCCTACTAGATTTCCGTTAATATTTAGCATTTCTCTTTCCATTTGTTCTATCTCCTTTATTCCATAAAAAAAGCGATAGTTTTTTCTATCGCTTCTACTTCTAATTGATTAATATTTCATTTTTCTCTGTATCTTATTTTTTCGGCTCATCTCGTATATATTTCATTTTTCCTCCATTGGGCATAAAAAAACACCGAAATATTTTTTTTCGGTGTAAATTTCTCTATTTAATTTTATGGTTTTAGTAATTCTTTCCAGTTTTCTATAAAGCCAACATGTCTTAATTCAATATTTTCATATCTTGCTATTAGTGCTGTTAGATCATGATAAAAATTTTTGTAATTTTCTTCTTCAGAAACTATTTTAAGATTAACTAATGTAGCAAATATTGTATTGTTTGAAATATTATTTTTTAAATATTCTTTATATAGCTTTGGTGATTTTGTAAGCTTTGCTCCATATAGCCTGCCATAATGGGCACATATATTTCTTATATAGGCAAAATTTTCTATCCAAGATTCAAAGTAATGGTAGTCTGTATGAAAGACTTTTGCAATTTTACTTTTATCTTCATTTTTCATATTCTTATACATTTTAGATAAAGTTCCAAAACTTGCCACTTCTATCACTGCATAGAGTGGAATTTCTCCACCTTCATAATTGTCTTTAAAGTTTTTTATAAATGGTGAGCGTCTATTTCTTTTAACTTCCCTTGCTAATTCTTCTAGTACCCTTTCTTGTTCCTTTTGTTTCTCAAAATTATTCATATCTTTATATGAAAAGTTCCCATATCTTAAAGAAAAATAGTTTGTGATAACCGCTCTTAAAGAAACTTCAATATGCTCTATTGTTTCAAATATAAGCTGTCTAAGTTCTCTATCAAATTTATATAAACTTACAATATCTTCAAAACTTGTTCCTGATATATATCTTCCATCTTTTTTTAATGTGATACTATAAGCTTTAATCAGCCTGTAATAGGATATTCTTCCAAGAATTTTCTTAGCATAAGTTTTATCTTCTACTAAAAGTCCTAAGTCTATTAAGTTTTTTACTTGATTTTCTATACTAATCGGTTCTTGATGAATTTTTTTCATTTTTTCTCCTAAAATCAAATGACCCGACTTGGTCCGCATTGTTAAGAGGCGTGTCGGGTACTGTTGACATTATTATATGTTATAAAATATTTTTTGTCAAGTATTTTCTTTTAATCTTTCCTAAATATCTATCTTACTTCTTATTTAATTTTAAATTTATTCATCTAATATTTCAACTACCATACTCTCTTTTAACTTAACCTCATCTTTTCTCTGTAGGTATTTCTCTATGTCAAATATATTTCTCTTATCATAATCTTCAAGGAACTTATAATTCTTATGCTTGGTTATGTCAAATTTATCTGAAAGAAATGGTCTAACTCCTCTTAATTGGTAGATACATTTCCCACCATCCATTACAGTTATTTCATCTTGGCTCATTAATTCTTTTCCAGTTTTTTGATAGTTTAAACCAAAACTCTTTTGATTCGATCTTGTTTCTGATATGTTATATAGGTCTATTGTTTCTTTTCCCAAACTTTCAGATAATTCTTTTAATGTTGTTCTTTCTTTGCCTCCTAAAAATAACGTCGAATCACAATTGCCAACTATGGTATCTGCATTATCTTTATAGATACTTTTTAGTTGTGATTGTGCTTGTAATATTATGCAAGCTGATATTTCTCTACTTCTAATAGTTGCTATCAGCTTTTCAAATTTAGGAATTAAGCCGATATTTGCGAATTCATCAAGTAGGCATCTCACATGAACAGGAAGTCTTCCGCCATATTCATCATCTGCTTTATCACATAATAGATTAAATAATTGTGAGTACATTATTGATACTACAAAGTTAAATGTATCATCTGTATCCGATATTATTACGAATAAAGCTGTTTTCTTTTCTCCAAGTGTATCAAGTTCCAGTTCATCTTCTTTCATTAAGTCCCTAAGTTCCTGAATATCAAATGGAGCAAGCCTTGCTCCACAGGATATAAGGATTGATTTGGCAGTTTTTCCTGCTGCAAGTTTGTATTTCTTATATTGTTTTACTGCGAAATGGTTTGGCTTTTCTTTTTCTAATGCTTCAAACATATAGTCTACTGCATTTTTAAAATTTTCATCTTCTTCTCTTACCTCACTTGCATCTATCATAGCAAGTAGAGTTGTAAAGTTCTGTTCTTCTTTAGGAGCTTCATAAAAAATATATCCAATTAAGGCTGTATAGTAGAGTTTTTCAGCTTTTACCCAGAAATCCTCAGTTGATTTTTCTCCTTCTCCCTTAGTATTTGCAATTATTGTTTGTACTAATTTCAAAATATCTTTTTCACTTTTCAAGTATGCAAAGGGATTATATCTCATGGATTTTTTAAAGTTTATTGTATTTAGTATTTTTATCTCATATCCATTTCTTTCCAACATTTTTCCGCATTCCAAGACTAATGTTCCTTTTGGATCGGTCACTACATATGAAGAGTGCATTTGCATGAGATTCGGCTTTACAAAGAACCTTGTTTTACCACTTCCAGAACCTCCAATTACCAATACATTTTTATTCCTAGCATATTTTGGATTTTTAGGTCTATTGTTCATGGTAAGTCTTTCAGTTTGAGTTAGTAGCACATTGTTTTCAAACTTCTTGTCAATGTATGGCTCAATATCTTTTTCATTTCCCCATCTTGCCGATCCATATTCTCTGCCCTCTCTAAACTTTTTTGCTTTTTTCTTTTTCTGTATAAGGATTAACTTGATAACTACTGATAGAATTAGACCGGGTATCAGGTTTTTTATTTTTAATGATGGAATATATTTTAAAGTATCTATTTGACTAAAAGCCACTAGAATTCTATCTATTATATCTCCTCCTACATAAGAGTTGACATGGCTTGCAAAGATATTTCCTATATAAAAAAATAAGAGGTAAGGAAAATTTTCTAATACAAATTTCTTCTTATCTCTTATCTTAAAAACATTTTTTATATCTTTTATTATTTCATTTAGTATTTTCGAATTAATCACTTCCTCTCCATAAAAAAGAGTAGATTTCTCTACCCATTAGTATTTTATTTATCTTTTTTATATCTTATTACTGGAACTTGTTTTATTTTTTTACCTATCTTTTTTCTTTCCAAGACAAACATCATATTTTCATTTCTTTTAAAATATCCTAGATCTTTATGATAGCTTATACCACACTTGCAATGTAATAGACCTATAAACTGTTGCTTCATCTTTGAGTTACATATGGGACATATTCTTTTATGTGTCATTTTAAACCACCATTATACTTATATTTTACTTTCAAAGGTATTTTTTTAGTTTCTTTCCTAATGCTTCTGCTCTCATTTTTTATCTATAGATAAGAGAAATTCTTCTACTGGATGACTCCCATTTTCTTTTTCATAGTATTCAACGATAAAACTATTCATACCTTCTCATCATATATATTATATATCCAAGTGCTTTTATTATAAACTTTGTTCCTGATGCTTATGTTTAACCTTATCTCTGTCAATAGTATCTTTGACTTTATCCTTGAAGTTATTAAGCCTTTCTATTAAAGATTTTCTTTTTCTTGACTTATCTTTAGTAAATTTCTGGACTGTCTTTTTAAAAGCTTGTTCCATTACTTTTATATCTTTTGCTTGAAAAAAGATAATGTTGTTTCCATTTTCTAAATCTTTCTTTATGGAAAATTTAACCCCATATCTTTTTAATTCTTTTTTCAATGCTTTTAAGTCTATGTCATTTAATTCTAAGGTTTCTACTTTACCTTTTTTTACAAGGTCTTTTACTTTTACTTTTTTAAATTTTTCTAAGGGTCTTGAATGTTCTGTCTGCGCTTTATGTTTATTTATTTCTAATATTTTCTTCATCAAATTTATAACTTGCTTGGCTGTAACTATCCCCGCTTTTTTTACTATGGCTATTGTTCTGCTATTTATATCATCATTTTGCATTCACTCACCTACTTTCATTTTTTTTTAATATTTCATAGGCTAATTTTGATTTCTCCTTCATTTTTTCTATTCTTCTATTTTCTCCTGTAAATATAATGGGACTGCATATTTCAAGTATCCTTGAGTAAATTCTTTTATCTTTTATAGTTTCAGGATTAGTTAAAGCTGATATATTTAAGTTTGTTGTTATAATTAGAGGTTTCCCACTTCTATATCTACTATCTATTATGTTAAAGATATGCTCAGCTGCAAAATCTGTATCTCTTTCCATTCCAAAATCATCAATAATTAATAGTTTCTTATGATTTAGGTTATCTATATACTTGCTCTTATCAATCTCAAAGTTAGTCATATCATTTAAAATTACAGAAAAATTTGTCATTTTGACTGATATTTCTTTTTCTAGTAAAGCATTTGCTATGGCACTTGCAAAGTAAGTTTTCCCACAACCAACATTCCCTGTGAGAATTAACCCTATATTGTTTTCATATATTTCATCAAATTTTTCAACATAGTTTTTTGCTACTTTTTCATGCTCACTGTCTTTGTCCATATTTTTAAAATTCCAATTTAATAGGATAGGATCAGAAAAACACTCTTTTTTTAAGTGTTCAATTTTCAAAAGCCTTTTATTTTCTTTTCTTTTTTCTTCCTCTAATTTTTGTCTTTCTTTTTTACATTGACATAAAATACCAACTTTTTTTATTTCTCCAAAGAAGTCTATTTCTTTTTCAATTGGTGTTTTACATTTTGCACAATATTTTAATCCTGTTTCTTGATCTATATAACTCCTATTTTCTTCATCTTTTGATGGACTATTTGTTTCTGCATTTTTTATTTTCTGTTCTAGGATTTCTTTTATTAATTCCATATGCTCCTCTCCTATCAAGTATTTAAAATTTCTCTCCATATATCCTCATCGTTACTATAGTCATAGTTTTCTCTTTTCTGATCTTCTCTCTTTATGACTTCTATGTTTCTAATACTTTCATCTGCATTGTATAAGAGAGTCAGTAGATAGGCATTAATGTTTCTAATATCCTTTGGAGCATTTTCTCTTAGGTATTTCAAAACATAGTCTATGTGTTTATAGTTAAGACTTAGAAATCTTTCTTTAAAATTTTCATTTGATATATGCCTCCCTCCTATTTTAATGTTTGTAAAGCTAGTTAAGGCTTTTACAAGTACATTTATCATCACATCTACTTGCTTCTTTTCTTCTATTCTTACTTTTTCAAAGGTTTCATAAGATATATTCTTTTTTATAGTTTCTTTTAATTCTTCCTCCTCCAAAATTTTTTTTGATTTTTCTCCTAGCTTTTCTAAGGGGGATATGGGGGTGGTATTATTAAAATCAGTATTATTAGTTTCAGTATTATTAATATTAGTATTATTAGAGTCCTCTTTTGAAACTTCTTGAGGTTTGTTTTCTAAACTTCCTGAAGTTTGTTTTTTAAACTTCTTGAGGTTTGCTTTTGAAACTTCTGTAGTTTTATTATTTTCTGTGTAAATAAAGTTCTTTACATAGAGTAAATTTGGTTTTCCAAGTCCTAACCTCTTTTTTTCTAATAATCCTATTTCTTCAATTTCTTTCATTACTTTAACCGACTTATTTCTTCCCCAATTTAATACTTCCATAATTTCTTCTATGGTATAGATGATGTATACCTTGTTTTCTTCATCTAACCATTTATTCTTAATTGACAAGCTCATTCTATCGAGTAGAATTCCATAAAGAATTTTTGCTTCTACGGATAGTTTTTTAAAATTTAAGTCGGTGAATAAAGTTTTGGGAATCCTAAAAAATGAATATTGTTCTGCTTCATTGCCATAATAGTATTCAAATTTAACTATTTCTTTCATCATAGCCCCCTTTCTTTTCATATAAAAAGAGATAGCTTTGATTTTGCTATCTCTTTTTCATCGTTTTAATCTATTTATTTTTATATTTAAATTGCTTTTATTCTTTCATTCACCTCTTCTATCACTTCTATAATAAAATATCCTAGCACTGGTAAACCATAAGGACTAAAAAGATATGCTAGTATAATTGCCTCTATAGCAAGTGCTTTTTCTCCATGATAAACAGATCCTAAAAATCCCATAATAGCGATAAATGAAATCAGTTTGAAAAATATTGTGCTGAGACCTAATACAAACGTTAAAAATAGAGTGATGATACTTAACGCTATACTAATAGGAAACAATATGATTTTGAAAAAAACTCTAAATATTATCATATTATCTTCAATCCTTATTACTTATGTTTTCTTTTCTTTTTTGTTAATTTAATAAAAAAGATGACAGACTTAATCCTAAATCGTCTTGTTTAAAAGTTTTGTGGAAGCCTTTAAACTTTGATTTTAATGGATTTATTGTATCTGTCATCATTATATCACTGTCCCCGGCTCCATTTCTACCCAAAACAGAAGTGATGACTCCTTCTTTGAATTCATAATTTACTTCGTCGAGTACCAATTTATCATCGTATTTTTTAGTCAAATTTTTGATTACTAATTTCATTTTATCCTCCTGTTTACTATTGTATTAATTATACCATACATTTGGTGTATTATTAAAATATGCTATAATTATTTTACAGAGGTGCGTATGCAAGAATATAAAAATATAATTTTGGTGTCACATTGTTTATTGAATGAACTTGCTGTTGTAAAAAACGATGCTGGCAGAAAAGATAATTTGAGTTTGATCAAAAATTTAATGAAAATGAACGTTGGAATATTCCAATTACCTTGTCCAGAAAATAGAATGTACGGGCCCAATCGCTGGGGAAGTGTGTACGAACAATTCGACAATAATTTTTACAGACAAACTAGCCGTGATTTATTAAGTCCAATCGTCAACGAAATCTCCGATTATATCAAGGACGGAGTAAATTTTTTGGGAGTTATAGGAATAGACGGTTCTCCTAGCTGTGGAATCGGGCTTACTTGCAAATCAGAAGAATTCAAAGGAGAAATCTCCGCTATAAAAGACATTGCTCATTGTGTAAATTCCGTAGAAATGACAGATGACAAGGGAGTCTTCATGGAAGAATTGGAAAAATTATTCGAAAACAAAAATATCGAGTCAAAATTTTACGGCTATAACGACAGAAACGTAGATGAAATAACAGAAAAAATCGAACAATCTATAAAAAAATAACGCATTCAAAAACTGTGTGAAGTCAAATTCACACAGTTTTTTATTGAAATTAAATTATCAGCTGAACAAATTATAAAACACATTCGTCGGTATCAAAAACAGATACGGTGCTGTTATTATTGCCAATGTCAAAGAAACTTTTTTGATTTGAGATTCTGACAAATCAGTATTTCTGAATGAAAATTTGCGGTTGAATATATACACCAAAAATCCTGCAAACATTACTGCTAGAACCATAACCAAAATTCCCCAAGGCGTTTCGTAATAATCGTTCATTATCGGAATTGAAATATTATCGTAGAACCATTTTGCAATATTATTTCTTGTTCCATTAATCCCGAATGATAAAACCATCAATACCGCCGTAGCGATAATGTCTGCGACAAATCCAAGTGCAACTGTTTTTGCGATCGATTTTTTTATAACCTCCATCGGTTTTTCTATTTTAATTAATTTCAACGCCAACAAAGTTACCAAGAAATCCACCAAAATATTCAACGGTACAATCGCAATCCAAGTTATAGGATAAAGCCACACAATCCAGACTGGAAATATCACATTATACAGTTTTATAGATTTTTTGTTCATTATTTTAACCTTTTATTCACAGAATCCAGTTTTTGCTCAAATGATGCATCCTTATCTCTTCTGTCGTCAATTTTAATCACAGAATACACTCTGTCCACACCTTCGTTAAACACCTCTTCTTGCATATCTCTAACAGCTTTCAACAATTCGTCGATGTCTCCTTGCATCACAGTTCCCATTGGATTTAATTCAACTTTTATATTTTCTTTATTTCTCACATTATCGTAAGCTTTCGCAACGTATTGTGATAAACTTGTAGTTTGTGTTCCTATTGGAACTAATGTTAATTCTAAAATAGCCATTGTAATCTCCTTATAAATCTTATAAATTCTTCAAAATCTTAATCGTATCTTGGATTTGTCCATCTCCAGGATTTTTAATATCGTCAAAATCAACACCCATCACAATAATGATGTATTTCTTGCTATTTTTTTCGGACAAAGTTGCCCAACAAAGCCCTGCTTTTTCCGTAGTACCACTTTTGCCGCCAATAATTTTGAAGCCATCTTGATCATAATCTTTCAATCTCCCAAGAACTGTACTTTCGATTTCAATTCCTTTTGGATGATCCAAAGTTTTAGTAGAAGTGTACTTATCAGTCGTGAAAATCTTGTAGAATTTTTCATTTTTCAATGAATTTTTCAACAAAAACGCCATATCTTTTGCACTCGAATAATGATCATCCTCATCCATTCCTTCAGGATTTTTGAAATTCGTATTAGTTAATTCCATATTCTTTGCGTTTTCGTTCATCAAATCCACAAATTTTTCCTTGGAACCACTTGCATTAATAGCCAAGCTGTCTGCACATTCTCCGGCAGAGGCAAGCATTGTTCCATATAGCAAATCCTCAAAAGTAGTGGGCTCATTACCATAAAAACCTGCCATTGAAGCGTTTTGTGCAACAAGTTTTTGGTAACTTTTCTTATCTATCGGAGCTTTTTTATCAAAATCTTCAATTTTTCCTATAGCTGTATACACCGTCATCATCTTAGTCAAAGACGCAGGATACACTTTCTTGTCTGGATTTTTGGAGAAAATTTCCTTCTCATCATCAATTGAGTAAACGTAAATGCAATCCGCATTAAAGCTAAGCTTGTCAAATTTATTCTCGTTTGCAAATTTAAAAATGAAGAACACTCCAACGACAATCAACAGAGTAATCCCTGCTATCTCTAGTTTCTTTTTCATAATTCACCCCGTTTGTTCATTTCAATTATACCACTAATTTTTTCAAATAAATCTCATTTGACATATCTTAACATTTTTATGTTGACATCATTTTTCATTTTGATATGATTTAAATAAATGATTTAGTGATTTAATTATATATCGGAGGTGTTTTAATGAAAAAAATAATCATAATCGCATTGATAATTTGCCTATTAATATATTTCCTTCATGTGCTAAAAAAAATATAATTTAGTACAATTGTGAGTAGAATGTGAGATAACAGACGTTAATACATCTGACAGGATTAAAATAAATATAGATGAAAAACAACTACAAAACAATAATGAATTTCTGAAAGTAACACAAATCGAACTGTTAAACAAAAACTAGAATAAATTGGCTACAACCGCCAATTATTCTAGTTTTTTCAATTTTTTATGTTGTTAACAATTTCTTATACAAATTATCCACCATTATCGCTCCAAATGGTGCAGTAATCAAAATAGAAATAACCGCTACAGTCAATGCCATATCCCCCACTTGCAATCCCATCGATAATGGAATTGCACCGATTGCTGCTTGCACAGTTGCTTTTGGAGTGTATGCTATCATGCAGAACAGTCTTTCTTTTGGTGTTAGTTTTGTTTTTATAACAGATGCGTACACTCCAATCATTCTAAAAATCAATGCACAAATAACCAAAACGACCACCATGATTCCAGAATTTATCGCGTATTTTACATTCACAGTCGCCCCTACTAAAACGAACAAGAATATTTCTGCACCAACCCACAATTTATTGTACTTTTCTGATAATCTTTCAGCCAAATCTTCGTAAATCTTCTTTACAACCATGGACATCGCCATTATTGCGATGAGTCCCGAAAATGGAATCGGAGTAATTTTTTCCAATTCTAAAAGCAAGAACGAAATGCTCAACACAATCAACACTTTTACAGTGTCACGCATGTGAAATCTTTTAAAAAATCTCACCAACACAAATCCTATTCCAGCTCCTACGACACTTCCTATCAAAATAGAAAAAGGAATGGCGATGAATTTGAACATATTGATGTCTCCTGTTTGTGCGAGAGATGTCAGCGATGTGAACACAACTATGCAGAACACATCGTCGCAGCTACTTCCTGCCAAGATAAGTTGTGGAATTTTGTGTTCATCTCCGTAGCCTTGTTCAATTAATTTTATCATTCGTGGAACGACAACTGCAGGAGACACCGCAGCGATAATCGATCCGATTATAAATGCATCCAACACATCCACCTTCAAAAATATCGGTGCTAATATTCCCACAGCGCACATTTCAAAAACTGCCGGCACGAAACACATTAACACCGCAGGTCGTCCGATTTTTTTCAAATCGTCAATGTCCAGTGACAACCCCGCACGAGTCAATATAATCACAAGTGCAATAGTTCTAATTTCAGATGAAATATCCAAAATTTTCTTGTCAATCAGATTCATGGCGAACGGTCCGAGAGTTATTCCCACGATTAAGAATGCCAATATAGGTGGCAATTTTATTTTTTTGAAAAATTTCCCCAATATCAACGACAAAATAATTATAATTGCTATACTTTTTAACATAATTCCTCCATTTATATAATAAAAAAGCTGATGAGATCTGTAAAAAACAGAAGTCATCAGCAAAATTTTTGCGTTTTAGTTACTAACAAGGGAGCACTTCATTCCCCACATCTATTTCCATGAAAGTTCAAACTTACCACATGCTTTGTTGTAGTTAAAAACCAAGCGGTATTTCTCGGATTCGTTCAAATAATCAGAAGAATATCCATTCATCTTGTTTAATTCGAACACTTTGTTGCCCAATGAATCTATGAGGCTAACTGTAACGTTGCCGCTTTCCAATTCATTGTCCAATTTAAAATCGTAAAACCCACTTTTTTTGACTTTGAACACTTTTGTAGCTTTACCGCTAGTTTTTTTCAAACTTGCGTGGATATTGTCCTCCAAAATCCCATGTGTCTGATAAAACCACAAGGCAGACATGCTCCTAAAATATCCAATTCCATTCATATACATAAAGTATACCACTGCAACAATTGCAATTACCGAAAAAATAATTAAATAGCTCGGCTCACCGGGTAAATCCATAATAAAAATCCTCCATATATTTCAAAATTTCTGATAATAATATACCACAACAGAAAGTTTTTTACAATAAACTACAACACCAATTCTTCTAATATTTTGACATTTTTTATAACAATAACCTTGGATCCAATCAAATCGATATATCCAAGCTTTTTGAACTCACCTAGTTTTCTAGTAATAGTTTCTCTTGTTAGCCCAGAATAATTTCCAAGTTCTTCCCTGTTCATCGCAAGTTCTAGCTTTATTCCATCCTTAGTTTCCACGCCCATTGTATCTTTTAATCGTAATAAAAGCGCCGCTGTTTTCATAGTAGCATTGCTAGTGGATAATCTTTGCACCAAATCTTCTGCAAGTCTAATTCTTTCGAAACTTTTCTTCAAAATTTTAGTAAGGGCAAGTGGTGAATTTATCAAATATTTATTGAAAATATCCCTAGGAATCATTATAACTTCACAGTCTGTCAACGCTTGACCCATGTAGATGTATTCCACATCTTCCAAAATATTATGACCACCCACAAAATCATTTTCGTGATACAAATACAAAATTTGTTCTCTTCCATCAATCGTATTGTGAAAAACTTTTATCGTACCTTTGTGGATTACATACATGTTTTCGGCAGAATCTCCAGGCTTAAAGATGTAGTCTTCTGCTTTTAATTTCAAAAACTTCAACTTGTCGATTACCTCATCGTAATCCACATCGTCAATTCCCTTGAAAAGCTCCACATCTTTTATAGCTTCCAACAAGTATTTTTTATCATCTTCCATATTAAATTGCTCCTCTGTTATTTTCCTAGCTTGAAAATTCAAAGCTTCATCACGTCTGCTGTCGCTTACGGTTTTCGCAAATTGTGCATTAACGTATTTTTCAAATTTTTCTGCAACTTTTTTATCCATCGCTTCGACATTTTCAAGGAAGTATTTCCTACCCAAATTTTTGTATTTATATACTCCACCTAAATGATATGGTAAAATTTCAATTCTTTCAACCATATTTTTTATTTTTCCTAAAGATTCTACAAACTTATCCATTTCTTCGTAGTTATCAGTAAATCCAGGAACCATGACATGTCTAGCCCAAATATTTCCACAAAAACCATTAGATTCTAAATTATTTACAAATTCTAGGAAATTCTTCTCTTCCATAAATGTAATTTGCTTGTACAATTTGGAGTCGAAAGCTTTGAAATCAAGTAGCATTGTGTCGATATAAGGAAGAATTTCTGAGTAGTATTTTTTATCGCCAACTCCAGATGTATCCAAGCAAGTGTTGAATCCTTCTTGTTTGAGTCTTTTCACCAATTCTTTTAAGAATTCTCCCTGCAACATAGGTTCTCCTCCAGAAATCGTGACTCCACCTTCTTGTCCGTGATATGGCTTGTATCTTTTCGCTATTTTTATAATTTCATCTACAGTGTATTCTTTTCCACCATGTATATTTTGAGAATCTGGATTGTGGCAGTAAACGCATTTCAATGGACAACCTTGCAAGAAAAATATAGTTCTGTTTCCCGGTCCATCGACAAGTCCCATAGTTTCGATAGAATGCACGTAACCTTTTATTTCATTGTCCATAATTTTCTCCCATCGTCAATAATCATCCCCCGGCGTAGCCGGGGGTTTTTCTCATGCGACCCAAAGGGCCTGTATTACCAGCCACGCCTCAATG